>JAFZKQ010000071.1 GCA_017553575.1 Paludibacteraceae bacterium
AAGCATAGGAGGCGAATGGGGAGGACGGCCGGGGCGGAAAATTTCTTATTAAAAATATTCATTTTTTTGATTTAAAAATATTGACATTTGTTAAATATTTATATCTTTGTGGTCGTGAAATGGAAGGACGGAAAAGTCTGGAACATTTTGCCATAAAACTATAACAACACTTATATCGAAGTTGGATTAGAACTACTTTTTTTGCGTGGAAGTGAGTTGGAATTAGAGTTTTTGCATCCATGCGTGAAGGTGACTTTCGAAAAAACTAAAGCCGAATTTGTCTCTACTCGATAATTTTTGTGTAACGGTAGACGTGTTTTTTTGTAATACCCAAAATTGAATTTTTAGACATTTAATTACTATTTAACTAATTTGATTAACAAATGAATCTAATTTCTTTTTTAGGAAAGAGGTTTAAGAGATTTTTCTCTTCGGGACAGAAGATTCCGACCTCAAAATTCAGATGGCTCGCATTGGTGGGGCTGTTGTGTTTGATGCCATTCAATTCTTATGCCGCTTGGACGTGGAACGAATTGCAAGGTAACGATGATTACAAAAGTAAGGTAACTTGGGATAAAAAGAGAGGTGTTATCCATTATCGTATTGGCATATGGCAAGATTGGGGGTCTGGCTTAGGTGATGGGCACTGTATGATGCAAAATGTTTTAATTACCCAAAACTCTGCTAAGACTAAGACCGTGTCAATTAATGTGGATTCGGAAAGTAATGAAAAAAACAAATGGAGAGAAGGAATTGTCTCGGTTAGAGGCGATGTGATGAATAAAAAGTATAAAAAATATGATGCAGGTGACAATGATGTTTCTTATTATCTTGAATTTGATTTGCCAGTGTCGCAAAGCGATTTAGAAAAAGAAGTAGAAGTAGAAGTTTCTATAAAAGGTACTTGGTTTAGACGTTGGGGTACTGATAATACTATTGATGGTACTCTTGGCAAGGTGAAGTGTGATTATCCTAAGGCTGTTTTGGAATTAGGTGATCCGAAATGGACGTATGATTGTTCTGGTAGTGATCCCGTGATTAAGGTTAATTGGCGTAACAAAGCATCGGATGCTTTGGCTACAGACGGTATTGTGTTCTTGTGTGAGGCGGAGTCTAATAAGAAAACTTTGTCAGATGGACAAACGGAAGTAGAAAAAGTCGTAAAGGATACCTCATTTTTTCTGAAAGTTGGTACCGTTGATAAAATAAATAATAAACCTATTCATAATCTGAGTAAATCTAAGTCTTATAAAATTAGGTATGAGTACACTCCTTCTGACAATAAGGATATAAGGTATTCTGTAGAAACTGGTGATTTTATAATTCCGGCATATCCTCAAGTTAAAGATTTTAAGGCGGATTTGGATATGGATAATGCGAAGTTGGTGCTTTTATGGTCTATTCCCAATGCTCCTACTTCTGACTATCAGGAAGATGATTTCCTTTTGACGATAACAAGGAAAGATTCGTTGGGTAAAACTCTTTCTACAGAGAAGGTCACTGAGCCTTATGTTGGGGGAACAACAGACTATCATCATGACATTCCTTTGAAAGGTGATGATTTAAAAGTTACCTATGATTGTAAAATAGAGAGAAATTCAGAGGAGCAAGGTTCTTGTTATACAGAAAAATTTTCACGAGCTTTGCTTGTGGAGGATATTTCCACAGGACATTGTTATCCGGGAAATCCTACAGCGAAACTTTCTTCTGATAATGATAATGTTGTGTTAAGTTGGACCCGGTCGGGTAATTATTGGAGCCCAGAAGCAGAGTTTGTTATTAAACGTACGAATGAACAAACAACTATTGAATACACCCTTTACGAGTCTGATTACAAGAAAGGTACTTTTGTTGACAATTCGGTGCAAAAGTGTCAATCGTATAGTTATCAGTTTTTTCTTAACCCAAATGTTCCTGCTTATGAGAAAAAATCAATGGTGGTTGTAGACGAAGACGATCCCCGTAATACAGTATTTACACCATTTCAAATAGGAACAGTGAAAAACCTTGAAATTTCCAAGGGATATCATCCAGATAGAGTTAGTTTGTCATGGCAGACAACTTCAGTTTTTAACGAAATTATACTAGAACGGCGTGAATGTAGTAGTGATTCTACTCCGTTTAAAAGATTACATACTATTTCGGCAAGCTCAAGTTCGGAATATATCTTTGATGATCAATCTTGTTTGCCGGGTGTTTTGTATGAGTATCGTGTCTACGGCTGGACTAAATGTGGTAGAGATACTTTTTATTCAAGGGATACAATCTCAGATTTCGGATTTCGTACACCAACGGGAGATTTTAATGGACGTGTGACATTTGAAAGTGGGCAAGGTGTGGATTCCGTTCAAGTGGTTTTTGAATCTGAAGATGAATCAACTACGTATGCTCTTGGTTTTGAGGGTAATGGAAAGGTAGTTGTGCCAGGTAACAAAATATTGGCTTCTCTTGTAGATACTACTTCTGCTACGTTGCAAGCGTGGGTATATCCATCGGCTCTTTTGAAAGACTATGCTGTGGTTATAGGAAAAATGGGCTTTTTTGAAATAGGCTTACAGGGAAAATACATATATGTGAAGATTGGCGATAAAACGGTGAAGGCGAAGAAGGAAATGCCGATTTTAGAGTATACGCATCTAACTGCCGTTTATAAAGGAAAGGAGAAGCTATTATCTCTCTATATGAATGCTGAATTGTTGTCAGAAATAGAAGTGGGGCTGGTTACCTTCCCTTCTGATATTGCAAGGGAGATTGTGATGGGCGATAAATTTGTTGGACAAATTGATGAAGTCCGTATCTGGAGTCGTGCATTGGATAAAGCTGAAATATTAAATGATTATACGCGGTATTTGGTCGGGAATGAAAGGAACTTAGACGCTTATTATACCTTTGAGTTTATGCAAGAGAGTCAGGTGGGGAAATTTGATGAATTACTAAAAAAAGGTCAGATTTTTGATTGCTCTTATTCTGGAAGGGAGTCTTATCATGGAAATACGGGTGATTTGTTCCATGTTAAGAAGGTTGTCTCTCATTTGACGATAAACGAATTGGCTTATTGCGCAGTTACGGATGAAGGTGGTTTTTATAGTGCGCGTGGCGTTCCATATTATGGGAATGGTACTGCTTATACGTTAATGCCAAGGAAAGGAATACACCAATTCTCTCCAACTCAGGCTATTCGTTTCATCGGTACTGGAACGCAAAGCCATACGGTTGATTTTACAGACAAAAGTTCATTTGTGATTTCTGGTGAGATTGTTTATGAGGGAGGAAACTATCCTGTGGAAGGTGTACATTTCTTGATTGATGGAAAGCCAGCATTCAATAAATCGAATGAGCTTGTCATGTCAAAAGCTGATGGACGTTTCGAACTTAGTGTTCCTGTGGGTATCCATGAAGTAATGGCAGAGAAGGATGGACATAAATTTGATATGGATGGTCGTATTTGCGATAGTAAAGGAAATGCACTTAACTATCAAGATGACATTTCAGCGCGTTTGATTGATATTACGAAGATAAAGTATGTCGGACGTGTGGCTGGAGGTACTGTGCAAGAGGCTTATCCTGTCGGTCATTCATTGTCTAAGAATAATTTGGCAAATAATATTACGGTTAAGTTGACACACATGTTCCCTGGAACATATGAGATGCAAGATAGCGTTACAGTGGTTGAGAAACACTTTGTTCCTAATCATGCCACATCGAAAAGAAAGATTACCCATGTTAACACCGTGGATTATATGGCAGATGGAGTGTTGATTCATGTTAATGATACTACGGGAGAATTCGTTGCTTATGTGGTGCCTGAAACGTATACTGTGGAGGTGAACGTCAATGGTCATTCTGACATCAATGGCTCGGGCTCTCTTTTGAATCTCACTTCTATATCTAAGGATTCTACGATTTATACATATAGAGACAGTGTCGATAAAAAATGGTATACGTTTAATGATACTGTTAGGTTTAACAAGAAACAACAATTCATCAAACGTTATAAACCAACGTTGACTGTATTGCAAACCAAGGCTAATGGAACCCCATTGTCTTATTTCGGGGAAAAAGAGGTCGAAACCTCTGATATTTTTGGTGAGACGGTACAAGTCTCTGTTTATGATGAGAATACGGATTCTTACTATTTCGGCTCTCCTGTCTTTTCTCAAGGCGTAACTTACTATTTGAAGGCATTTGTCAATGAGGAGTTCCGACACACGGATACGGACGAATTGGATGTGGTGCCAGTCTTGGATGGCAAGTTTGATTTCTCTGTTAATTTTGCGGCATCAGAAAAATCCATACAAGCTGAAGCAGATTCTAATGGTGTCGCTTCCATTAGTTTTGTTGTGGGTAAGCCTGAGTTGACGACTGCCACTTCTACTATTTCGGCAAAGGTCACATGCGGGGACGATGATAATCCTACATCAATAGCTTGGTCTTGCCCCTTTGCTGTTGGGGAGATGAATAAAGTATACGTTAAGGGACATCATTTGAAGGGGACAAATTTTGTGACTGCTGGTCCTGATAAATTGTTGACGGTGCTTCGAGATCCTCCTGGCAGTAACTCGTATTCTTTCTTGGAAAAAGGAGTTTCTTTTACTGAAACTTCGACTTACACTGGTTCTTTCCAAAACGAAGGATTTGAAGGAGCGAATCTCATCAAGGGCGTTAAAGTGAAATCTTTCACTGGTACTTTGACCCCAACATCACAACTTACGGGTACCCAAGTGGAAACTGGATTTACGCAAACTTGGAAACTCGGTGTGGCACACGAGGAGTCCTATACTGCGGAGAACCAAAAGAAAAGTACGACGACATTGACAACTAAGTTCCAGACAAGTGATGATCCTTTGTATGTGGGAGCAGATGGAGATGTTTATGTGGGTTATTCAACAAATATGTGTTTTGGTGAAAGCGATGCTGTTTCTTTAATCAAGAAAGAGGAATATTTGGCTAATCCAACCAAATATGAGATTGCTTATACGGACACGGTGGGAAAAGAGTATATGTTGGCGAAAAGTACGTCAATCAGTATAAGTCAAGAGTTCAATACCTTGTTCGCATATCCTCAGGTCTATATCATGAAGACACTTCTTCCTAATATGGAAAATCTAAAGAGGAGTCTTTTGATTGTTAATGGCTTGGAAAATAAAGAGAAATATCAGGACTTGGCGGACGAAACGGGAGATACCTATTATCTTTCTAAAGTGCCGGAAGATGATTCGAAATTTGGTGAGAATGATACTTACGATGTTATATCTCCTAGGGATGCAGAGAATAAGTCTGTTGTTATTTATCGTGACACCATCAAGACGCTGAACCAATGGATAAAAGCATGGAAAGATAGAATTAAAGATAACGAAGAGGAGAAGACTTATTTCTCAGAACGGGTTTCCGTAGACGTCTCAGAAAGAATATCGAACTATTCCTTCCATGCAGGTTCTCCTATAGAATACACAGAGGGGTATTCTTCTGGAAGAACTCATACAAGTTCTTTTGAAATTACTCTTGGCTTGGCTGTGGAAGAAGGAACGGACGTTGAAACTGACGCAGTGACCGTTACTGCAAATACTTTTACCTTTGAGGAAAAGGTTACTACTACGCAAGGTGGAGTTTTTGAAAGTGAAGTAGAACGTAGTCATAGTAAGGGATTTGTTTTGGCTGAAGATGGTGATGATGATTACTTGTCAGTTGATGTTTTTCATGAGCGTAATTGGGAAAGAGAAAAAGAGGAATATGAGAATCCTAATCACTCGGGGGTGGTGGATACAACCGATATCAAAGATAAGGATAACTATTCGTCATTTGTCTTCATTACTCGTGGAGGTGCCACTTCTTGTCCTTATGAGAAGGCATATAAGACTGAGTATTATAAGAAAGGAACCTTTATTGGCGCTAATACATTGCAGTTGGAGGTTCCAAGTATAGAAATTGAAAACGACTATATTGTGAACGTTCCTTCTGGCGAGGAGGCTTTCTTTACTCTTTATTTGCGTAATAATTCGGAAACAGGAGAGGATCAGTGGTTTGATCTCCGTTTGATTGATGCTTCCAATCCTGATGGCGCGGTTCCGTCTATTGATGGAAATTCCATGTCTGGATTTGCCTTGGATTATCTTGTTCCTGCTGGTGAAACTCTAGTTAAGACAATGTCTGTAACAAAGGGTAAGGCGTTGAATTATGATGATTTGCAATTGGTGTTGGCTTCTAAATGTCAGTCTGATCCAACCTCTTTTTTGGATGTGATTGCGGATACGGTTTCGTTTACTGTTCATTTTATTCCTTCTTGTTCGGATGTCGCCATTGTTAAGCCAACTAATAATTGGACTTACAATACAAATTGTGCGGTTGATACAATTGATGGATTGCCCAAGCACTATATGCCGATTACTATTTCAAATTTTGATGTGAATTATGCCGATTTTGAGCATATTGAATTGCAATATAAGTCTGCAGCTGATTCGGAAAACGATTGGGTTACGTTGGCATACTATTATAAGGAGGATTCTTTATCGCAGAAGGCTGTGGAAAATGGTTTTAATGCTATTACCATCTCTTCTGAGGATGGCGGCAATATTTTCTATAAGTTCTTTATGGATAACCTTCCAGATCAAAGGTATGACTTGCGTGCTGTTTCGTATTGTAATATTAACAATGAGTTGTATGAAAATTATTCTGAGGTGGTTTCGGGTATCAAGGATATGTACAATCCTCGTTTGTTCGGTACGCCTAAACCTGCCGACGGTGTCTTGTCCATAGAGGACGATGTTCGTATCGACTTCAACGAGACCATCGCTGGGGGTAAGTTGACGGTCAACAACTTTGAGGTGACGGGCATCCGTAACGGTGCAGTGACCGACCACAGCGTGGCAATTGCCTTGGATGGAGAGAACGATTACCTCACGACGGAAGCAACCCGTAACTTCGCCAACAAGGATTTGACCTTCGAGTGTTGGGTGAACTATGATTCCTTGCAGAACGCTACCTTCTTTAGCCAGGGTGTTGATACCATGGCTATCTCCATGGGTATGAATGATAGTGGAAAGGTGGTAGTCAAGGTGGCTGATAAAGTGGTAGTTTCCGAGAAGACTCCTGCTTGGGAGAAATCCTCATGGAACCATGTCGCTTTGGTTTACGATCATACTGATACGACGGTGACGGCTTACGTCAACTATACGGTCGCTATTAGTGGCTACAAGGTGAATGCGTATTATAAAGGAAATGGCGTCGTAGAGGTGGGGCGTAACGTGGCTACCCAATCGGGCAACTTCAACGGTAAGGTGGATCAATTCCGCATTTGGAACGAAGCTCGTTCGTTGGCAGACATCCAAGGAAATAGCATAGCACAGTTGTCCGGCAATGAATTGAATTTGATTGCTTACTATGAGATGGAGGAGGGCAAAGGCTCTGCCACGGAGGATAAGGCCCGTGGTGCAAACTTGCTGATGAAGGGTGCTTCTTGGGCTTTGCCTGAGGGTCGTTCGGCTGAGTTTGACGGTGCAAGTTACGTGGCTATGAACAGTGGTGCGGCTGTCATTACTTCGGATATGGACTTCACCTTGGAATTCTGGTTCAATACAGCTCCAGGTGCGAAAAATCAAACGATTCTTTCTAATGGTAATGGAATCGATGGAAAGGGTGAAGATCAATCCAAGGTGTTCAGCGTCGGATTTAATGAAGAGGGTACTCTCACCTTCCGCCATAATGGTTATACGGTACCTGTTAATGGTAACTATGCCGATAACAATTGGCACAACTTCACGTTGGCGGTAAATCGTTCGTCAGGTAACGCTCGCATCTATATGGATGGTGAGTTGAATACCTACTTCCCTGCTGAACGAGTGAAAAGTATCGCTTCTGATAGATTGTTCGCTGGCGCAAGAGTGTGCAAGACGGATACTACTCTGAAAAGGGTGGTTGACCAATACTTCACGGGTAAGGTGGATGAAATCCGTCTTTGGAACTTGTATCGTCAGCAGTCTCAAATCGAGAAGTTCTACAATCAAAAGTCGAACGGCGATGAGATGGGCTTGTTGCTCTATTATCCTTTTGAACACTATGTTACATGGCAAGGAAGACCAGAGTTGCAGTTCTCTTTGAATGATGAGGGTAATGATGCGGTTGATGGCAATGGCAATAAGTTGACAATTGCCACTATAGAAGGAAATGTCTCTGAATCTGTCAATATCCCTCCTGTCAAGACGAAGGGTGCAACGACTTCTTTGCTCTATGACTGGGTGGTGAATAACGATGCGTTGATCATTACGTTGAAAGAGCAAGATTACCGCATAGAGAAGACCATCGTCAACTTTACGGTCAACAAGGTACAGGATGTGAACGGAAACTACATCCTTTCTCCAATCACTTGGAGTGCTTACATCGACCGCAACCAGTTGAAGTGGTTGGATGATGCTGTGACGATCAACAAGAAGCAGAACGAAGCGTATGAGTTTGAGATGCCGATTGTCAATAAGGGTGGTTCCATGATCAATTACAGCCTTGACAACATGCCTTCTTGGTTGAGCGTCTCTTCTGAGTCGGGTGTCATCAACCCATTGGAGAAGCAGACCCTTAAGTTTGAGATTGATCCATCTTTGGCTGTGGGTACGTACGATGAGGTGGTTTACTTGACCAACTCCAATAACGTGACGGAGCCGCTTGCTCTTAATGTGACGGTTGAGGGTAACACCCCAGATTGGAAGGTGGATCCATCTAAGTATGAGTTCAGCATGGCAGTCTTTGCGCAAATCAAGGTGGACAACCAATTCTCCAACGATGAGAAGGATATGCTTGCTGCCTTTTGTAATGGAGAGTGCGTCGGTGTGGCTCACATGAGTTACGACAAGACGTTGGATATGTGGTATGCGTTGTTGACGGTTTATTCCGAGAGTCCTTCTGCGCATGAATTAACTTATCGCATTTGGGATGCCAGCACAGGTCGTATGTACAAGGCTGTTTCCTCTCCAACTGTGAAATTCAAGGACAATAAGGTTTCTGGTAAGCCAACGGAACCAATCGTATTCTCCAACAGTGAGAGCGTTAAGTATCAGAACATCCTCTTGAACAAGGGATGGAACTGGGTCTCTTTCAACCTCAAGAGCGCAAATATTTCCAATATGAATACCTATCTCAAGGGGGGAAATTGGACGGCTGGTAGTTGGGTGAAGACTTTGAGTGATAAGTCGGCAAACTATTCCCCTACTAATCGTAAGTGGTCGAATTCAGGTGTGACATTGAACAATGTGAATATGTTCAAAATTTATTCTGAGACTGATCAGACGTTGACTGTCTCTGGTTCTGATTTGGATCTCGCTTCTACGGAGATTTTATTGAATAAGACGGGTTGGACCTACATCGCTTATTTGCCAACTTACAGCATGACGTTGAAAGCAGCGTTGGCTGACTACGAGGCAACGGAAGGCGATGTGATCAAGTCGAAAGAGGGCTTTGCGATGTATTATGGTAATGAGTGGATTGGTTCCCTCAAGAGCTTGCAACCGAACTGCGGTTATATGATGAAGAACATGGGTGGCGAGGAGAAGAAGTTCAAGTATCCTACTGCATCTACGGCTTTGCGTTCGGCTGCTGTCGTTGCGGAGAAGGCTTCGGCTTACGAGTCTAACATGAGTGTCATTGCTTACGCTCCTGAGAAGAGGGAGGGCGATGTCCTCCGTGTCTTGGTGGGCAGTGAGGAGAATGAGGTGGTTGAGGTTGCCTTGGCGGACGACTATGCCCTTCAGTTCATCAATGTCTCTGCGAATGTCGGCGACAAGGTACGTTTCACTATGGAGCGTGACGGAGTGACTTACGTGGCAAACAACTCCATGTCGTTTGCAGGCGATGCGGTTTATGGTACGCCAAGCAAGCCATACGTCTTGAACTTCAACATGGACGCAGCTGAGTCGTTGTCTGTTTATCCTAATCCTGTGGTTGACCTCTTGAACGTGTCTGGTGCCTTGAGCGGTGAGGACGAGGTGAATATCGAACTCTTCGATTTGGCTGGTGCGCTTGTCTACACGAAGCAAGTTCCTGCTTCCGACAATGCGTTGGATGCCAGCATCAACATGAACGGTTTCGCAGCAGGTTCTTACTTGTTGAAGGTTAGCCAAAACGGAGATTCTAAAATGTTTAAAATCGTAAAGAAGTAAAATGAAAGTCATGAAAAAATGGTTATATATTGCAATGGTCGTTTCCCTCTTCGGAGGGACGACCTCCTGCAGCGACGACGATGACGATACGAGCGAGTTGGAAGAACAGTTGAAGCAGAAGGAGGAGACCATCAAACAATTGGAGGAAGCCAACAAGAAGTTGGAAGAGGAAAAGAAGAGCTTGGACGAGACAAACAAGCAATTGAAGGAGACCAACAAGAAGTTGGATGAGGTGCTTAATAAAATCGAGGGAAATGGGTCGCAGGGGGGGGACACCACTACGGTCAATCCTTCGGGTAAGAAGTACGAGAATCCTGGTTGGACTTCGGTGAAAGCAGAAGGCGATTATGCCTATACGATGACGGTGGTTTTCGAACTTCCGGCTGCACTCAAGTCGGTGGCGACAGAGAACGACCTTATGGCGGCTTTTGTCGGTGACGAGTGCCGGAGCGTGGAGAAGGTCATCGATGGTGTCTATCTTCTGACCATCATCGGTACTGGCGGAGAGGAAGAGAATGTCACCTTCCGTTACTGGAATGCAGAAAACCATTACTTGTACGAATCGACAATCACGCTTCCATTCACCTCCGATTATATCTTTGGCGTGGTGGACAGCCCGAAATTGTTTGTCTGTAAGCAAATGTGATGATTTTGGACTGCGATTGACTGTTGGATGACGGTCAATCGCACTCGTTGAAATAGAATGCAGTTCAATGATGGAATTGGATTGAACTGTGTTTCTAATAGAATAAAGTTTTTATGGCAAGTGTTCTTGCCGTGTGTTTTAATCGAATTGAGAAAATAAAATTTTGAGATAACTAATTTGAGTGACAAATGAATTTGATTTCTTTTTTAGTGGAGAAGTTTAAGAAAAATTTCTCTGCGGGACTTGAGATCCCTACATTAAATTTTAGATGGATCACGTTGTTAGTCCTTTTCGGTCTTCTCCCATGGCAGAAAATTGTCTCCCTTGATCATCTTTGTCCAGTTATGCCTACGGCTACTCTATCCTCTGATCAAACTCATGTTTCTATCTCTTGGGAAAAAACTGGAACAGTTTGGACTGAAGGCTCTCAGTTTATCATTTGTAAGACGAATTTGACAACCTCTTCTTTTTATGAGATACCATTAACGAAGGCGGAACTCGAAAGTTTGTCGTATGAGGACAATGTTAAGCCCTGCAATACATATTCATATAAGTTAATCATGAAGCCCGGCGATGGTTCGTCGGTAAGCAGTTTGCCTATAGACGGCGAATTTTCTCCGTCTGGATGTGAACAGAATCATGTCTATTTGACAATTCAAGATGGTGTGAAAGGTAAGATGGATATGTTGGTTGGTTCTTGCAGATTTTATAAGTTTAGGTTCGTCCCTGAGGAGGATTGGGTTGTGAATTCAGTATCTTTCAATGGTAAGGATGTTACAAGCAAGTTGCGCAATGGCATCTATCAGACGCCAGAACTTTTGGATAACTCTACGTTGTCTGTGGTTTATAAGAAAAAAGATCTCACAAATGTGATGAGCCCCTCCAACTCCTTGTCTTCTGTTTGGGTTAAAGGCGGTGAAGTGGTTATATGCAATGCGCCGATGGAATCGAAGGTGTCGGTGACGACCATAACTGGTGATGTGGTTTATCGGGGCAGGGTTGACTCAAGCGAGATGGTGTTAGGCTCTTTGGGTTCCGGCGTTTTCATTGTGAATGTGAATGGCGAGATTTTTAAGGTTTCCCTTTGAAATAAAGTAAAGTTGAATTTATTGATTGTCGTGTAAAATGAATATAATATCGTTTTTATTAGAGAATTGTAGAAGGACTTTCTCTAGGGAGGAAAAGAGTCTGCCCTTAAAATTTAGGTGGATAGCATTGCTTTGGATGTTGTTTTTTGCACAATTGTCCTCTTTTGCTTCTCTACCTCTGACATGGAAAGAGATGCAGAAGTCCGAAAAATATAGGAGTGAATTTTCTTTGGATCTAAGCAGAGGAGTTGTTCATTATCGTATTTGCGTTTGGCAAACTTGGAGGTCCGGTCGTAAATATATATGTTATATGGATGATCTTGAAATTTCTCAGAGGTGTGGGGAAAGTTCTAATTCTGTTAGATTGTCTTTGAAAGATGCTGATAAAGATTGGGAAACAGTTAGGGTTTCTCTTAGTGGAGCTGAGAAGGGTGGATATGATAGAGTGCAGGGTGAAGAGCCATACGACATTTCTTATTACATTAATTTCGATTTGCCTATTTCTTTAAACGATCGGGGGAATGAGATTGAAATTCAAATGAGAGGGAAATGGTATAATGGTATGGATAAGGAATCAGAAATAATTAGAGAAGGGTATGTTGTACCTTTGAATGTAAATGTGGCATTTGATGGTTGGACTTATGGTTGTTCTGATGAAGGAAATCCTTTGATTGAGTTTAATTGGCATCTTGGTGCAGATCAGTCTTCTAAAAAAAATGTTGCTTATCTTTGTGAATGGGGAACCGATGAACTGACTCATGTTTCAGGTAACACAAGAATATCTGGTGATGTTCTTTCAGGGGAACCATTTTGGATTAATACTTCAACTCGGAACTTGAATGATTCAATGTCATATAAAATAAGGTATGAGAGTCTTATTCCATATGAAGGAACTTATTCAGGGTATCTTAAGTGTGTTGCGGAATCTGAGAAAATCGAAATACCAAGTTATCCTCAAGTGTCAACGTTTGAGGCTGATTTGGAGCCTTCAAAAAGGATTGTTTTGAATTGGGATATTCTTGTTGCTCCGACAAGCAATTATCAAGAAGGAGGTTTCCTCCTTTCCATTTTAAAGAAGAATAATTCAGGTGAAATCATTTCGTCAACGGATACCGTGATTCCTTATCTTCCTGGAACTACGAAATATGCTTATGAGATTGTTTTAGGGAAAATGGATAAGAGTGTTTCTTTCGAGTGTGATATAGAGAGAAATTCTACAGAACATGGCGATTGTTTTACAAGTGCGTATGCAAAACACTTGGTGGTGAGGGCTGACGAAAAGGATCCTTGTTACCCCGTA
The DNA here is from genome assembly GCA_017553575.1 of Paludibacteraceae bacterium. Lineage (GTDB taxonomy): Bacteria > Bacteroidota > Bacteroidia > Bacteroidales > Paludibacteraceae > RGIG10190. The sequence continues at coordinate 13,177 of JAFZKQ010000071.1, forward strand.
GATTTGACGGCTGAGGTCTCTTCTGACAATTCGAGAATCACGTTGAAGTGGGATAAGGAAGGATATGTTTGGAGTGAAGAAACTAAAATTATTCTCAGTAAATCGAATTTGACTAATTCTTTTGTATACGAAAAAGTCTTGTCGAAATCGGATTTTGATAGTTTAACCTATGTGGATACGGATGTTATGGCTTGTAATGCATACGAATATAAACTCATCTTTAAGCCTGGAAATGGCTTGGAAGAAAGAATTCTGGAACTTGATGGGGAAGTGTCTCCTTCTGGATGTTTTGAGGATTCTGTGTATTTGACTATACAAGATGGTGCGAATGGGAAAACTGATATGTTGATTGGTGAGTGTGATTCGTATGTGTTTAAGTTCATCCCGGATGACGATTGGTCTATTGCTTCTGTCTTTTTCAATGGGGAAAATGTAACTGACGATTTGTCTGGTAATTCTTATGAGACTCCTGAAATATGGGATAATTCAATATTGTCGGTGACCTACAAAAAGAACGAGAAGAATGCTCCAACTAAATATAATCCATTTTTGTCTGTTTGGGCGAGTGAGGGGAAGGTATTTCTTAGTAACGCTCAGATAGATTCGAAGATTACGATTACGAATGTTGATGGGACTATTGTTTATTCTGGTGAGGTGTTTTCTTCTGAGATGGTTATTGAAACTCTTGGGGAAGGTGTCTTCTTAGTTAATGTCGGTGGAGAATCATTCAAAGTTTCTCTCTGAGAGCACCTCTGTTAGTTCTTGTTTTAAGGCTGTCCAAATGGATGGCCTTTTTTATGGCTATTAGGTAACATTTCATAAGTATGAACGGAAATATCGAAATAGACATCAACGGCAAAAAGAACGGACTGTTGAATTGTTGCTAACAAATCTCTTCTGGGCAATGGGAATATATGAACTATTTCCTCGAAACTCCCCCGTCGAATCTCCTATCTGTTTTTTAGACATTTTCTAACGAATGGAAAATTCTTTAACCCTTTTTGTTCCTAATCGGAATATTTTGCTTTGGTATATGAATAATCCGTCAAAAGGGTGATTTGACTTTTTTTTACCATTTTTTCGCGATAGATGACCTTTTTTTCCTATTCAAATAGTGGTTTTTGTTTTAAATTTGTTTATGAGAAAAGGAGATTGATTTCCTCTTGATAGATTGTTTAGTTCGACATAACATTTTTAAATTTTGACATAGCAACCAAATTTTTTGTATTTTCTGGGGATGTTCTTGGAGCCGTCACATTGTGGCGGCTTCAATTATTTATGGCTTTGTTTGAGATTTCCGTTGTTTGATTTTATGAGGCATGAGGGTGTATCGAAAATTGAATTTTGACACGCCACCATAGGTTTTCTTCCATAGCAATTCTGAGCCGTTCCTTCGGGACTCTGTCGTTGTCTTGCACATCCGACCCCAAAGGGGGTATATCACAGATAAGGGTACGGCCCCATGGGCATTTAGAATTTGTTTGAATTTAATCCTATCATTGGAGGATTTTTGCATAGGCTGGAAGCCTGTCCTATTAGTAACCGATTGCACCGATAGGTGCTGTCGGTAGGTGGCGGAGACGAGGGAAAAGGCTGGAAGCCTTCGTGTCTTCTGTATTAGGGTTGGCTCTCAGCCACGTGGTCGCCTGCCAGCCTATCGGGCATTGCGTACTTGGTACTAATAGGGTTGGCTTTCAGCCCAAAGGCGTGCGATAAGGGAATCTAAGCAGATTTTGAAAAGTTCGGTAGCGTGTAAAAAATAGGGGAGGACGCAATACCACACTGCATCCTCCCCACTTGTCAACCTAAAACTATTAATGTAGAATGAAAATTCTCTTATTTTATGAACTTAATAAGTTTTGTGTTTTCGTTGCCCAACAAACGGATGAAGTAGATTCCGTTGCTGAGACCGGAGATGTTGATTCCGTTGGCATCTAATTGGCCGTTGCTTAGAATCTTTCCAAACATATCGATGAGTTCGAAATCGGTTGCCTCGGCGCCCTCAGAACAGAGGTAGAGGCGATTTCCATCGATGCAGATGTTTTGTTTGTTGCTGAATACGCTGGCAACGTTGGTCTCTCCTTCAGCTCTTGCGGCAGCCTTTGCCTCTTTGATTCTGTTGAAGAATTTGATCATATCGCCAGTCAAGCTTCCTTCTACTCCGTGGCCACCGCTGTGAGGGTAGTATTCGCAATCAACGCCAGCTGCTTTCAAGTCATCGTAGAAAATCTTTCCCTCGCATTGAGGAACGATGTTGTCGGCAGAACCATGAGCCACCATGGTAGGGGCATCGGTTGGGTCGATGAATGTGTTGGCTGCGAGTAGGGCGTGCTTGTCAGGACATTGTTGGTCGTTGCAACCGCCCACCATGTCGTTCTCTGGCGCCATTTGGATAGGGTTACCGCAACTCTTTTTACGGCAGTCTACCGGACCTGACCAGTCGCAAACGGCATCTACCCAGCTGCTCTCATTGGTGTATTTACCAAGGTTACCCTCAATATCCATAGTAGCTGAGCCTACAGTGTAATCTTTTTCCACGTTTCTCGTCGTACCCATCAAAGAAGCCAAGTGACCACCTGATGAGAATCCAGAGATGGCGATGAAGGAGGTGTCTATGCCCAATTCTTGTGCATTTCCGCGCAAGTAACGGACAACCGCCTTGATATCGTTGATTTGTGCTGGGTATAGGGCATCTTGATAAGTACGGTGGTTAGGCGTAACAAAGATGTAGCCAGCACCTAGTGCTGCTGTTCCTACCGTACCCAAGTCGGCAGATCCTTTGGAGTTGTTGCTTCCCCAAGCACTACCGTAAATGTGAATGATTACTGGGTGGGTTGCTTTGCCATCATCCTTAGGAAAATAGACGTCGAGTTTGTGACCGATGTGATTGTCACCCACGTAGTCGATGTCACCTTTCTTCTGATAGTCTCCAATGTTACCGGAGTTGCCGCTTCCTTCTCCACCGAAGTTGAAGCCGCCACCGCCGCCTCCCCAGTCGAAGCCGCCGCCTCCCCAGCCGCCACCGCCCCATTGAGCGAAACCATTAAAACTGAAGCAACTTAATGCCAATGCGATTGTAAGTAATTGTCTTTTCATGATATAAATGTTTTATAGTTGTTGATCAATTCGATTGTTTACGTGAATAAAAGAAACCACACGTTTCCTCGTTTTGTCTATGGCAAATTTATTTTTTCTCTTTTTTTCGGTCCCGTATTATATGTTCAAAATAATGTGATTTTTTTTCCATGCGATAAAATTCATTTGTACTTTTTTTCTCGATTTTCGTAAAAAAACGTCATGATTCATGTGTTTTTTTATTTAAAAATGTTCGATTTGAGTTGTTTGTTATTTGTAAATTATTGATTTATAGTGTATTGTATAGTATAAAAATATGTCATGATTTATGTGCGAGATGACCCTTGAAAACATTCGGGTTGGTGGCTCTTTTGGCGAAATTTCTCATCTAAAATGGACGTTTCTATATAAAAAAACAACTACCGGACAACTTCTCAGTGACCGGTAGCTTATGAACCATTAAACATAAATGAAAAACGTAATCCATCGTTTTCCTGAAACGTCACAGCAATAATTATGCCTAATTTGACGTTTATCTATTCTCACGAACAGAAAATGTATTATTGACTTACATTTATTTCTTTTTTCTATTTTGCTATCACCTTTTTTACGACATTTCCGCCCTTTGTCTTGATGTGTAGCAGGTATTCTCCGGCGTTTGGCAATGCTATCTCATCCGTTTGGGAGGTGTTGACTAATTTGCCGTCGAGGGAATAGAGCTCCAAGCGTAAAATTTCACTTATGCCTGTCACTTTGACAAAGTCTGCCGTCGGATTAGGTGCCACTGTGCATTGTCCGATTGCCTGAGCTGGGTCGCATACTTCTGTCGAAATCCTTTTCGTGATCGTAATATCTACACTATTGGCAAGGATGGTCTCCTCGCTGGATTTCTCGAGATAGATAGGCGAACTGACCTCTTTTCCGATACGGAAGCAATCGAAGTCGGCATATCCCCCCACATTTTTCGTGGCAAAGTTGAACAATCCGAATCTATAGCCCATGAAGTGGGTCAGTTTGTACTCCATCTTGATGGTATTTCCGAACGATGTCCAAGTCTTGCCGTCCAAACTATAGTAGAAGGAGGCCCTGTCAGCTTGGTTTTGATAGTTCATGTCGATTCGAAGCCATACCTCATCTCCTTGAAGGGGAACGCTTGCTGCCTCTTTAGCGGAGCCTCCGCTAGCGTCTACCATTACGATGCTTTTACTGTTTCCGTTCACTTTCACGCCAGCAAAGCCGTATAGCTCTTGAAGGGCGCAGAGTCCGGCATAGTCGCCGTCCTTCATGCCTGCCGTGTTGAGCTTTATCCAGCCTGAGCAGTTAGGTCCGAAACTTCTTTGGGTCAACGTGTTTTTGGCATCCACCACGGCTTTGTCTGTGCGGCTCGTCGTTATGCGGAAGGAGCCATTGGTCAGCGACCAATTCTTGGCATCGGGATTGTGGTTCCATTGCCATTCCAATGGGAGTGTTTTTTCTTCGAATTCATCGGAAGTTACCATGCCGTAGCCCTCCTCTTGTCCAGCAGGCATGCTGAGGGTGTATGGCACTTTGCCATTGTTTCCGAGTACTGGCCAATCGTTTGACCAAGTGACAGGAAGCAGATAAGGGATTCGGCCCACGGAACCGTTGTCGCGGAAGAACATTCCGTACCATTCCCCGTCAGGAGTGTCGAAGATTCCTCCTTGGGCTACACCGTTGTCTTGTAGGATGACTTTACCCTCGAATTGGCCTTCCAATGATTTGGAACGGTAACAAAGAACCGAACGGCAACTTCCTGCCGGCCATGAGATGAGGAATACATAGTAGTAGCCACCTCTCTTGATGACTTGTGTGCCTTCGCATTCTACATAGAAGTTGCTTCCTGCGATGGAGGCTGGCTTTTGGATCAGGGTGCGAGCCCTTGAGCCTGATTTGACGGACATGGCATCGGCGGATAGTTCGACAATGCTGATGCTTCCCGATCCGTAGGCGACGTAGATCCGCCCGTCATCGTCTAAGATGAGGGATGGGTCGTGGTAGAATGGAAGTCTGGCTGATTCCCAAACGCCACTCTCTATGTCTTTTGTCTTGAATATATGGCAACTATTGGTTGTGTAGGAAGGTGTTAACACATACCATGTGCCGTCCTTGTAACGTATGCAACTTGCCCAAGAGCCTTTTCCGTAGGCATTCTTGCCATTGTTTAGGGAGAGTGCGTCTCCGTTGTCCAATGCTTGGTGGGCATAGTTGATCGTACGCCAACGCACCATGTCCTTGGAGGCCATGATCGGCACACCTGGGTTCATGTGCATGGTGGTGCTCGCCATGTAGTAAGTGTCTCCCACACGAATCACAGAGACGTCAGGCACATCGGCCCAGATCAACGGATTGTTTACCGTGTGGCTCTTCCCGTCGAAGAACGAAGGAATGAGTCCGCCTGCTACCTTGGATAGGCTATAGTGTCCTTCAGCTCCTTCGTAGGAGGCTGGAATCTCGGTTTCGTAAGAGCCCGGGATGGTGATGCCCTCTTGCAACAGCGTGACGTTTCCCTCTTTGTCAACCCAATTTAGATTGTAGTTGCCGTTGCTCTCATCGTTGGTGGTCCATTCAATTTTGAAGGATTCGCCTGCGTAAACCTTGGAACTCTCTGTCGGTGAGGTGAATTTGTATTCAATGGGCGTACTCTCCGCACGGAAGGAGATCTTGTCGAGGTTGACGTAGGAGCCCTCGATGGAGATCCTTAGCGTGTGCTTACCTGCCGTTAGTTGGCTGGTCGTGCCTTTGATGTTCGTGTAGTTGCCGAAATCGCCTGTGTTTGGCACGTTGATCACGCTTGAAATCGCTTTCCCGTCCAAATGGAGTTGAAAGGCGGAACCGTCGAGCCCGGAAGCCACGCGTGCCGAAAAGACGTAGGCATCCGCTTCTTTGACGTCGATGGTGTAGTCTACCCATTCTCCTTCTTGGGTCCAGCCCAAGACGTAGCCCGATTCGTCGTTGCCGTCGATGTCCACGCCTTCCTCTGGGCGGTAGACTTCACCTTCGTTGGCTTCGCCGCTGTCATGGTAAGCTACTCCTTCGCCGCCTTCATCGTAGTTCTCCACTTCGATAATGCCTGGAATCACTTGTGTCACACCCTTATAAGGAGTTTGTGCGGCACATATGTGGCAGGCGGCTGTCAGAATGGTTGTATATAAAAGAGTCTGTTTCATGGTTGTTTGGTATTTTCAGGTTGTATCTGGATGGGGAAGGGGAGGCCGTACCGTGTGGATACGGCCTCCTTCCTCCTTTATTTTACAAGAATGATTTGGGAGAAGTTGTTGCATTGGGACTTGATGATATAAGTTCCGTTTGCGTAGTTCTTCTCTTTTAATGTGTTGGACATTCCCTCGGCTGTTGATTCAACTGTCTCTAGGAGAATACCTTGCAAGGAGTAAACGTTGAATTGGCAAGGGGTGTCGGCCAACGTCTCCGTTACATTGCTGGTCTCATGGTTCTCTGCCGTGAATTCAATGTAGTCGATGTTGCAGTAGTCTGCTTCGATGCTGAGCCTTAGCGTGTGCTTGCCTGCCGTCAATTTACTTGTCTTTCCCTTGATGCTTGCGTAGTTTGTCCAAGAGTCGGTGTTAGGCACTTCAATGGCCTCCGTGATAGCCTCTCCATCAATGTATAGGCGGAAGCCTGAACCGTCTAAGCCAGAAGCGACTAGTGCCACCCAATTGTAAGTGTCGTCATAATCAACGTTTATGGTGTATTCTAGCCATTCGCCTTTCTTCGTCCAACCCAAAACGTAGTCGCCCTCTTCGGTCACATCCAAATCGACGCCTTCATCGTTTCGGAATGTGCATTTGGTGCTTTCGAACACACTGCTCTCGTCTTGGTAGGCGAATCCTTCACCACCTACGTCGTAACGCTCAACTTCCAATCTTCCTGGGATGGTTTGTGCTATGCCTTCGTAAGGGCCACGAGCCTTGACACTCTCAATGTTGGTCTCGTAAGTCTTTCCTGAACCGTCTGTCAAAACAGCTTGGAAATTGTAGGTGCCTGGTTGCTCAATCTCATATTCGAAGGTGTAAGGGGCTTTGTCGGATGAGCCGATAAGAGTTCCCTCCAAGTATAAGTCTGCCTTTTGGATGCCTGCTTCGGAAGTCTTTGCTTCGAAAGAGATGGTGGCAGGTGCCGATACGATTGATTCTGAAGCGGTAAGCACTACGTCAGACTCCTTGAATTGCCAGTAGTCGAATTCGAAATCACCTGAGAAGATGAAGAATATGTCGTTCTTGCCACTGATAGGCACATCGAGTTTTGCGGAAATCTCCTTGAAGTTTCCTCCTGTTGAAGGAATTGGAAGATAGCCAATTACATCGCCGTCTGGCTTGCCTTTGCAAATTTTGATGGCTCCCTCTTTGTTTGCGCTGATATAGGCGGAGAAGAGGCTTGCGCCTTCTCCGAAGTCAACGCCTGCAACGCCGATCCAATCGCCCTTGTCGATGTCTGTCACGATCATGTTGGAGCCTCCGTATCTTGTGTCGATGCCGGCCATCCATGCGATGGTTTCTGCTTCTGTTCTCTCAAATGGGTTGAGAGAGCCTACTTGTGCAACACCTTCTGCGGAGCCCTTAGACTTGGTGATGCTTCCTGTTACGGTGTTCACATTGACGTAGTCGACATGGGTTGAACGATAGTTCTGGTTTTTCCCTGGACAGATGCCCATGGCGTTCTGTAGAAGTCTTGCGTGGTAGGTCATGTACCACTTGCCCTTGAACTCGAACATAGCGTGGTGGTTGTTACCGCCATTGTCTCCATAGATGTTCGAGTTGAAGAATCCGCCTTGGTTCTCGTAGGCTATGCCGGTGTATTCGAAGGGACCCATTGGATCGTTGGAGGTCATGTAGCAGATCTCTGCGTTTTTGAATCCGTAGCGGTTGCCTCCTGTGTTCCAGTTGGAACAGTAGCTGTATATGTATTTACCGGCGATTTTATTGATACCTGCATCCTCGAAAAGGTAAGGCGGGTTGATGGTTTTTGCTTGTCCGTCGATACTGATGAAGTCCCGGCCTAATTTTGCTACGCGGGCTGTACCAGGGTTGGCGTCTTGTCCTTGAGGCACTCCACCACCGAAGTAGATGTAGCCTGTACCGTCGTCGTCCACCAAAACGGCAGGGTCGAACAGCCAAGTCACGTTGCCGCAATTAGGAGTGTTCCGAGAAACCAACTCTTTTCCGATAGGGTCAACCCAAGGTCCCCAAGGGCAGTCGCTGGTCACTACGCCGATACCACTACCGTTGTTGGCGAAGTAGAGGAAGAACTTCTCCTTTCCATCGACAGTTTTGTGGCAGGCAGTTGGAGCCCAAGAGCAAGTTGCCCATTTGGCAGGGTATGAGTTGTTGTTGCGTCCTGCGACGCCCATTGTTCCATGGTCGGTCCAGTTGACCATGTCTTTAGAGGAGACACAGTTGATGGTGTTGATCTTAGAATAAGAGTTTTCTATCAACGTGCCATTTTGGTATTCCAAAACATCGTTTGTCATGTAGATGAAGACCTCATCGTTGTAAATCATGGCGAACGGGTCTGCTCCAAATCGTTGTGTGAAGAGCGGATTGTGGTTGGATAGCTTTTTGTAGCTATCTGTTAGTCTGATTCCGTCGAAAAACTTAGCAGCATCGTTAGCTGCGAATGAGCCTCCGCAAAAAACTAGCGCCAAGAGGCTGGTTATGAGTATACGTCTTTTCATGGTATATGAGTATTTGATGGTTGTTGTCTATTTTGTTGTGCGTTTCTCTTTATGTTAATGTGTTCTGTTGTCCATTTAGCTTGATACAAAAGTAGGGAAGTGCGTTCTCTTTGCTATGTAAAAAACGTTCATTGTTGAGTAATAATCAACCATAATGCTCTTGTGGGTAGGAAAAATTCTCCATCTTTTTGAAACAAAAAGATAAATCAAAAAGAAAAAACCTTCAAAAAGGTGTGTTTTTTAACGCACCTTCCTGAAGGTTTTATTGCTTATAGCGACTTTTTTCCCGATGAAAACGGGCTTTTAAAGTCTTTTATAGATTGTCGAAGTCTTTGATAATGGCTTCCTTGTCCATGTCTTTTCCGATGAAGACGATTTTTATCATTTTATCTCCATACTTCTCGTCCCAATCTTTACCCAAGTCTGGATTTTCACGTAACATCATCTCTTGTTCCTCTTTGGGCGCTGTACAGATCCATTGGCCTGCTTTTACAATACGTTTTTGTGTGCCTGCTTGGTCGAACATGTAGGACATGTCTGGGTCTTCCTCGAAGTAGGTGATGCCTTTGCTACGGATGATGCTCTTAGGCCACTTGTTGTTTGCGTAGTAATCGAATTTGTTTAGGCTCAAAGCTTTCCTTCTGAAGTAGACGAATGTGCTGATGCCGTATTCTTCCGTCTCTCCTCCGTCATGGTGGTGATGGTGGCAACAGTGTCCATGTTCGTGGTCGCAGTGCTCATGGCCCTCTTCGTGCTCATGGTGGTGCTCCTCGTGTTCGTGATGGTGGCAATGTCCATGTTCGTGGTCACAGTGCTCGTGTCCTTCCTCATGCTCCTCATGTTCGTGATGATGCTTGTGCTCCTCTTTCTCTCTGTCTCGTCTAAGGTCGTCTTCCTCCATTTCGTGGATCCATCCGGCAGAGTAGGCAACCTCTTCCAAGTTGAATCGTTTGGAATCGATGATCTTGTCGAAATCGAGTTCCGCAAAGTTGGTCTCGATGATCTCTGCTTTCGGTTGTAGCTTCCGGATGACGGTTTTGACGAGAGCCAACTCCTCTTTGCTGACTTCGGCTACCTTGTTTAGAACGATGACGTTGCAGAATTCTATTTGTTGGATGATGAGGTTTTCAATATCCTCCTCTTCCAAGTTTTCTCGCTCCAAGTCGTTTCCGCAAGAGAACTCTTTTGCCATGCGTAGTGCATCGACAACGGTTACGACGCAGTCCAATCGGCAGATCTCCGGCATGCCGTATTTTTTTGCCATGGTGGAAATCGAGTTGATGGTCTGTGCTATCGGCAACGGCTCGCATACTCCGCTGGCTTCGATGACGATGTAGTCAAATTTGTTGGTCTCCGTAATCTCGGTGATTTGCTCGATGAGGTCGGTCTTCAACGTGCAGCAGATGCATCCGTTGCTGAGTGCTACCAAGCTATCGTCTTTTTGTTGTACGATGCCACCTTTTTGGATGAGGGAGGCGTCGATATTGACCTCGCCGATGTCATTGACGATGACGGCTATTTTTAGTCCTTTCTTGTTCGCTAATATTTTGTTAACTAAAGTTGTTTTCCCACTTCCGAGGTACCCTGTGAGAAGTGTGATGGGAACAATTTGCTTTTTCATTGCTTTTTAGTTTTGTTCTATCTGCTTAGTATTGGATTTTCTTCCAATCGAATGAATCGTAATTGGTGATCTCTTTTTGGAGTTTTGCCTCTTGCTCGCTGAATTCCTTTTCGTTGCTTGCTTTAGGCTCTCCGTAGGTTATCTTTTGGTAATGAGGATCCGACACCCCAGATACTCTTCTGTAGTTCTGGATGGTCAGGTTGGTGAACGGAGTGACCGTCTTGATGAAGTTGACTGTCGCTGCCCATTCTGTGGCGATTCCGTTTGTGTATAGTTTGAAATCAACGGTTGCGGCAGCCTCAGATGAATAGTTGCTTTCGTAAAGTTCGATGGAACCGTTCTCGAATTTGAAGACGGCAATTCTTTCTTTCGCCTTGTCTCTGCAAATCAACTCTTTGATGCCGTCGTTGTTTAAGTCGGCAATGGCATATTCCTTAGGCACGCTATTCTCGTCTTCATCCTCGAAACATTTTTTCCATTGGTATTTTAGCGTCCACTTGTCTGGAACTCTTTTACTTTGGTAATCAACTGTTTGATAATAGCATGCATAGAGGGTTGGAATGATTGAGTCTTGTGTGATTTTGTATTCTCCCACGGCAAAACTCTCTATGGATCCTCTTGTAAAGAATAAATCATATTGAGATAAGTCGTTGCTTACCATGACTACGAAATCAGGGTTGTGGTACACACCCTCGTCGTCCACATTCCACGTCGAATATTTGTCGCCGTTTCCCCATTCTTCGTTGATATAGAATTTGTCGCCTTTCTCAAAGACGTTGAGGGCGAGGGTTTTCTCTTCTGAAGGTTCGAATTGAACCGAGAATAGATTAGCGTCGCCATTCTCCAAGCTGACGGATTGGCATACTCTGTTGATCTTTAGGTTAGGGTAGTGCGCCTTTATGAAGTCGGACTCTTTTGCGGAAAGTTTGGGTGACTCTTGGCTGACGGCTTTTGCAGGTCGGTGGCTGTTGATGTATTCTGTGTCGAAAAGCAGACCTGCATCCTCTCCTTTGTGTTTTGATTCGTAAACGAGACCTGTCCATTCGTCGCGATAGTTGTCTGCCACGAAAGCCCCTGCGTTGTTCTCTCCTTTTTGGAACTCTTTGTATTTCACCTCGACGATTTTATTGCTTGATAGCAGCAAGGCGTGGGTGAAGTTCTTGAAATGATTGATGGTCGCTTCAATGTCCTCTTCTGAATCTATTACATGGAATGGATTCGCATTCTTGTAGAAAGAGATGTAGGCCGTCTTGGGTTGAACCACCTTTTCGGATACTTCTATATTTTCTGCTGTAGAGTCGGCAATGCTTTCTCCTGTTGCGGGTTGCTCGTTCCCTTGGTTTTGATTGCTGTTTCCGCATGAGCAAAGAAGCAGCAAAGAAGCAAGATAGAGGTTTTTATTTAGTCTCATATTTTTGTGATTTTATTTGCGAAATTACTCTTTTTTTACTCAAAAATGCCTTCTCTTCCTATATTCTTTACTTTAGGGTGAACAAATTCAATCAAAAAAGGCGCATAGATCAGATCCATGCGCCTCTCTTGCGTTATTCAGAATGTTATTGTTTTACGAACTTTGTCGAGATTGCTTTCTCGTTGCTTCTTATGGTGACGATGTAGATGCTAGCGTTCAAGTCGCCCACATAGATGCTGCTACCGTTGTCAACAACCTCTTGTTTCATGATTCGTCCGGTATAGTCACTGATTGTGACTGTTGCTGCATTCTCCTCTCCCAATGAGAACCAGAGGTAATCGTCAACTGGGTTAGGGTAGATGCGGACATCGAATCCGTTAGCCTCTGCCATTACCACATCCGAGAGGATGCTTGTTGAGTGGTCTGGTGCGTACGCATTGCGAGCGGCAAAAGTTGGTATGCTGGTCAGAGACCAAGCTCCGTCGCCTTCGTAGGAGAAACGAGCGTAGGCGTTGCCTTTCGTGTGAACTTCGTATCGAATGGAGTCGATTACTTGAACTTTGCCATCCTTCATCCTTGATAAGGTAACGGTCTGTTTTTTTGTTTTAGGCAACTGGAAGTTCGTGTGCAGTGGGCCTTGTGAAGAAGAGTCGGCATCTGCCCAAAATACGATATAGCCTTTGGCTGGAACGGTGGTCTCGCTGGAGTGTCCTGTCGGAATCTGGAAGCGGGTCAATTCCGAACGCTTGTCGGAGAGATACATTCCGCCCAAATCGACAGCCGATGTTCCGTCGTTGTAGATCTCAATCCAGTCGTCGTCCTCCCTATATTCGTCCACATATTGCTTGTTGGCGATGCAGATCTCGTTGAGATAAAGCTTGACATCGTCAGAGCTCCAATTCGGATCTTGTTCGAACTTAGCGCGGAGCGTGAGCGAATCGTTGAATGTCGTGGTGTAAGTCTCTTGGTTAGACGTATTCAACACTTCCAGACTAGCCTTGGAGTCTTGGATGGCAATGTCGAACGCAATGGTTGATGACTTGGCTGCACTGTGAAGTTCTACTGCAATGACATTCGTTCCTTGTACCAAGAAGTCTTTCTTGATGGTGAATTGGCGTGTTGCGTAGGAGTTCATGTCAAACTCTGCGTGTAACGTGTCGGAGAGTTGTATGTTCGACGGAATGTTGAATCGGTAAGCCTCCCTTCCGTTGATGTAAATGACAACTCCGTCGTTCGCCTTCATTGTGCAAAGTAGGTCGCCCATTGATGATAGATCGTTGACCGTGAACGTGTTGCGTAGGTAGGAGGTCGTGTTGACAGCTGCGCCGCCCCATCCGCCTATGCCACCGAAGTTACCCCAGTCAGTACCGCCGAAGTTACCCCAGTCTCCGCCACCACCAGGATTGATGCCACCACCAGGGTTGATACCACCGCCAGGGTTGGTGCCTCCGCCAGGGTTCTGGTTGTTTTGGCTGATGTTGGTCTTTACAAGGTAACTCATGCCTGCACCTAGCGGCGCAACGCCTTGGTTCCATGCGCTGTCGTCAAAGTTGGTCTCTTTCCAATTGGAGGCAACTCCCTCTTTTTGATAGAGATACTTCCAAGTTGAGCCACTTGAGAGTAGGAATTTCTCTTTGCAGACATCCCAGCTCTTGAACTTGTATCCGTCTGGCGCAATGGCCTTTACCGTTAATTCGGAACCTTTGAAGTAATAGCTTCGGAAATCTTTCTTATTGATGATGTCCAATCCGTTCAACTGATAGTTGGCTCCGTTCTGGTCGGAAACGAAACGGATAGGGGCAGGCTCACCGATTTTCAAACTGTCTGATACGTGTTTGAACAGATAGTCTGGACGTGCGGTGATGAAGTTTCTTACTTTCTCAGCCTCGTTTCTCCAAGAACTTGCTTCTGTGATTCTCTTTTGAGAAAGGAAATCAAAGAAGTAGTCTGCTTCGTCTTGCAAGATATTGATCATACTGTCAAGCACGGCGGAGACATTCTCTTCGGAGAAGGTGGTTCCAGCGTGTACGGTGAATTTGTTGATCAACCGTTTCTTGATTTCTGGGTTGTTTTTAAGCAATGGGAAGAAGGAACAACGAGCTGCATAGACGAAACCGTTGGTGGTCAAGTAGTCGTTGTAGAGGGAGGTGGAGTAGTCCGTATCGTAGAGTATCCATCTCCATTTGCCGTCTTTCAATCGTTTCCATGCCTTGATGTTTCCGGCCGACCAGTCTTCGTTACAGTAATAAATCTCTGTCATGAAGTAGTTTAGCATCTCCTCAACGTCGATGATGGCATTGACTTCGTCAAAGCTGGCATTGGATCTTTTTGATATGTTCAAGACCTCTTGGTAGCTATCGCATTGCTCTGCTTTGTTGGAGGTCTCTTCGATGCAGATGTCTTCTTCGTCCAATCCGTAGTTGGAGTAGATGAAGTCTTTATTGGAACGTTCCCGGATGCCCAACATTCCGTAGTATTCTCCGTTGACGAAGATGACGGCTGGCTCATAGGCTTGATGGTCGATGTCCATGTTGGAAGCGGCGAGCGTTTGCAGGTATCCGTCACGGAACAGCATTCTACCAAAGTCGTTACCTGAGTTTCGGAGAACGATGCTCTTCCATTTCAAATTTGGTTTTTCGTGGAAGATAGGGTAGTCCAACTTGTTTGTTCCATATATTTTGTTTGCTTTTACCTTGATGGATTTGATGGCTTTGGTTCTTGAACAAGCTCCAAATACGCCGACTTTCACCTCTTGGCTGATGCGTTGAACCTTGCCTTCGTCGAAAAGTTCGAAGTTGCAAGGACGGTCCCAATCGTTCATGTAGTTGGCGGTCCTATCCATGGCACTACAGTTGGTAGGCACGGTGCTACCATTTCTACCTACTACTAAGGCACCTAAGGTGTCGCCATATAGGTAGTCCCTGTCTGTTGCGAGGGAAACCACCTTTATTGAGGTCGGAATATTGCTGTTTACGAAGTAAGTGGAGGTGGTGATCTCACTGTGGATCTCTCCGTTAACTACGGCAATGGCACGCAGGGTCGTTGTCGTGTTGATGTTGATAGGCCCGTTGTATTGCCGTCCGGATTGTACTTTCGGCTCACTACCGTCTGTCGTGTAATAGATGGTTGCCGAGGAGTTGGCCGCACTTATCGTGATGTTTTGGCTATTGTTGTAGAAACCTCCTATTTGGCTGAATGTCGGAGCTTTCGTTTGCGTTTTGGCTGTTTGTGATCCGGCATTGCTTTTCCCCATGGAGGCAGTCAGGAAGTGGCCGAAGGTGTCTCCTCCGTCTTCCGTCCTTCCGTAAGAGGTGTTTCTATAACACTTCGGATAGGTTATTTTGTCTAATATATTTCCGTTTCCGTCGGATAGGATGAGAACGCCACCGTCGCTGTCTAGTTTGAAGTTGGTATGGTTCTCCTTATCTAATTCGTCGAAATAGAAGATGGCGAATTCTCCAGGACCTATTTGGGTCTGTGCTTTGTTTTGCCAGAGATAAAGATCGTTCTCCGACTTGGCAAAGTAGCATCTTGACAGGTCTATGTTTTCGGCTCCCGAATTGTAGAGCTCCACCCATCCTTCGAAATTGAAGTCTTTGTTGATGATGGCAGACGCATTTTTCACCATAATCTCATTGATGAGTATGGACGCTTGTGATGAGCACGCCAACATCGAACCTATTAGTATGGATGTGATTCGATTTGTTTTCATATTACTATGTCTTTTGGTTGACTGTTTATTCCTAATTTCTATTCTATGTATATCTTTTATGCTTGATATGGCTTGGACAAATGTATATCTATTTTTTAGAAGAAAAAAACGCGAAACGCCAATTTGCCCTTTAAAATAGGCCTCTTTTGGGGCTAAAATCCTCTTTTGACGCTAGTGCCCCTCTTTTTGTTTGATTGCTTAGGCTTTTGGTTGAAAAATGGGTTTTGAACGTTTTTTGCGATTTGTCAAGAGAATTAACTGCACATCTTGAAACGATGCGCCTTTCCTTAATTTTTACCTGCATTAAAATAACGTTAGAAATGTTTTGTCTGTTTATGATTTCTTCCTATATTTGCAGTGTCACCAAATGTTTCTTTTTGGGAACAGCGGTGTGCTGAGAGAGAAGGGTTTGCGGTGGTCGTCCTGTTTTGTGGTCTGGCCTATGCATATGTCAAAGAAGATAAAATGTTATGTCCAAGAAAGAGGATATGAGTGGATCCCATGTGGTCTTGGATGGAGCCTTGTTCGTTTGCAATCAAGGGTCTGTCCCCAATTCTATCATGGCGAGCAGCAACAATAAATTATATGTTCAAAATAAACGTGTTGTCACGACGGGCGATGTCCAATTCCAGACACCTGTCATGACGTTTGGTACCTGTCTGCTTAGTACGAAGACGCAGACGGGGCAACCTTGTGAGTATCAGCAAGGCGAATGGGCTGAAAATACTTGCTATGGGGATGGTATCGTCCTCGATAGTAGTAAAATGTATTGTTCTGCCTGCGCTCCGAAAGGGGGAGAAATCACATGTCTTTTTCATGGTCAGGTCTGTTCGGTTACAGCAAAGGATGTGGCCGATTTTGATGTCGAGACGGCAGTCCTCTTAAATACTTTGGCTCCGATGTCAGGGTTGGACGAACTCTCTTCCACTCCAACGAAGACGAAGAATGTGGAATTTGGTGTGAGTTCCATCGATTTGTGGTGTGTGGATAAGGAAAGGATTCTGGAAAATGTCGCGCCTAATTCTGTTCAGGATTTGAAAAAGGTGGAAGGCTATGTGCGATTAGGCGACAAACTTATCATGGAGGCAAAAACGACATCGAAAGTGGATCTTAGCACGGCTCCGGTTAGTTGGATTGTCTTTCAGAAGGAGTTGGAACCGACGGGCAAAAAAGATCGGAAAGGAAAGCCTATCTGTCAGACTCGGATAACTGATTTGAAAATATATGCCAAAGTCGGTACTCCTTTCCGTCTGAAGATGAAGAAGCCCGGAAAATATTTTATTGAGGCGGTCGGTAATTCGAAGAACTTCGCCTCTTTGAATCGCTATTTCAAGGCGCAGGAGACTTTGAATGCAAATGAAGGGATCGTGAAGAATGAACGTTTGCCCCTTGATGCAAAGTGTTGTAAAGAGGTACAGGTCACCAGAAACGACATAGTCGCTCTCAATTTGCCGGAGAAGGCAGAGTCCAGAAAATCTAAGACAGGAAATAATGTGGCAATAGTCCGTTATAAGGAAGCCCTTACCTTCAAAGTCGAGACGTTGTTTGATCTGACTGAGGATGAGTGTTTTATGGTTCATCTTAATAAGACAATGATTTCCTATATGCTTAGGGATTCCTCGAAGTCTAATTATTTCTCTTATGATTCCGAAAAGGGACTCTTCACCTTGAACCCGCTAAATGTGGGTATGCATAGGCTCCGTTTTGAGTTGCTCGTTCAAAACAAATATACTTTTTTACAACGGAAAACACTCGGTATCAAAGGTTTGGACATTTGTTGTGTCAACGATTTTTTGAGAGTGGATGTGGTCGGTGATGGGGAGGACTCTCCTATGATGGTGCGTCCAGGCTCTAATTTTCAGTTTAAGATTTTCCGAACGGTACCGCTCCCTCCTGGAAATCCGGGTGTCATATGGCATTGGGAGGATGGCCAATTTTGTCGTGGCGATGTCTTGGTGATTGTGGCTCGTGACCTAGAGTATGATTTGAATGTCTCTGCGCTTTTGGATGAGTCGGAAGCTTTGGTGAATGCAAAAACAATGGAGGATTCCGTTTTATGGACCTATAAGTGTGAGGTGCGGAAAAACAAAATACAAACTCTGTCGTTTGATGCGGATGTTATCTATCGTGGCTTGTCCTATGTTTTATCGATTCAGATGCTCTATCCTAATTATAATTCTTTTCGGGATGGCCCGATTGAGGGAACACTGGATGATGAACCTTATGAATGGACTCCTACCAGGAATCTCTTGCGGTTAGACTCGTCGGGGATACATACGCTTACTTTGGCTATGGGCGACACGGAACCCGTGACGCTTGAAAT
Source organism: Paludibacteraceae bacterium (assembly GCA_017553575.1). Classification (GTDB taxonomy): domain Bacteria; phylum Bacteroidota; class Bacteroidia; order Bacteroidales; family Paludibacteraceae; genus RGIG10190. The sequence continues at coordinate 31,029 of JAFZKQ010000071.1, forward strand.
TGAGGCTCAGGATGCAACGATTTTGGAGTGGGGGTTCTTTGATTCGGAGCGTCGTCCTATTTCCCAAGTGGGGTTCGATACGAAGTTCCTGCTTCGAATCCGTATCCCTGCTTTCCACCATTTGTCGGAGAAGGAGCGGAATGAACTTCGAGCTGAGTTGTGGAGCTATCGAACGAAGGAGAAGTTGAAGTCTTCGGTCTTGGATGAAACGGCTTTTGATGAGCGGGGAACTCTTGAGGTAGAACTTTCGGGGGCTGACCTGACAGAGAGTAGGGAAGACCTTGTCTTGTTCCCTGCCTTGAGAAATTTGCCTTGCTATGTGGCAGGCATGAACGACTTGAGGGTGAGCGGTCATTTCGAAAAAGATCATACTCCTTATCTGAAGATTAGTGCTTCCCGTTATATAACTGGCTATTTTGCAGGAGCTTCTGGCAATCCTCAGAAATCAATCCTTAAATATGGCAGCGAAGCGAAAATTGTTCTTTACCTCCATAATTTTTCGAAGACGGAACTGAAACTGTTGACTTTGATGTTGGTTGAGAATAATGCGCCAGGAAATGTCGGTGATTCGCTCGTTTGGTATTTGCAGGGTCTTCCGGAACCGAATGGGGACGGGCGTTTAGAGTTTCCAATAACGGAGGACATCATCTCCGAGTTGGACCATAATCCAGATGCACCTCAAATGCCTCGCTTGTTCTATTTTGAAGTGGTGAGGGAAGATGCAGAAAAAGAGGAGCCTTCTTTACTTTATGCTTTCCCTGGTGTGAAGTTGGGGGATGATTACTTGACTGTTCTTGATGATGAGGGACTTAAACATCTCAGGTGTGACTACTTTTGGCAGTTGAAGTTTGTTAAGGATGGTGCGGGTGAACTGAATGACAGATTGTCAACGCAGGCACAGACGATTATTGGTGAGGAGTTGAAAAAAGGAGAAGGACCTGTGCTTCGTGATGGGGAATGCCCTCGTTGTAGTGAGGAGGCTGCTTTGATGTTGGAGAAGGTGATGAAGGTGGGGCGGTTTAATAAAGACGAGGAGACGATTAAACGGCTGAAGACCATTTGCGAGACCTATACTCGTTATATGGAATGCATGCACATGAACACCTGTTGGATAAAGGCGCATTATTTTGCGCAAATATCGGTGGAATCAGGGCGTAGCTTAAAAAGTATTCCCGAAGAAATGACCTATTCTCGCGAGGGGTTGGAGAGTGTCTTTAAGTTTAAAATCTTTGAGACGCAAACAATCTCTGTCTTTGAGAAAGGAAAAACAGTGCAAAAGAGGGTGCTGAAGTTGGATGCGAATGGAAATAAAATATATAAGTCGGGGGTTAAGGATAAGTTAGATAAAATCTTCGAGAAGAAGGGGGTGGAGAAGGAAAAGGCGATAGCTAACTATGTCTATTTGGGCACGAATGGGAATAGTAAAGAAGAAAAGGTCGGTGATGGCTGGCGTTATCGTGGCGGTGGCATGATTCAACTTACGGGAAAGGATATTTATTTGGAGACCGAAGCTGCCATAAAATCGTTTACGGGTAAATATATGCCGTTGAGGGGTGCTGAACAAGTTTGTAAGGATGTGGAGTTGGCAACGGTAGCGTCTATGGCTTATTTGGCACGAAGGAATATTCAGTTGCGTAAATATTGTGAAGACCCTTTTGGAAAATCTGATATGCATTATGTTGCCAACGGTCAGAAAAAGGAGTTCTATGTGAGTAAGTTGGTGGGAAGCGAGCATGCGAAGGATGAAAAGACTAACAAGACCAATTATGATAAGAAACAAGATGCTTTTGACGAGTTCTATAAGGTTTTTGAAACGGCAAAGTGCGAATGGAGCGAAGAGTTTACGGAAAAGGAGAATGATGTGAACATCTATCGTATTGATCTGGACAAGTTCTCCGTTTGCAAATATCAGTCGAATTATAATAGCGATGTCTATATTTATAAGATATACAACCATGGGAAAAAGTATGTGGAGGACTATCGTTTTACAATGACTACGTTGAAGTCTAGAGGCAATCTCAGAGCCTTCCGATTCCCGGAGACGGGGCCTAATTGGGGACGGTATGGTACTCAGGAAAAGGACGGGGATAATTTTATAAGCGAACTCAATTGTGCTTGCCTATTGGGTTTGTTTTATTCTCTTCCGTTGAATGGAATTACGGATACAATTTTCTACAATGACATCACATTATATAAAACGGATACTAACCATAAGGGGCATTCTATGGGAAACGACATTGACTTGCGTTATCCTAATGGGACTAATAAGCCAGAGCAATTTTGGGATGATGTCATTAAGAAGTATTATAATGGAAACAAGAAAGCTTTTGTGTCTCATTTGGAACATTTTGTAAGTATTGCCATCAAGTGGCATTTTACTAACAATTTTACACAAGAGGATATTGCGGGGGCAAAAGCTTGGACAGGACATGATCATCATATCCATTTAGGAAATACATATTATCAGGCATATAAATATACAATATATAAGAACAAATGAAAATAGAACGGATTATTTATGTACTCTTGTTGGCAGTAATCTGCTGCTGTTGTACGGAGGAAAAGAATAGGACAGAAGGGAAAAAGAAAAGAAAAAATATGGAAACAGTTGTGCTTAAGACAAAATGGGATAGTTTAACTCCTGCCCAAATGAGTGTCATAAAGAAGACCTTTGAACTTCTCAATGATACGACAGTAGATGATGAGGTTCCGTTTAATTCTCAGGATATTTTTACTCCCGATGAGTTTGATGCAAAAATGGAGTTGAGCGTTATGCGGTTTGATGTGAAGAAGTTGCACATCTCGGAGGATAGGTTTTGTAAGCGGCTGAAGGAAATATTTGGATATGAGAAAGTCTCTGATATTGATAAGCGTCTGCTATGGCAGGATTTGAGTAAAAATACTGTCATAATGAGACAACCTAATGATTTTGAACAATTTTGGATCTCTCAGAGCTCAAAGGCAATTATGCCTGGATGTATTGTGGGAATTCACTTCGCTGATCATACAGATATAGATTCTTTTGAAAGAGAGTGGGACGATAGTAGAAAAAGATATTTTGGTGATACCATGCGTATATCGTATTTGGATATCTGTAATCATTACAACAACTATATCTTCAACGAAAAGGCTTCGTCTGGTGTTTGGTTACTTCTTTATGAGAAGTATTTCATGTATCACTTGGTGATGAATTTTGGTTATGATGGGGATAGTGCTCTCTGTAGGGCCTTCTTAAGGGATTATCTGAATGGTGGTGATAGAGAGGTGTTTGATATGCCTTTTTCGGTGGTTCATTTCTATCCGGATGGAAGACATAAAATTTTGGATGGAGTATTGCAAGAGGTGGCAGGACTTTCGACGAGCGATAATGCGGATTGTTACGCATGGGCAGAAAATGAGTTGGATAGGTATGCAGAAACGGCATCCAAATATACCTCTACCTTAACGGATGAGGATGAAAAAGAGAAAGATGAGGATGAGTATTTCGGCCCTTTTGAGGTCTATGTTGCACGTTTAGACTCTTTTGTCAAAGCATTGCCGTTTAAGGACCGTTGTGAAATCGTTGCCCATATAACAAACTATATCTATCCTGTCTTTTTGGAACGTATAGATGGAAATCCTGATTATGGGGATGTCAGAATGCATGCCCGTGGCATAGATATCCCTACTAGTTTCTGGAATGCCATCTACAGGGATCATGAGCTTTTTTATGAGATAAACCGAAATGATGGCTATGGACTTCCGCATCTTCAAGAGTTATTGATGGTTATTCGGAGTGATGACCGTTTTTATGATAAGAATGGTAAACTAGCTCCTTGGGAGTTGAATTTGTCTGCAGGACTTGAGTCTTCGACAAAAGAGGAAGATTAACTATAACAGATTGAAAAACACTTATTTTCGAATATGATGAAACCGATACATGTTGTTTGTGCGCTTATTCTATTGTTGTTTTGTTGTTGCGCGGAAGAGAAAAAAGAGCTTCCGAAAAAGAAAATAAAAAAGGAGTCCGTCACTCCGCAAAAGAGTGATCGGTACTCCAAATGGGATGCATTGACTCCAGATCAGAGAAGTGTCATAAGGAAATGGTTCGATTACTATAATGATTCGACGGATGACGACTCAAAGATGCGTGAGTGGTATGATTTGAAATATTCTTTATCTCCCGAGGAGCATGATGCGGAAATGGAACTGAATGTAATGTATTATAATGTAGGAAATCTTCACATATCGGAGTCTAAATTTCGCAAACGATTGAAGGAAATCTTTGGCTATGAGAATGTGGCTGATATGGATGATCTATATTTATGGAAGCGATTGAGTAGGAATACGGTCATTGTGGAACTTCCGGATGATACCGATCGTTATTTTTATCTTTCACAGAGCTCTAGGGCTGTGATTGATTTGAGGAAGATGCATATCTCTTTTAGTAATTATGATGATCTTTTATCGTATAAGTATGAATCTGATAGTGTTATAACTAATGATACGGCAAGATTTTATGAATCAGATTTGTTTTATCATCGTAATAACTACCTTTTTAATGAAAGTGCCTCTTCCTGTGCTTTGTTGCTGGTTTGTGATAAATATTTTATGTATCATTTGGTTATGGCTTTTGGCTATGACGGAGACCGTATGCTCAATCGGAGTTTTTTATGGGATTACATGCAGGGTCTGCCGAACTTATTTGACTGGCCTTTCTCTGTGGTTTATTTCTATCCTGATGGCAAACACAAGATCAGGCATGGATTGTTGAATGCCGTGACGGAGCTTTCGTCGAGTGGTAATTCTTTTTTCTATTTATGGGCTGAAGAGGAGTTGGAAAGGTATGTGGATGATAATCAAGAAACTGGAAATAGAAAAAATAGCCATAAGGCGGATTGTTTTGTCTCATCCTATGTGACTAGATTGGATTCTTTCATTAGCACCTTGTCATTTGAGGAACGGTGTGAGGTGATTGCCCATATCGCTAATACTATTTATCCGGTGTTTTTGGAAAATTTGGATGGTAATTGTGAATATATAGACTTTTGGTTGCATTCTTGTAATATAAACGTACCTACTAGTTTTTGGAATGCTATCAATAAGGAGCATAATTTGTTGAGTGAGATAGAACGGAACAATTGTTACGGTCTACCACATCTTCAAGAGTTGCTCACGGTTATCCGTAGCGACCCTCGTTTCTACGATGAGGAGGGAAATTTGGCCCCTTGGTCTTTTGAACTATCTAGTAAATGAAGATATTTTGGTGGTTATGGTCTTTTTGTGTGATGTGGGTAAGAGTGTTCGATTTTTATTCGGGTGAGCAACTCTTCCCAATCACATTGGCTAAGAACCTTCATGGCATTCTCGTAGCCTATGTCGTAAATCTCTTTAGCCTTGTTGGCTTCGAACATTCCATAAGTCTGTGTTTTTGACATCTCTATGACAATGTCGCATTTCTTCTTCTGTTCGATGGTGTTGCCGTTGACCGCAAGATGGAAGATGCGTTCTGATAGTTGTAGTATGCCTGAAATGTTCTCCATGGGGTTGATGGGGTTCACGTGTATGCCGATGACGAGTTCGCACCCTTTTTTACGCAAGATGGCGGCAGGTAAGTTGCAGAAGATTCCCCCGTCAACGTATTGCTTCCCGTTGATCTCCGTAGGAGTGAAGAAGATGGGTACGGAGGCCGAAGCTATGACGCAGTCAATGAGTTCGCCTTTTTCGAAGTATGTGATTTTCCCGCTATTGAGTTCTGTGGCGTTGATGATGAGCGGGTATTTTAGTTCTTCGAAAGTTCGGGCTTTGATGTTTTTGGAGAGAAATTGTTTGTAGGAATCAATTTTCGCCAATCCTCCGTTTTGAGGTTTCGTAAGCGAGGCCATTTTATATAGGTTCCCTTTGCTGAGAAGTTCGCAAATTTCTTCGGGGGCTTGTCCGTCGGCATAAAAAGCCCCGACGATGGCACCTGCGCTCACGCCTGCGATTAGGTCTATCTTTAGGCCAATATCTTCAATGGCTTTCAGCGCACCGAGGTGAGACAAACCTTTCGCTCCACCACCGCTTAATGCTATCCCTATTTTATGTTTGTTCAAAAGTTCAATCATGAATATACGATAACTTAATGTTCCGTTTCTCGATTATTGTTAACCATGCAAATGTATAAGTAGTTAAGCAACTTTGAAAGATTTTTCTTCAAATTAACTTTGATTTTTGTTTGAAAATGAATCCGTTTTCTTTTGCGCCTACGCTCCGAGGATTAGCATCCACGGCTACGCATCTTTCGCCACTCCGTGGCTCTCCGTCTTATCCCAGCCACGTAGTGGCGCCATACCCATCCCCGTAGCCGTGGGCGCGAGCCCACGGAACGAAAACGACGACGAAAATTTCACAATCGTATCATGCTCAAAATCAGCCCCAGCATAAAAATTTCCGAAAAAAGATGCGAAAAGATTTGGAGGGAATGCGGAAAGGCCCTACCTTTGCACCCGCTTTCGAGAAGGAAGGGCACCGACGCGGCGGAGGCCGGGCGGACAGCACGAAAAGAGAGATCTTTGAAGGATTGGCGATAGACTAAAAGGAAAGAGACAGGAAAGCATAACAAGCGACCGTCAAAACCGAAAAGGTAGAGACACAAAGAGACGGACATCCTGAAAGAGACAAGAAAGAACAATTCATACA
>JAFZKQ010000072.1 GCA_017553575.1 Paludibacteraceae bacterium
CCGGCCTCCGCCGCGTCGGTGCCCTTCCTTCTCGAAAGCGGGTGCAAAGGTAGGGCCTTTCCGCATTCCCTCCAAATCTTTTCGCATCTTTTTTCGGAATTTTTTACGCTGGGGCTGATTTATAAACAAATACGTTTCCGTTTTCCGTAGGCTGAAGCATACGGCTGTGGAGGTGTCGCCACTGCGTGGCTGGGATGCGACGGCAAGAAGCCTCAGAGTGACGGAAAATCGTAGCCGTGGATGAAAAAAACACGGAGCGTGGACGAGGATGAAAACCAATGAACGAAAATCAACGGATTGTCGTTGCAAATCCACAGAAATAACATTTTCATAGTCCGCATTTCTAATGTAGGAGATATAAAAAAAGGCATTGCATAATTAAAAAATAAGACGTACTTTTGCATTGGCATAATATTTGCATATTAAGAAGAGGATTTTTCTATAATCGCATTGCGATATTTTAGAAGTTAAAGATAATACATTGAATTAAGAGAGAGAGAAAGTAACGGTGGGAGTATTGCACTACCGTTTTTAAAAGAGCATACTTAATTGAAAGCCAACAATGTGTGACAACACTTCCTTACATCGCGGTCAATAGGAAAACCATATTAGTAACTCATGTAAAAAAAATAACTATTAATTAGATATGAAATCATACGTTTCGTCAATCGTTTGTGTTATACTCATTGCTTTGGCACCAATCAAAGTGTACGCTGCTGACAATGTCGTAACATCAAAAGACCCTATATATGAAACTTCATTCAATGGAAACTTCATTTGGGTAGGTAATACCAACACCAATGCAAAAGACTTCGCCAAAGTCCAAACCTCCGAAGACGAAGACATCAACATGGAATTGGTAAACATAAAAAACAAACCGACAGGAGACAACACCAACTACACTAATATCAATTATGCAGAATTTTGCATCCCCAACATTGACCACACTTGTGGCCCCGCAAACATTGAATTCGCTCAATTAAACTGGGTGATGGGTGATGCCCAAACTGGATACAACAAAGTAAACATCTTAATTACAGATGAAACCGGTAGCATAGTTTCAGGAACAAAAAAAGAGATTTCTGCAGACAAAGAAGTGACAGAAAGAAAAATAACATCTTGTCATGCCAATCTAAAAAGCTACTTCGAAAGTTTATACAACAATAACACATTAGAAAACAACAAGAAGTATAGGATATACGTAGCCAATATAAAAGCAAACACTGCAGCAGCACAAAAAGGATACAACAATGGTTCAGGATGGTCGCTATTCATCGCTTACAGCCATCCTCTGGAAGACAGACATACCATAACCTATTATGATATTGACGTATTAGGAGAAACTGGGCAATCCGGCTCTGTAGGAAAATCCATTGTCTGCGACTTCAATCTAATGGAGAACACCAAAGTAGTAGATGAAAGCATAAAAATGGGACTTTCCGGATTCGGTAGTATGTTCCATATCCCAGAAAAATCAATTTTAGTAAATAATCCTGCTGATAAAATAAGACTACCTCTAGGCTATACAAACGCAGCAGGAAAGAATGACGATGAAAATGCTTTTAGATGTTCTATTTTATATAAATATTCCAATGACTGTGGAGACATTGCAAAAGATGGTACTGAATATACAAGAGCATTCGATTTACAAGTGTGGGCTGTAAAGAATGACAACTACGTAAAATCCGGAGACCAAGCCCTCAAATTAACAATACAAGGAGACAATGAAAACCACTTCTTGACGAATGCTGTCCTTTCATTTGGTACGCCAGACATACCAGAAGCAGCCCTCCCATTGGAGGTCGACAAAACAGACATAGGCCCAGACGAATCCTATACATGCAATCTTTATGTAACCGTAGGAGAAAATCGAGACGGTCTAAAAAATGTCAAAGTAAACATTCCTCTCTCCGAATATATTCAATCCGTTGAAAAGATTGACATTAAACTTCTTAGCAATGAGTTAAAATGGGGTTATTGGGATGTCACAACCATTCGCACCAAAGAAAAAGATTGCGGAACAATTCTGTTTAGAGACATACGAGACGGAAACAATTCATACCAAACTGCATTAAACGGCGGGAATAACCAAATTGGCATAATCCCTCAAATCAACAAATACCTTAGCGATATTGACGACAGAGAGAAAAAAGAATTTCTCAACAATCCATCCTATAGAGAAGCAAGAATGGTAACCATAGATTTTGGAGGCAACTTAATCGTACCAAGCAATGTAAAAAACCAAGATGTCATAAAAATATCATTGACTCTACACACCAAGCCTGTAACCGATGATCCCAATGATGTGTATAGGAAAACCTCGTATGCAGGCAGACCAACTAGCGTAGTGCCTCAAGCAGAATTAACCACCACAACGGAAAAAAGCAATGAAACTTCCATATACGAAAACACGAATAGGGAACAAACCAACACTAACTCCGCCACTGGCATAGATAAGTATTTTAAAGATCTAAAGTGTAGTGGTGGTATAGGAAATGGTAATGGCTGGGGCAACGGCGGAGGCAACGGCGGTGCTGGTGGCTGTTCTGGCATTGGTGGAGACCACAACACAACAGAAGGCATACTACAACCCAAAGGGAAAAACATAAAAAACGTCATCATAAACATAAGCGCAGAAAGCAACTGCACCGATGTTCCTGATGAAATAGAAATACCGTTCTGCAACACAACGACCATCAGACCCGCAGACATTTATAAGGTGCTTTTACACTATTACGGATTAGACATTGACTCCATAGCCAAAGTCGATTCCTGCATTTGGGAACAACACAAAAGAGATGCACTAATAGACTTTGCTGAAAAATATGGAGTAAATCGGTCCCGCATGATGAACTTGCTTGGAGACCTAAATGCACTTCCATCCATCACGAGCACTGCAGCAAACTATAGCCCAGAATTCGAAGGATTCCTTAATTGCGAATCCAAACTGAGCGCAGACTCCATTGACTCTATCATCAATATGAAGATAGACTATAGCAAATTACTAATGCTTTTCAAAAGCCAAGACACCACAAATATTTATCAAACAACAAAATACATTGACATAAACGAAGGAAATGCAGAGGCATTTAATGTGGATTACGCTATAAACGAAAGCCTCGTGACCTACGCATACTTCAAATCTCCATGGAAGAAAGGGAGTTGCAGCAAGTTCATTAAGGTGAAATTCATCAAGATGGACACAGACGCCCCTGTTGCGACATACAAAGGAGCAATCATAAAAAATGGGGGGGAGATCTATGCCTGCAAGGAAGAAACGATGAAACCTATTATCATAGAAAAAGGCCATAACAACTATGATATATATGCTGATATCATCGACACGGTAGGTGTGGACCATGAAGACATATGGATTAACAAGAATAAAAGAAAAGACAATCCATTAAGATGGGAACTCGGTAAGGATGACGCCGTACTAGCCTCAACAAACCCAGGAGAATTTCAAATAGAACTCAGGAAAAAGGATTTCCTTCTTAACTGCGAAGGAGACCCATTGAAATTCACGCTCAAAATTATAGACATTCAACTCAAGGAGAAACCAAAAATAAAAACTGAGACTGGAGACAAGAAATTCTGTCAGGTATTGGATGAGAAGGAGAAAGTCAAACTTTTCATTGAAAATCCTGATTATGAAGTAAGATGGTTCCGCAATTACGAAGACGAAAACAATGAGAAGAAACAAGACACCCTTGGCATAGGCGAAAGTGTAGAAGTCGATGCCAATGCTGTCGGAACATTCGAATATTCTGCAGAATATTTCAAAGCTCAATGTGCTAGTCAACAAGACACCATCTTCATCCAAATTCTTCCTATGGCGGACACTCTGAAGACGGACACCATGGTAATCTGTCAGCACTACGAACTGACAGAGAGCGACGTAATCAATCAAATACGGGAGTGGAACGGTACTACTTATGACTCAGACAACCTACTCTTTTACGAGTTTGACGAGACTTACTCCTCCGATACCGCTGAAGTGTTGTCACATGCTATCAAACAGACTCCTTTAGCCCTCGCCGACCTACTTAAGACGTTGGACTACGATTCGGACTGTCCTAAAGATAAGCCTAGAATGACCGGATTCGTGGTGCAAGCGAAGTCTGGAGACGGCTGTGTGGGTGCAGGTTCCGTCGTTCCTGTCAAGATAAATTGTTACGAGGATGCAAAACCTCTATTCAAGGAAGGAATCGACTCCATCCTCTACTGTACAGGCGATAATCCGCTCACAGAACTCAACAGTTACCTCGACGAGACTGCATTTGATGCCTCTGAACACAAATGGGTTTGGGCTCGCGTCGCCGATAACGAACCGTTGCCAAAGAACTACTACAAGAGCGATAAATACGAGACCAGCACTTCTGGAAAAGACCCAGAGACCAGCACTGCTGGTGCCAACACGACCTACTTTGCCGTGGCGAGAGTGGACAAAAACAGTTGTGTCAGCCAGTATGACACCTTCCGAATCGTAGTGGCCGACGCCATCAAAACCTACCCTATGGTGGGTGATACGACCAGCGTGATTTCCACTTCACGTACCGACAAACATCCACTCAACTTCTGTAAGGGAGAGAATCCATACAAGGATAAGACCATTCCTACCGTGGGTTACCCATCCAGAGATTATATCATGGAGTGGTTCCGAAAAGACAAGTTGGACGATGACTGCGACGACATCGCAGAAAACCACTACGACCGTCTCACCAATACGGTGGACGTGGACTTCGACCATGTGGATACGACCTACTACTGCTTGCGTCAAACCACAGACATGGGTTGTAAGGGTCCATGGCTGACCGTCATCGTGACCGTAAACGATTCCGTAAGGGAGACCCCAGCAGCCGACACCGTCACGATATGCGAAGGTGCGACTCTTCAAAAGTTCGTAGTCAAAACTACGCAAGACAAGGATCTCTCCCTCTACACCTTCTTGTCGAAAGACTCTTCTGCCGTAGCCTCCACCAACATGGTAGTAGACACGACGGAGGGAAAATATATTTCCACACTGAAGAAGAACTTATATTATGGTTACTATAAGAACTCGAAGACGGGCTGTATGAGTGAGACCGTTGGATTCAACGCCATCGTCAACCACAAGCCTCACCTTCCAGCCATGAACGAGGACACCACCCTCTATCTTTGTGCCAACGGCGAAACCATCAACTTGGCGGAGAAAATAGAGTCTAAGATCAATACGCAAGACCAACACACCAAAGTTGTATGGGAACCGAAAGACGAGATTGTCACCTCACAAAACACAAGTGCGGCCTACTACATCCATCAAGTGGATACGACCACCCTTTGCGAAGGTGAGAAGATAGAGATTACGGTGAAGGTGGAGAATACCTTTAAATATAAAGAGTTCGGTCAAAAAGATGCCTGCTTCGGAGAGTCTATCTCCTTGCGTGACACCGTCAACCGATTGCTCTCCAGCAAGAACCAAATCATCGACAAGGAGGCTCTCGGATTCAAGGTCTTCGCCCTTCACAACAAGGTCAAGGGAGTGGAGATCAAGGCTCCTGTCCAATCTTCCAAGAGCAGATACCTAAACGATACGACCTTCTATCTCATCGAGATATTAGACACCATCAGCGGTTGCTCGAAAACAGACACAGCCACGATTATTTTCCACGGCTTGCCTAACGAGAAGGTGGACAACGAGTTGAGCATGTGCCAAAAGGTAGCCTTGGAACTTCCAACGCCTACCAACAACGACTACACGTACGTTTGGAGAAACGCACAAGGCGACGTTATCACAGGAACTCCAGCGAAACTCATCCTCGGAGCCGACGAAACCATCTCGTTGACAGAGACGGACAAACTCTACGGTTGTGAGGAGAAGTTTGAGGTAGACGTGACCGTATTCCCTACCCCAGACCATGCCCTTTCCGAAGACACCTCGGTATGTCAGAACGGCAAGGAGATGAAACTCAATGCGAAGGTGAACCCAACCAGCGACGGATTCAATACGGCAGCAAACCTCTCGCTCCAATGGTTCAACGAGAAGATGGATTCCATCACCAACCCAATCAAGACAGACACAATCGTCTTGAACAAACTTATCACCGACTTCAAATACACATTGAGGCAAACCAACTCCAAGACAAGATGTTTCAAGGATACTGTCATCACAATCTCCTTGCGGAAAAACATTCAATTGGACATGCCTGACTTGGATGCCGTTTGTGAACCTGAAGTCATCAACTTCGTTCAAAAGGTGGACGACTATATCTTTGCAAACCTTGCCAACACAAACCTCGTCAACACGACAGGCTTGACTTACGAATATGCGAAGATCGTCAATGGAAAGGCTAAAAAGATTACTGCAGAGGAGGCCTCCGCATTGTCTTACACGCAACAGAAAGACAAAGTCGACTATATCTATACGGTAACGGATGACCAGAAAGTCTGCTCAACCAGCGATACCGTCACTGTCACCATCAACGAGCAACCGGCCACCCCTGTCATCGAGAACGGAGCCGACACGCTCTTCTTCTGTAAGGACAACGCACCAATCTGGTTGCACGCCCTCGACACCAACACCGACACGACGAAGACAGACCTCTTCTGGGACAAGGCAACCACCAGCAGCGACAGCATTGACATCTCCCGCTTCTCCACCGGAACCTATACGGTCTACTCAAAGAACAATGAGACCGGCTGTAAGAGTGAGGGAGACACTATCGTAGCTCATATATCCAACTCCATCGAGTTCAAGCCATTCACCGACACCATCCATGTCTGCCACAACGAGACAGTCAACTTGGAGGAAGAAGTGGAAACACGCTTGGCCATCGGCAACAAAAACAACTACAAGTCCAACATCGGCTATAAGATTTGGTCGTTGATTGGAACCACCCCTAACACCTTGAAGGGCGCCAATGCCATTGCTTCGAAAGCCATCAAGACGCAAACCGACACTCAACGTTTCTTCGTGGAGGTACTCGATTCGTTGAGCGGATGCTACTACTCAGACACGGCAACCATCGTCTTCCACGAATTGCCGACGATCGACCCAATCGATCCGATCATCATCTGCCAATACCAAGACACCTTGCTCTTGGCTCCGTCAGAGACCTACAAATACGAGTGGTATAGGGAAGAGGGTTCCAGAATCCCTGCCCCTGAGAAACTTCAATTGGAGACCAGCGAGAAGATCAAGTTGGTTGCTATCGATAAAGAGTGGAGTTGCTTGGATTCCATCTTCGTACAGATGGATGTGAAGAAGATTCCAGAGGTAGCCCTTGCCGAGGGAGACACCTTCTGTCAGCACTCAGGAAGCCATCCTATCGCTGTCAAGATCAATCCTTCGGAGGACAATGCAGCCACCGACCTCACCCTAAAATGGTTGAACAGCAACGGTGAGGAGATCAAGACTCCAGTCAACACCGACACCATCGAATTCAGCGGTCTTTCCAAAAAGATCAACTACACCATCCGTCAGACCAACAAGGCAACCGGATGTTACAAGGATACCGTCATCGAGATCATCATCAACAAGGCACTCCAATTGGCTATGGACGACATCGAGCGCACCTGCCAACCTGACTCCGTTGCCTTCAAGAGTTTGGTGAACGACTACCTCTACACCAATGCGAGCGACATCAACTTGCCTAACGTTCAAGGCATCGAGATTGCCTACGCACGCGTCGACAACGGTAGTGCCGTGAAATTGACGGAGGAGCAAGTAGAGCAACTCAAGTATATCGAAGGTCGTGACAGCGTACCATACATCTACACCGTCACCGACGCCGAGAAAGTATGTACGGCTTCCGATACGGTCTTCGTCACCATCAACCAAAAGCCGACAATCCCTGTCATTGAAGGTGGAGCCGATACGCTCTTCTTCTGTAAGGACAACGCACCAATCTGGTTGCACGCCCTCGACACCAACTCCGACACGACAAAGACGGAGATCTTCTGGGGTGAAGAGACCATCAGCAAAGACAGCATAGACATCTCCATCTATCCTTCAGGAGTCTATGCAGCCTACTCACAAAACACATTGACAGGTTGTAAGAGTGATGGAGATACCCTTGTGGCCTTCATCTCCAACTCCATCGATTTCAAACCATTCTCCGACACCATCCATGTCTGCCATAACGAGACAGTCAATTTGGAGGAAGAGGTAGAGAAACGTTTGGCAGATGGCAACAAGAACAACTACAAGTCCAACATCGGATACAAGATCTGGGGATTGATTGGAACGACCCCTAACTCGTTGAAGTCGGCCAACGCCCTCGCTTCAAAAGCGATCAAGACGCAGACCGACACCCAACGTTTCTTCATTGAGGTTCTCGACTCCGTGAGCGGTTGTTCCTACACCGATACGGCAACCATCGTCTTCCACGAATTGCCGACGATCGACCCAATCGATCCAATCATCATCTGCCAATACCAAGACACGTTGCTCTTGGCTCCGACAGAGACTTACAAATACGAATGGTTCAGAGAAGAGGGCTCCAGAATTCCTGCCCCTGAGAAACTCCAATTGGAGACCAGCGAGAAGATCAAGTTGGTGGCTACCGACAAGGAGTGGAGCTGTGTGGATTCCATCTTCGTACAGATGGATGTGAAGAAGATTCCTGAGGCAGCCATCGCCAAGGGTGACACCTTCTGTCAGCACTCGGGCATCCACCCTATCGCAGCCCAAATCAACGCATCGGAAGACAACGCATCCTCCGATCTATCCTTCCAATGGTTGAACAGCAACGGCGAGGAGATCAAGACTCCTGTCAACACTGACACCATCGAGTTCAACGGTCTTTCCAAGAAGATCAACTACACCATCCGTCAAACCAACAAAGCAACCGGATGTTACAAGGATACCGTCATCGAAGTCACCATCAACAAGGCTCTCCAATTGGCCATGGACGACATCGAGCGTATCTGTCAACCTGACTCCATCGCCTTTACAAGTTTGGTTAACGACTACCTCTACACCAACGCAAGC
>JAFZKQ010000073.1 GCA_017553575.1 Paludibacteraceae bacterium
CGGGTCAGATGTTTGCCTACGGCTTCCTTCAGATTCCACCTCACGATGGACACCCTTGCTTTCGGCTGTAGCCTTCCCACTGTTAGGGCGGCTTGGGGACTTACACCCGTTAGAGTACGTTCGTGCTGGGCGAACAAAAAGAAGCCCGCAAACAGTCGTTTGCGGGCTTCTCTCCTATTTTATTTATTCAATCAGAACTTCCAACCAAGGGTTGCCATGATGTTCAAATTCGTCAAAGCATCGTCAGAGATTGGCGTCTTATTTGGCAAGTAGTCATACAACTTCTCTTGTTGTCTCTTATAGACTGCAGCCAAATCCACATAGAAACTTTGAGCCCTATAGCCAAAACCACCCGTAAAATAGAGTGTCTCCTGTGGCAAAGATACAGGGTAGTCAGAGTTATAATAGTTCTCATATGCATCGTCCTTAACTGGAGCCGTAACAAAAGCAGCACCCAAACGAGCAGCGAAATACTTGTTAATGTTAACCTCAGCTCCTGCCTTAATTGTATGAGTTGCGGCCATATACTCATTTATACGCTCCTTCTCATCCGTCTCATCAAAATCCACATATGCGGAAGTCCATCTCATCTTATCCTGTGAATCACGATAATTGCCGAAAACATCGCCATCAACATCCGTGATACGCATTGCAGAATAATCAGCATACTGATACTCCAAACCTACTACAGCTTTCTTGCCAATCACAAAGCCCATGCTGGCCTGCAACTTCAATGGAGTCTGCAAATCATAAGACAAATCCGTTGAAGATATTTCCGTTCTAGCAACATCTGCATATTTATCCTGGTAATCCATATTTTGGTCAGTATATTGATCGATCGTCCAGAATGTTGGCGTATGGAAAGCGAGACCGAGTCTGAAGAAATCCGTCACACGAGCGATGGCTCCCAATTTGAAGTTAAAACCAGAACCGGATGCCTCATAGTAGTTGTCCAAATACCAGTTCTCATCTGGATCATAGAAGAGCTCATCATAACAAGTCTTTTGCGTATAATCCAAACTTGTTACGCCCAAGCCGATACCCCAATAGAAACGATTGCTGACATTCATACCATAAGAGAAATCCCATTCTCCCATGCTACCCTTCTCCTTAAATCTTACGCGGCTATCGATCAACTCTCCCTCTTTCAACGTCGAAGTATAATCATCATTCAAGAGCATCAAATCCCAACCGGCATCACGAACCGCATTAGAGGCTTGATTCGCCATAACGTCAGTCATGGAATAAGCCTGATTTCTCCTTTTTATGCTTGAATAACGGTCAAAGTTCTTCAATCTGTTGTAAGAGATTCCAAATGAAGAGGTGACATACCCATTCTTTTTGCCACTGTTGGCGAAGTTGATGACAAGACCAAAGTTATTGATGTTACAACCCAAAGAGTTGTCGTTTGTCACATAGAGATTTGGGGTAAAGGTGAAGTCCCATTTGCTATAGACACCCAAACCAGCGGGGTTGTCCTTCATGGTAGTAGCATTAGCGCCAAAGGCACCAAAGGCACCCGCCATGGCTGAATAACGAGCCGTACCCAAAATCGGATCTTCACGGCTGATAGACAACGCATCGTATGCGTTCTGAGCCGAAATCGACCCCCATCCCAAAAACAAGCCCATTGCGGCCAATCCTAATCTTCTCATATCTTAGTCAATTTTATTCTTAATAATTTACAAACAATTATAGAAAGAAGACCCATGTCCAAAGCAAGTTAGACACGAGCCTTCTCCTGCTATGCTAATACTTATTTATCTGCCACGAGTACCACCTCTTGAAGATCCGCCTCTTGAGCTGGAGCCGGAAGAACTTCTTGAAGAAGAGCTGCCTCTGCCCACAGAACTGCTTGAAGAGCCTGAGCTACTTCTCAAAGAAGAGGAGCTACCTGAACTGCTTCTTGTAGAACCGCTTCTTGAAGATGAAGAATCACTGTTCCTCAAAGAAGAACCTCTTGAAGAGGAGTCATTGCTTCTCAAAGAAGATCCGCTTCTTGAAGAGTCGTTGCTTCTCAAAGAGGAGCCGCTCCTTGTTGAAGAATTAGATCTTGTAGAAGAACCGCTTCTTACGGATGAGCCTTCAGAAGATCTCAACGAAGAAGAAGAGCGCGTAGTCGAAGTTCTTCTATCTCTGAATGAGTCACGAGCGCCACGAGACGATGAAGCTGCTCTACCGCTTGAACGCAACGACCTATTGTATGGACGATAGCCATAATGGTGAGTACGATAATAGCTGCTACCATAGTAATGGCGTGAATGCCATGGGCGACCATAATAATAGGTGTAGCGAGGGTGGTAATATGGCGAACCATAGTAATAATATGGATAACCATAACTATAATAGAACCCATACGTAGGATAACCATAATAGTATGCACGACGATAAGGGCCATAATAGTAATCCCAACCCCACGGACTATATGTATACACATTCACGGTAGTCTCTGACGTAGATGGCTGCTCGTAAATATTCAAATCCGCATCATGGTATTTCTGAAGACGACGGGAATAGACGAAATCAGACTCGTCATCCACATAGAGCGTATCGTCCAAATACTTCTCCGCATATTCCAAACGTGCCTTCTCTGCATCCAACTCTGCACGGCGAACTTTCTCCAAATCGGCTTGACGCTCCATTCTTGCCTTCTCAGCAGCCTCTTGAGCTGCCCTAACTGCATCAGCCTCAGCATTAGCCTCAGCCTCGGTCACATACAACTCATCCTGCGCATAAGATGCCCAAGTAAGCATCATCATGGGTATAGCCAACCAAAATTTTAACTTGTTCATAATCTTAACCTCCTAAATTTTGTTCTCCGTCGCCGAAGAAAGAAAACATAAACATTTCTTTTGCGGGGAGTCCCCCTTGGCGATTATCGCCCTTTTGTTTATCTTTGTCCATCGCAAAGATAATTAAAAAAAAGACTTTCGCAATCATAAAATATACATACGGTTGCCTTTGCGTCTCTCTTTGTCAATTAGACAATAGCAAATAAAAATGGTTTAATCGAGATAAAAAAATATGGATTATTTTGAATTTCTGTTCAAGTATAACCTTGAAAACGACTATATAGCAGACTTGCTTTCCGCTGAATTGGGCGAAATCGGATTTGAGAGTTTTGTGGCTGGAAACGAAGGACTTACCGCCTATATTCCATCCAATCTCTACGACGAAAAACGTCTAAACGACCTCATAGCCAACTTCGAATATGACAAGGAAGTCAGCTACACAAAAAAATTCGTAGAGGGACAAAATTGGAACGAGGAGTGGGAAAAACATTACTTCCAACCCATCATTTTGGGAGACGACTGTGTAATCCACAGCACATTCCACAAAGATATTCCTCAGGCCAAATACGATATTCTAATCGACCCTAAGATGTCTTTCGGCACCGGCCATCACGAGACCACCTCCCTCATGCTACGAGCACTGCTCAATACGGAGGTGAAAGGGAAATCGTTGCTCGACATGGGTTGCGGAACGGCGGTCCTCGCCATCCTTGCTGCCAAGAAGGGGGCTTCTCCGATCTTAGCCATCGACATCGACGAGTGGGCCTACAAGAACTCGCTCGAAAACATAGCACTGAACAACGAAAAAGAGATCCGTGTGGAGATGGGCGGCGCAGAACTGCTCGGGGCTGAGAAGTTCGACATCATCCTCGCCAACATCAACCGCAACATTCTCCTCCACGACATGCAACGCTACGCAGAATGCATGCACTCCGGCTCTGAACTATATATGAGCGGATTCTACGAAAGGGACATCCCTGTCATCGACGAGGAGGCGAAAAAACATGGACTGCAACTGCTCGGCCACGAAGAGAAAAATCTTTGGGTGGCAGTGCACTATCGAAAGATATGATTGTAGAAATGTAGAGACGATGCGCTTAAGGGACGACGTACACAAGGGAGACGATGTACACATCGTCTCTACAAGCAATCGACAATCGGCAAAATATAAGACCCATTTATGATTTTCAAAAACATCTAACTGTTACTGTACTATGCAAACAAACCCACAATTGGAACTCGCCAACGAGTTGCTTAAAAACACGGATACCAATCTGTTCTTAACCGGAAAAGCAGGAACTGGAAAGACGACGTTTCTCAAAAACTTACGACTTAATTCTCCGAAAAGAATGGTGGTCGTAGCCCCTACAGGCGTGGCAGCCATCAATGCTGGCGGTGTAACCATCCACTCCTTCTTCCAACTGAATTTCGGTCCTTATGTGCCGGGAACTCCCGTCAACCCCAAAGAGATATATCGATTTAGGAAAGAGAAGATCAACATCATACGAAGCCTCGACCTGCTAGTAATCGACGAAATCAGTATGGTTCGCGCGGACTTGCTCGACTCCATCGACAATGTGCTGCGCCACTTCCGCAGAAGCGAAGAGCCATTCGGTGGCGTACAATTGCTGATGATCGGCGACATCCAACAGTTGGCGCCCGTCATCAAGGATGAGGAGTGGACCCTATTGCAAAACAGCTACGATACGCCTTTCTTCTTCAGTAGCCTAGCCCTGCAAAAGACGCCCTACGCCTGCGTAGAGCTGAAAACCGTCTATCGACAGGCCGACGACAAATTCGTGGAACTTCTCAATAAAATCAGGGAGAACAAAGCCGACGGGGAGACCCTCAAACAACTCAACGCCAACTACATCCCCAACTTCAACCCCAAAGACGAAGAGGGCTATATCCGATTGACCACCCACAACTACCAAGCGCAAAGCATCAACAAACAGAAGTTGGACGAATTGGATGCGCCAAGCCGCTTCTTCAAGGCTGACATCACAGGCAACTTCCCCGAATTCTCCTACCCGACCGATGAAAACCTAGAGCTGAAAGTGGGTGCTCAAGTCATGTTCATCAAAAACGACTCATCCCCTGCAAAAAGATATTACAACGGCAAAATTGGGCACATCACCCAAATCGACAAGGAGGATATCACCATAGTGGGAAACGACGACAACGAGACCATCCTCGTCACTCGGGAGAAATGGGAGAACATCAAATACACCATCAATGAAGAGACGAAGGAGTTGGAAGAGACAACGGACGGAACTTTCGAACAATTCCCATTAAAAACAGCTTGGGCCATCACCGTACACAAAAGCCAAGGATTGACCTTCGAAAAGGCCATCATCGATGCCCAAGCCTCCTTCACCCACGGTCAGGTCTATGTGGCTCTCAGCCGTTGCAAATCGCTAGAAGGATTAGTGCTCAGTTCGCCTATCTCCAGCGACTCCATCAAAAGGGACCCCAGAGTGGACGCATTCAACCAATATTCGCAACAATGCATTCCAACCGAGGATGCCATTGCAAAGATGAAGCACAACTACTATACGAAACTTCTAATCGAGCAATTCGATTACAAACCCCTATACGCCCACTTCCTTTCCCTTAAACGAGTCGTCGACGAGAGTTTTTGGAAACTATACCCTGAAATCGAGAAACAATTCAACGAGGCTGAACCGAAAATCAAGGCAGATGTTAAAGAGGTATCGGAGAAATTCATCTTGCAACTGAAACAACTGCTCAGCCAATGCACAGATGCGGGAAACGACTCATTCCTTAAAGAGCGTATTCAGAAAGGAGCCATCTACTTTTTGGAGAAGACCCAGGCAACCATAGCCTCAACGGTACAACTAGCCGAAGCTATCGAGACCGACAACAAAGAGATCCAAAAAGATTTGAACGCCGCATTAGATACTATTGAAAGCGACATTCGAATCAAAGAGGCCACCCTGCCCCTTTGCCAAAATGAGTTCTCCGTACTCGACTACCTCAAGGCAAAAGCAAAAGCTTGTGTCGAAGAGGAAAAAGAGAGCGAAAACAAATCAAAGCGGAAGAACAAAGAGTCGAAAGTCGCTATTCCTCAAGAGATTAAATATAAAGAGCTCTACGCTCAACTACGAAGTTGGAGGAAAGAGACAGCAGACAGCCTATCTCTCCCCGCCTATATTGTCCTTCCACAAAACGCCCTCATGGGCATCAGCAACTACCTTCCAACCACAGAGAAAGAGTTGGACAAGATTCCTGGTATAGGTAGCCGAACCATCAAAAAATACGGAGTGGAGATTATAGAAATCGTTGAACAGTGCATCCGTCAATATGGGTATGAGAAAGATGAGAATATTTTCTTTCAAGCAGAAAGAGCAGAGCGGAAAAAGAAAGAAAAAGGGGACACCTATCAAGCTTCCTTGACACTCTTTGAAGAGGGTAAGAGCATTGAAGAAATAGCCAAGCTACGCCATCTTGCACCAAGCACCATAGAAATTCACCTCTACAAATTAGCCATGCAGGGAAGTTTAAATATAGACCGACTCTGTCCACCCGAAAAAATGGAAAGGCTTATCCAAGCCTGCAAAGAGTCGCCCAATGCAGAGAACAAGGATTTGAAAGAGAAACTCGGCTGCTCATGGAGCGAACTACACTACGCACGAGAAAAGGCAAAAAGAGATCCAAGATAGATTTATACAATTGATTTTGAGGATAAAAAATGAGAAGGTGTATCAAATTTGATAGTCTTGACACACCCTCTCCCTATGGATGTTACTTACTTTATGACAACCTTGGTTGATTGGTTATCAACAGTAACGACATAACTCTCCTTTGAATGAAGAGTGATGTTTGCATTGCCACAGCCATCTGTCGCTACCATTTTTACCAATTTACCATTCATGTCAAATACCTGTATATTTGCATTCGGTTGAGCATTAGCAATATAAAGAATTCCGTTTCTTGTGTAAACTTGCAGATTTTGATTGCTGATGTTTGAAATTCCCGTGTTTCCCTTAGATACTACCGCACGAACACAATAGCCATAGAAACGATATAAACTGTACCAATCGACGGAGTCATCTAAAAATCGAAAAACATACGCATCCGTTTGATACTCTTCATTTAGTGATGACGACCAAAAGCAGCAATAATGCCCACCAGAAAAGAAGTTTCTGCCATCATGATAACCAGCGGCAGGCAGGAAAATCGTTACACCATTTTGTTTGGAAGTACCCACTTGTCCTCCTATACCACTTCCATTGAAATCTATCTCGAATGTCCAGCTACAACCGTCTATTAACTCTTGTATTTCATCAATTGTCGGCATACGCCACGCATTGCTCCAATTCACAGTTGCAGCATCGTCTTCAGCATCCAACACCGTCTTGTTGTCCACGGTACCGTAATAACTATCTGTGCAGTATTTGATATGAGAATCCCAATCATGTCCCCACTTATACTTGTCCCATCCGTAATTTGATTTGGGTTTTATCTCTCCCCATGAAAAATAGTCGCCATACTCTGTCGGCTTGGTTGCACCCACGTTGTAAGTTGCCCAAAGAGTTCCGCCAGGAAGACCAAGATCAACATAATCGTAACCATCAACATTGCCACTTACTGTCTGCGCTGCACATTCCATTCCACAAACTGCCATCAATAATGCTATCTGCGAATAAATCATTTTCTTCATAAACTCTGTTTTTCGTTTTTAATTTATAGAATTTTCTTTATATTAATGACACAACTTATTCAGGATTAGACATTTCAATCCATTCATCAACAACACTATCAGTCAACTTGTGATCATAAAAACGCCATGTTCTTCCATTGTTGATGTCAATTAAATATGTTCCTGCCTCTCCCATAAAAATTTGGAAATTGATACCCACCTCATATGAAATATCATCATATTTGTTCTTTCGAGGTGTTGTAATCCATATAGGCACACTCTTACCGAGCTCATGAAAATAACGATGTCTCCACACTTTTCCTGTTTGTTTGTCGATTTTGAATGTATAAAGTTTGTTGCAAACAGACTGAACAATTTCATACCGACCGTTCAGAGCTGTTGTCGAATAGAAATGATCTTGGGGATTCGCTGCTTCAACAGAAAACATACTAAACGACAGCACACACAACAATAATACTATTCTCTTCATATTACCTTAATATTATCAAATATCACTCCCCTCACCCAAACAATATCCGGAAAGCCTCCTCCACCTTTCGGGCTTGGACAATCTCTATTTTCGGGCTTTTCAGGCTGATGGATTTGAACTCAGGTATGATGATCTTTTTAAAGCCCAATTTCTCCGCCTCGGAGATACGCTGCTCTATGCGATTGATCGGACGGATTTCGCCAGACAATCCAATCTCTCCAGCCAAGCATACACTAGCATCCACCACAATGTCCATGTTCGAGGAGAGAATGGCGGAAATGATGGCCAAATCGATCGCCGGATCGTTCACTTTCAGTCCGCCCGCAATATTCAGATAGACATCCTTCTGCGCCAACTTAAAGCCGACACGTTTCTCCAAAACAGCAAGAAGCATGTTGAGTCGTCGGATGTCAAAACCGGTGGTCGAACGTTGTGGCGTGCCGTATGCCGCCGTGCTGACCAAGGCTTGCACCTCAATCAAGAAAGGCCGTATGCCCTCGATGGCGGCCCCGATAGCCGTTCCGCTCAATCCTGCATGGTTCTGCGACAAGAGCATTTCCGAAGGATTGGAGACCTCCCGCAGACCATCTTGGCGCATCTCGAAAATGCCCAATTCGGCAGTACTTCCGAAACGGTTCTTTATGGAACGCAAGATGCGATACATATAGTGTTGATCGCCCTCGAACTGGAGCACCGTATCCACGATATGCTCCAAGACCTTCGGGCCGGCAATGTTACCCTCCTTGTTGATATGACCAACCAACAAGACCGGCACCCCGCTCTCCTTGGCAAACTTCAAGATGGCCGCCGCACACTCCCGCACCTGCGCCACACTGCCGGGCGAAGACTCCACCATCTCCGTACATATCGTCTGGATAGAGTCTATAATCAAAAGGTCGGGATTCACATTCTTCACATGGACGAAAATCTGCTCCAACGAGGTCTCGCTCACGATGTAGCAATCTGGCTTGTCGAAATGCAGACGCTCCGCACGCAGACGGAGTTGCTTCACGCTCTCCTCGCCCGAAGCATAGAGGGTCCGTTTTCCCTTGAGATTCAAGACAATTTGAAGGACAAGGGTCGATTTTCCGATTCCCGGCTCTCCTCCTATCAGCGTCAAAGAGCCCGGCACCAAGCCACCGCCCAAGACCCGGTTAAACTCCTCGCTACCCGTATCCAGACGGGGCTCATCACCCCCCTGCACTTGATCAATCAAGACAGGCTTCGACTTGACGGAATCGGGCAGATAGCCTGCCGTAGACCTTGCTGCCGCAGGAGACTCCTTCCGGACAACCTCCTCCACATAGGTGTTCCACTCTCCGCAGACTGGGCATTTGCCCACCCATTTAGGAGCCTCGTTGCCACAATTCTGGCACACATAAACAGACTTCACCTTTCCCGCCATCGCAACTCCTACGTTTTATTTAAACGACAAGGTAGCCTTATCGTCACCGACCTCAAGTTTCACATCACGACCCATATAGAGGGAGAGATTTCGAGTGGCATGACCCGCCTGCAAACCGTACATCACAGGGATGCCCAAGTCGCCAACCTTCTCTTTGATGATCTCCTCCACGCTCTTATCGCTACCTTGGTTCATATTGGTGAAATCACCCACGACGATACCTTTGACATAATCCAACTTACCGCTCAACTTCAGGTTGGTCAACATACGGTCCAACGAATAGTTCGATTCGCCCGTGTCCTCAATGAAAAGAATCGCACCCTTGGCATTCAAATCGAACAACGTACCGCCCAAGCTATAGATCATGGAGAGATTTCCACCGACCAGACGGCCCTCCGCCTTTCCTTTGATACAGTTGTCATTCGTCGGGATGGAGTGTTCCGTCAACTTTCCGAACAACGCATCCTTCAAGTTCTCGACAGAGACCTTGTCCGAAAGATCCTTAGCCATAGGGCCATGGAGCGTCTCCACACCGATATTGTTCAACGAAATCAACAGAACGGTAACATCGCTATAACCGACCACCCACTTCGGGTTGTTAATCATCGGTTTCAAGTCGACCATCGCCATGATTTGAGCACAACCATACCCTCCTCGTGCGGCGATGATGGCCTTCACATTCGGATTGTCAATCATCTTCTGCAATCCCTCGACACGATCGGCCACCGTTCCGGCATAACGGCCATCCTGGTTATATAAGTTATCTGCCTCAACAACCACCAAACCCCAGCTTTCCAACACCGATTTGCCATTGACGATTTGCTCCTTCGTCACATAGTTCGAGGTTGCGCAAATAGCCACCGTGTCACCCGCCTTCAAATAAGCAGGGCGGATACGCTCCGTGATTTCTGCTTGTTGAGAAAGAACAGTCGAATAATATTCCCTATTATAGACATATTCATTCGTAACATACTCATTTGTAATGTATTCGTTCGTGACATACTCTTTTGTACATGAAGAGAGAGCCAAGGCCAACGTCATCAAAGAGAACAAACTTTTCGACTTCATAATTTACAACTATTTATATTTCAACACTATAAAAACAAAGGCCAACGCATTCAAAAGTCCTACCTTCTCCCCTCGAACCAGACAACGACCGTCAGAGAGATTAGGGCCTTGAAAAGTAGGCTATACAAAGATACGCCAAAGCGTTTCAAAACAAAAAAAAGAAGGGGAAAACAACCATGGGGAGGCACGGAAATTTCATTTGAGGCCTCCAGCCTACTAGGGAAGCGCGGTTCCCAAATCAAAGACCCTCAATGACATTCTCAAATTTCGCAAGTCCCGAAGGGACGATATATTATAGGCAGGGGGTAACCCCTGTATAACGGGCATTGATGATGAATAAGAGCCTCGAAGAGGCGACACATCCATTGGGACATCGTTTCACAGGCAGGGGTTTACACATCCAATTGCCTTACATCGAACTGGCGCCTCTTAATTCTTAATTCCTAATTATCCCCAACGTGACGCCCTTTCTGGGCTAGAGATTGACGAAGTCAGGCGCCCCACATTCCCCCAAGGAGACGTTCCACAATACAAAAACCCATTTTTCACTTAGTTATTTTCCAACCCTCCCTATTTATTCAAATAAATCATTATCTTTGATTATTAATCGTGGCGGAAGCTGTTTTCCACCATTTAGGAAAATCCTAAAAACATACGAAAATGAAAAAGGCAACAAATAAAATACCGAAAAGAGCTAGAAATTCAAAGGCCAAGACAAGTGCCCCAAAGAAAGAGTTTCGGAAAAAAGACATTCTAAGATATGCTGTCGAGATCTTCCAAGAGAACCCCGACAAGATTTTCGACTACAAGAAAATCGCGTCAGCCATTGGATTGAAGACGATGGCCCAAAAGCAGCAACTCGTAAGCATGTTGCAACAACTCACCGATGAAGATTTCCTACAATCTCCATCCATGGGGAAATATAGGCTCAACAGCCGTAACGGATCTGTGGTCGGCAGGCTGGAACGCAAAAAAGGCGGAAAGGTCTTCCTCATCCCTGATGATGGAGGCGAAGAGGTGTTCATCCTCGATAAATACATGAACAAGTCCATCGTGGGCGACAAGGTCCGCATCCGTCTTTTCGCAAAGAAGAAGAACCAAGAATTCCCCGAGGGACAAGTTCTCGAAGTCTTGGAACGTAGCCGAAACACATTCGTCGGAAAGATTCAGATCTGCAATGGCTATGCCTTCCTCTGCGTAGAGAATAGGATGCTCAACAACGACATCTTCATCCCGAAGGAGAAGACAAACGGTGCCAAAGACGGCGATAAGGCCGTAGCGAAGATCACCGAATGGTCCGAACGCGACCGTAACCCGGTAGGCGAAATCGTCGAAGTGTTGGGCGCCACAGGCGATAACGACACGGAAATGAACGCCATACTCGTGGAATATGGCCTGCCTTATTCATACCCTCAGGAGATCGAGGAGTACGCCAACACCATCCCAGAGGAGATCACACAGGAGGAGATTGCCCGACGCATCGACTGCCGCCAGGTTCCAACCTTCACCATCGACCCACGGGATGCCAAGGATTTCGACGACGCCCTCTCCATCCGGAAGTTGGAGAACGGAAATTGGGAGGTGGGTGTCCACATCGCTGACGTGACACACTACGTCAAGGTCGGAGACATAATCAACAAGGAGGCCGAGTCACGCGCCACGTCCATCTACTTGGTGGACAGAACCATCCCGATGCTTCCCGAACGATTGTCCAACCAATTGTGCTCACTCCGTCCGAACGAGGAGAAGCTTTGCCACTCCGTCATCTTTGAGATGGACGACAACGCAAAGGTATTGAACTACAAAATCGCCCACACTGTCATCCTCTCCGACCGACGATTCACCTACGAGGAGGCTCAAGAGGTCATCGAGACGCAACAGGGCGACATGAAAGAGGAGATTTTGACGTTGGACCGCTTGGCGAAAATCCTCCGCAAGGAGCGTTTCGACAACGGCGCAATCGCCTTCGAACGTTCCGAAGTACGCTTCGAAATCGACGAGAAGGGCAAGCCGCTCAGCGTCTACTTCAAAGAGGCCAAAGACGCCAACAAACTCATCGAGGAGTTCATGCTCTTGGCCAACAAGACCGTGGCTAAACACATCGGCAAAGGCGACGGAAAGAACAAACCGAAGACCTTCGTTTACCGTGTCCACGACCTTCCTGATCCGGAGAAACTCTCCAACCTGTCGCAATTCATCAGCCGATTCGGCTATAAGGTGAAGACCACGGGTAAAAACAAAGAGGTGTCAGCCTCCATCAACCATCTCTTGGACGAGGTGCAAGGAAAGAAGGAACAGAACATGATCGAGACCATCACCATCCGTTCCATGGCCAAGGCCATCTACTCCACGGAGAACATCGGCCACTACGGCTTGGCCTTCGACTTCTACACCCACTTCACCTCCCCTATCCGAAGGTATCCGGACATGATGGTCCACCGCCTGCTCGACCGCTATGCCAACGGCGAGAAGAATGCTCCACAGAACCTCTTCGAGGATTTGTGCGAACACTGCTCGGAGCGTGAACAAGTGGCCGCCAGCGCCGAACGTGCTTCCATCAAGTACAAACAAGTGGAGTTCATGAGCGACAAAATCGGCAAGATCTACGATGGCGTCATCTCCAGCATCCAAGAATGGGGTATCTACGTCGAGTTGTTGGAGAACAAATGCGAAGGTATGATTCCTATCCGCGACTTGGACGACGACTACTACACCTTCGACGAAAAGAACTATTGCCTCATCGGAAAGAACCACAAGAACAAGTTCCAGTTGGGCGATGAAGTGATTGTAAGGATAGCGAAGGCCAACCTCGACAAGAAACAACTCGATTTCGAATTTATAGAAAAGAAAAACATATAAAAGATGAGACACCTCAAATTATGCTTGATGGCTTTCCTCCTCTTGTTGTGCGGATGCAAGAACAAACCCGCCAACGACTGGGAAGCGATGGATCTGAATGGGAAAGTGAAACAAATCATCGAACAGCAATTCCTTGCCGAAATCCGATTCGGAAAGGTCGAAAAGGGCGACCTTTACCGTAGCGAGGGTTGGGACTGCATCTATTATTTCAACGAGAAGGGAAGATTCTCGAAAGTGTCGCAACTCGATGCCATGAGCGACGAGCTCAGCTACACCACTTACACCTACAACCAGCACGACACGCTCACCATCGAGACCAGCTACGACGCAGAAGGCGAGATCAGCGAGAAGTCCGTCTTCACCTACGACGAGAAGGGAAGAGTAGCCCAAGTGGTCATCTTCAACAACACAGACAACCTGACGGGTTCACGCCTATACGAATACAACGACAAGGCCAACACCTCCACCATCTGTGCCTACAGCCCAAGAGGCAGACTCCTCAACAAGGCTGAGAACAAGCTGGACAAGAACGGCAACCCAACAGAGTTCAAACTCTATAACGAGGAAAACCAATTGGTGAATTTCCGAAAAGAGGTGCACGATAGGGACGGTAGACTCAAGATGTTGACCATCTTGACCCCTGACGCACAAACCGTCATGACAGTCACTTTCCAATATGACAAGAATGGAAATCTCATCCTACAAGAGGGAAGCGACGAGAATGGAGAGAAATTCATCCCTAAACGTTACGAGTACAAGTTCGACGCTAAAGGCAACTGGACCCAGAAAATAGAGTATGAAGGCGACGAGGCCAAGACTGTCACGGAGCGCCAAATCGAATATTACGAGTAAGCTCATGCCTAAATCAAAACAGCGAGGAGATTGGAAGAAGACAAGGCTTATAGCCTGTCTCCTGCTTATCTCCTCGTTTTCTTTGTTCGCAGCTGTCCCTTCCGACAGTGCCTCAACCCGTCCAGTCTCCTCCCAATGGGACTTGGCAAAAAAAGGCATTGCTCCGGCCACTCTGCTTTTAAGTTCCACCTTAATCGGACATTTCGACAACGAGATACGGGATTTCAGGAACGAGGTTGCCCCGAACTACCGCTATAGCTACGACGACTTCCTGCAGATTGCCCCAGGAATAGGCGCCATCGGTCTCCGTTGCGCAGGCGTCAAAGGAAGGAGCGAGACCTGGGGTGAGATGCTCTCCGCCACCCTTCTCTCCTCCATCATGAGTGTAGCCTTCACCGAAGGACTGAAGAACACGACTGGCCGCACCCGCCCCTATAATGAATACGAACAGAATTCGTTCCCTTCCGGACATACCATCACCGCCTTCACATCGGCCACCATCCTACATAACGAGTATTGGGAGGTCAATCCATGGTACAGCATCGGGGGCTATGCGTGTGCTGCCTTCGTCGGCATCAGCCGAGTATTGAACAACAGGCATTGGGCCTCCGACGTATTGGCCGGGGCAGGATTGGGCATCATCTCCGGAGAGATGGGCTATATCATCAACGACCAGCTATTCCACTCCACCCCAAGCACCACCTACAAAGAAGGGAATCCCCACTTCTTCGGGGCAAATGCACTCTTCTCTCCCATCGGGAAAGATATCTCGGTGCTACTCTACGGGAATGAACTGCACTTCAAACACAAATACGGCTACGGCTATGCCATCGAAGGAGCCTACTTCCCCTTGAAACACATAGGGATAGGGGGCAAGATGACTGCCCTTTACAACATCTTCGAGTCGGACAACCCCACAATACGGCTCGAATCGAACTACCAAGCGAGGAACTACAGCATCGCCCCTGGCCTCTATCTGGCGCAACCCCTGAGTGACCGATTCCTCATCGGCTGCAAATACCTTTTCGGATTAGGAGGCTCATTCTCCTTCAATGTAGACAAGGTAGAAGAGACGACAGACCGAATCCTTTTCGACGAATACACCTACGGATGGAGCATGGAGAGCGGTGCCTTTTTACACTATCTCATTTGTGATAAGCTTGCATTACGGTTGGCCAGCAACTACGCAAGCAGCAGCGCCCGATACGAATTTTTCGATTTCGGAGGGAACCAAGAGAACACCCATAATCTAACCGTAGAATTGGGCATAAACGTGGCTCTTCAATAAAAGTCAAGAACAAAAAATCAAATCGTAATCGTCAACACGGAAATTTCATTTAGTATAGCTGAGAGTCCTTTCAAATCAAACTATAAGAGATGAGGCAGAAAAAATTCTTCCTAAATCAGGAATCTGCACCTCCTTGGCTGGAAGCCAACCCCATTAGTAACCGGGTACGGAGTGCCCGGTAGTTAGGTCAGGCGACCACGTGGCTGGAAGCCACCCCTAATACAGGTACGATACGAAGGCTTCCAGCCTTTTTCCTCGTCTTAGCCAACTACCGACAGCACCTATCGGTGCAATCGGTTACTAATAGGAAAGGCTTCCAGCCTATAAGAAACCGAAATTCTTTTCAATCTCTGCATCTCTCTAAATTGATTTGGGTGACCAATGATGGAGTCAAAAAAAACAATTCGGCAGAGGCAAGCCTAAGCCTCCCCTGCCGAACCTTTGAAATGAAATTGAAACAAATTATCTTACCGCCTCCTCATAAGAGGGCACCATGTCCATGTTGCGCATTATCTCGGTTGGAGGATATGGAATCTTCGTACCAATTAGACGAATATCATCCCCCGAAAGATGATAAATCTGACGGAAATGAGCAGAGTCTACTAATTGAGACCATGTTTTACCTTCGTACTCATCTTTGTCGAGGATGAAAATAGTAAGAGTGTCTGTAGGTTTGAGAAAATTCTCAGGTTTTTCGGAAAAACACCAAAGGTTAGGAGCCCAATCTGGACTCATTTTCATGCTACTATATAAAGATGAATCTTCGGATAACACAATCTTTGTGTATTGTTCTGTATATTCACAATCCCATCTATACAAAGCATACAACTCGTCCTCTGTTTGGTTATATGAGTGAATGCAATAAATCGGAGCCTCCGTCGTAAGACAAGACTTGAGAAAAACAGAAAGCATTGCTAACGGAGCAATGTACAATAAATTCACTATCTTCATGATTTAATTATTTATTTGTGAGTTGGATGCGCTTTTTCTATTGTTGGAGTCCAAACCGCATCCCCATATTTCCGAGTAAAATGTCTTTTTCCATAATAGCTTGCCTCTATTTCATACCATTTATGAGAATGATAATCATGCCCCTTCGAACAACTATACAGGCTTTGAGGACCAATGTAAAAAGAATAAAGTAAGCCATAATTTCTACTTTGGTAGAGATGCCCATATTCGTGCATATAAAGCCCATTATATGCTGTAAGAGCATAGGTTAGGAAATCACCTTTCACCTTCTCATCAATGTTAATATTAGAAAATGACCCAATCGTCACACCATCAACATGCCTAGAATTCTCATTCGTACAAAAAGTCATGCCATCAAGATAATCCACTCGATCCACCCAACGCATTGCATTTCTATACAAGGAATATTGCGTTCCGAACATATTTTGCTCAGATTCAAAGGTTCTATCAGAAATGCCATACCAAACACCTTTCCAAAAATCCGTATCTCCGTCAATGTATGAATTACCTGCCATGATTTTGAAGTAATTATTCCATACACTTTTGTCTTCAAATCCAATCCATGACAAGGTGGTCATTATATTGAAAAGAGGAAGGACAGTCATAAATTCGAACGAAGAAGTGCTTGCCGGCATCACCGAGCCTGCAACAAAGCCCTGTCCAAAACATTTCCACATATCCGATGTGTTCTGAATATAGCCAGACTCGTTGTTGCAATAGACATTCACCAAGCCATTTATCGTTCCTGGAGTAGGACTAAGCACCGTTGCCGCAATCGCCTGCCACCAAGCCACCTTCTCCCCCGTCGGGTCAGTATATAACATCGGATTCTGCAGACAATATGCGTAGCGATTGTAGTTCTGCCAATTGGTTGGGTCTTGGATGTACGGGTCTGGTGAGAGGAATTGGCAAAGGACAGGGTCGTATAGACGTCCGTTCATGTCAATCATGTCCATCTCAGGCACATGCTCGTGCATGCAATAGCCACGTGAGAATCGTGGTTCCGCTCTGAGGTTCTGCAACCAGTTGTCGGCACTGCGCCTCCGCCCGAAGAGGTCGTAAGAGTAACGTTCCACCTTGCCACTTGCCGTATGCATCGTCGCCATCAGGCTCCCCTGACGGTCGGTCGCCGCCGCAAAGAGCGAGTCTTTTCCCGCATTCTTCACATAGATGGCAGCCAAACCATTTCCACCGTAAATGTAGTGAACTTCCCGCTTCTTTCCAAGGGAATCGAGGGTCAAATCGTAATCGTCCGTATAATAACGTGTGCGAAGGACTTTGCTTCCCCGAGTGAGTTCCGTCTTAAATCGCTGACGATCAGTTCCGTAACTATACGTGTAAGTCAACCCCGCATCGGTCACCTTTTTTGCTTTCCAAAGCGTGGAATTGAAGGTGACTTTCCGTTCTCCATGAGGAGCAAAATTGGAGTTGTACGTAACTTGGGAAATCTGGTGTGGCGTTGCCCCGTCCAAGCCATACGCTATGCTATACCAACGGGAATCGTAGGTGCCCGTGATATTGCCTTTGTTGTCGTAAGAGAAGTTTCCTCCCGTTCCCGTCATACGGTTGGCGACATTCACCGTTCGGAGGGCATTGCCCTCGTAATGAATCTGCTCGTAGTTTCCTGAAAGCAAATCCTTTCGAAGGATAGGAGCCAAGGCACCTCCCTCCTCGTCGTACTCATAATATTCGTAAACGAGATTCATCAGACCCGTGTTGTCCTTGTAGGCGGTCTCGCCCCAAACCTTTCCTGCCTCGTCATAGGTGCGTGTGCGGACTACAGAGCCACAAACAGCATCCTTCGTCAAGAGACCCTGCTTGTTAAGTTCCTTCCACTGCCAGAGTAGGGTCTCACCGTTCTTAACAGTCGTCAAGTTACCATAGTTGTCATAGACGTTGGTCACCGCATAGCCAGACGGATAGGTCACCTTCGTAGCCCCCCCGTAATTCTTGGCATAGGCATAGCTAGTTGTAAGAGACTTCTCCGGCAAACTCTCTACACACTTCGTGACACGTCCGAACCTATCGTAGGTGTAGGTTTTCTTACACTCAGTAATGTGATTCACCTCCTCCACTATACGATTGGAGAGATCGTAAGTATAATGTGCTTGCCACTCTGGTCCCTCAATAGAGGCTATTCGCCCATACTCATCGTAAGTGGTATAAGTCCGCTGTTTAGGCGAAACCTTCTTCTGCCATACGGAGAGTTCTCGTCCATAAGAGTCGTACTCCCAAACGATTTCGCCCGCATCGGGATCAACCATCTTCGTACAGTGCCCTGCCAAATTGTAGGTCATCGTCACGGCCTTTCCATCTTGAGGCGTGGACTTCTTCAACAACCCCAACGAATTGTATTCGAAGGTGACACTCTTTCCGTTCTCCGTACTCTTGATCAACTGTCCTGCGGCATTATACTCCAAAACCTTGGTGCCTGTCGGCGAAGTGATGGTCGTCTTCAATTTGTCGTATTGGTAGGTCGTCGTACCCCCGATTTCCTTCGCCTCGACAAGTCGTCCATAGGCATCGTACTTATACTCATCGTTAAGTATATTGGATGGATTGGATTCATAGACCTGAGAACGGCGTTTGAGCCGGCCATAGCCATCGTAGTTAATCATCTGGCTGCGCCATTTCCCGTCCATAGCGAGGGTGGCAACGAACTGAACCTTGCCCGCCTTGTAGAACTTGCGCACGGTCGGTTCACCAGCACATTTCCGTTCCACCCAGAACAAACATTGGTTCTGGCTGATTCCGGAACCATAAGTTGCCGTCACAGTATCTATGCGTCCATCAGGGTACTTCGTCCGCAGGCAGTTGTTGAAGCCGTCGTAGGTGAGATAGCTCGTCGTATGCGAGATAGAACCCGTTGTGACGGTCTTCTTGGAAGGTCTGCAATACTTCTCGTCATTAGTGATGGTGGTTTTCGTACCATCCTGCTCCGTTATGGAGGCGAGGAAACGTCCCGAAGCCGTATAAGTGTACTTCGTCAAGCGGTCTTCACAGTCGTCCGCCACCGTCTTTACGGAAGTCTGATTACCGAAGACATCGTAGGTACGCGTCGCCGTCACTGCCAATGCCGTACCCGCATAC
Source organism: Paludibacteraceae bacterium (assembly GCA_017553575.1). Lineage (GTDB taxonomy): Bacteria > Bacteroidota > Bacteroidia > Bacteroidales > Paludibacteraceae > RGIG10190. The sequence goes on from JAFZKQ010000073.1 coordinate 19,480, forward strand.
TCCACTGTTTTCGACAGAGCATAGTGATCATCGTATTCGTAAGTGGTCGTCTGGGTGGAGCTGCCTCCCGAATTAACCTTTTTCACGGACTTCTTCATAGGAAGGCACGTATTATGTGTTTCGTCTATCAAGAAATCCGAAAGCGTAGTAATCTGCTTGACGCCAGCCCCACAGTCCACGGTAGTCGTCGCTGGAATGTTATAAGCATTGTAACTAGCGTAGGTGGTTGTCTTCTTCGTTCCCCGCAGGTCGTCCGTCTCCACATTCTTCGTCGTCTGGAGTTTGAACTTTTTCCCCGAAACGACCGCCTTGGTCGTCAAGGCAGACGACTTAACCAATTCCGCCCCTTTGTAGACAGAAGTTTTAGAGGTAGTAAGGAAAGTCGGCGAAGCGTTCAGTTTCGACTCGGTCCTTGTTGTCAAGCCATCAGAAGTGGCAGTCGTAGCAGCGAACCCAAGGAAGCCCTTACCTGTCGTTTCAAACAAAGCATCTTCGTAGGTAAAGGTCATCGACCTTGACACCTCACCATTCTGCAAATCATCAGTCACCTTGGAAACCACCCACATGGGAGTCAATACGCTTACGACATTAGCGCACGTTGTCATGCCCGTACGTTTGTAGACGTTCTTGTTGGTGAGCTGGCTATATGAAATATTCACTTGTTTAGAAGGAGACTTAACTGCTGTGACCAACCCACCCGAGGCTGGTGTGGAGAGCCCCGAAAGGTAGAACTTGTCAGCCTGTGAGGTTTCCCTCATCAATGAGAACGACGCAGCTCCGATGGAAAGAAGTTCCGCCCGTCCATCCCCATTAAAATCAGCGACGATAACGGTACCACTGTTAAGTGTTCCCTTTTCACTTTTTTCATTAAGGGAAGCAAACTTATAATCGAATTCACTTCCGCCCAAACTTCTATACCAAGCCACACAGGTTCCTTCCTTTCTGTAGACCACGATGTCTGACTTGCCGTCTTGATCAAAGTCGAAAACCGTCACGAAATCCTTAGAATCGGAAAGTTCACCAAAATAAGTAACCTGCTTTTTCACAAAAGAGAAGCTCGACGAACCATTCATCAAATAATTCTCATCAGAGGTGCCCACAAAGAAATCCAGTTTGCCGTCACCGTTAAAGTCACCGGGCTCCACGCAACGGAAAGATTCCGAAACCTTGAGATCGGAAAACGTCTCGGCTGTCTTCTTCGACAAGGCCGCCTCCAATGTCAGAGTTCCCTTCTTGGCCGAAGTGTTTTTATAAGCCCAATAACCCTTCTCCGTCAATATAAGGACATCCAAGCTTCCATCCACATTCAAGTCGGTGGCATAAAGTCGTTGCGGTGTAGAAGAAAGAGGCACGCTGAACGTCTTCTTTTGGAAAGAGGTCGCCGCACCGTTGAAGAAATCGGGAGCAGCCATACCAAAGAAAACGGTCAACGGATATTTTCCTGCAGAGTTGGTATAGAGTTCCAAAATGGCGATGTCATCGTAGCCGTCACGATTGAAGTCCCCCACCGCATAAAGGGGGAGACATTTCTTGTGCGACTTGGACAAAGTGGTCAACGTAACCTCACTTCCGCTTACCACATCATAGAGGTTCAAGTTAGGCACCCCATCCTTGTCTCTCAATACGAAGATGAGTTTTTGTGCATCTCCAACATGGGTAAATTGACAAGAAACAACGGAAGTGTGCAAATCACCGAGTTCCACAAATCGGTTCCAAGAGAACTCCATATTTCCATTGTTATTGTTGAACAACGATAAAAGCCCCTTTCCATCTCTTTGGCGATAGTAGGCCAAATCCGTAAATCCGTCGTTGTCGTAGTCCAAAGGCATCCAGAATTTTTTCTCGTCATTTTTATTCAAATCGAACGTTTTTGTCATGATTTTCTCCGACAATTGTGTCCCGACATTTCCCCAAAGCACATCGAAGTCTCTGTAGTTGTCCCCGTTGTTACCAGAGACCTGCACCTTTTTCAATTGGCTCCGACCCAAGGCATTCGTCTGGTAAACCAAGCCATATTTCCTATAGGTGGCTGACTTGGAAGTAGAAGTTATCGAAGAAAGACGGTGGAACATCTTCTTCGGAAGACCATCCATATAATAGGATGTGGGGGCGACTGAATCGTAGGCGAAAGTCACCACTCAACTATGGGAAGTCCCTGCCGTCTTATTAGCCCCATAGGAAATCTTCTTCAAAAGCACCTCCTGTATGTTTTTCCCCGAGACGGTCGTACCATAAGTATAGGTCATGTAATTACCATAACGGTCGGAAACCTCCGTCAAATACCAACCAAGATTTCCCTTATAGTAGGATTCACCCGTCTTCAGTTGCGAATAGCGCATATTGCTTCCATCCGTAGAGTAGACCATGAAAGAGTAGGCACCATCCTTCCCCACCCTGACAATCCGGTTCAATGCGTCGTTCTCCGTACGGAACTCAACATGCGTGCTGTCTATCTCCTTCACCTTCACAAGGCGCTGTCCATCCAAAGTAAGGTAATCACCCGACAAATCGCTGTTCAATGGCTTTGAGACCTTGTCATAATAGAGATTCGGGCAAGTCTTCGTGATGGAGGATGAACCCGACACGTTCCATCCCCAACCGGCTATACCCAATCCACTTTGACTATTATAAGAGAGCGACACGGAAGGTTGCATCCCATTCACACCCGGCGGACAATCCACCGCTATCGTATAGGTTGCCGCCCCCGAAGGCGAAATGGAAAATCCACTTTGTGGTTCGCCAACAACTTCCCCTGCTATGACTCCAGCCGCACCTGCCGACAAAAAAAGTGCAGCCATCAATATCTTCTTCATTCTCATGCTTTTCATCAATGATATTCTATGGTTGATTTTCATTTCTTCTGTATTTTAAATGGATAGGACGCCCCATCCTTTTCAACATGGAGTACGTATGATCCCGACTGCATGCCTGACATATCCACCTGTTCCTCGTCAGTATCCGTTAACTCACCGACCGCCACGACCATACCCGAAGCGTTTTGCAATGTGTAGTGGCAACCCGAATAGGCAGGATTTGTCATCCGCACAAAAAGCAACGTCTTGACTGGGTTAGGCCTTGTAAGCACATATTCGCTAAGAGGTAGAGGCTCAGAGTTTTCTTCAACCGTTTCTTCTCCTTCCAGAACCGATTCCGAGTTCTCCAAATACCTCACATCATAGGTCATTGACAAGGTGTAGGTGTCGTCCCCTTCTTCGGTGTGAAAATTAAAAATCGACTTGCAACGCTCCGTCATCTCCGACACTCTGCCAGGTGTCGCATCTCCAAAAGAAAGATGGCTATCACCCAAAGCAACAAATCCGTCATTTGTCAACTCCACGCTATCACGATGTAGACTCATGCCAAGAGGGAAATTTTTCCCCATAAAAGAAAGACTATCAATCGTCCTCCCTGATGCATCCATAAGCCTTAATCGACCTCCCGTCCAATCCAAACGTTCGAGACGAACCACCGTACCCTCAAACTTAGACATCGCATTCTTATCTGCGTGATTTGACGTTTGAACCAAGCACAATGTGCCGTTCGGAGCTATCATATTGCCCTTTCCGAAACGGTGTTCCACATTGCCCACGGCGATTCTCCAACCCTCCAATCCGACCAATGTGTCGGAGGAATTATACAATTCCACAAAGGCACCCACTGGTGATAACCCTTGATCAGTGGCAACCTCAGTTACGTAAACTGCAGAGTTTGCCACATCCATACTAGCCAGCACTACTGCCAGCGCATAAACTCCTTTCATTCTCCGATTATTCTAGGCTCATTTCTCTTTTTGCCAGCCCATCCTGCCGAACCCTTATACAAGATGAACCCGTCTTTGTTCACAAAAACTCACAAAAGTACAAAATTGCAAATTTATGCTAACTACAATTTTGCACAATTAACATATCCTTAACAATCATTTTTACTAAAATAGAGTATAAGCAAAAACGAAATAAACAAAATATTTATCAGTAACACAATCATTTAGGGTCTTATATTGCTTTTCCAAGAAGCTAGGAGGTATAATTACGTTTCACGAAGAGGCAAGATATTTTCCACCTCGAAATGATATCGTTAAATATAAAACATAAAAAGTCACTTAGACTCAGATCGCCCTAAACTAAAGTCAAGAACTATCTATAGCGAAATCATCTTAAAGCAAAAGGCTAGTAATTGTATCACATCATTGAAACAAAAAGAAAAAGGCAAGAAGGAAACTTGCCGAATCTAAGACACAACATCATTACACCCTCGCCTTTTAAAGCGAGATGTAAATGAAGGAGAAACTAACAATAATGTTTTGAATTAAATTTATACAGACGCTCTTATTTCGTATGCCTAAAAATATCCTTCCAAGAGGAAGGTCTATCCTTCTCAGACCAGAAGAAATCGCGAAGGTACATATCCCTCTTCTCCACCTTCGACAACGGATACAAAACCCCTTTCGGACGAGGTTTCATCACAATCTTCTCCAACTTCTTGTTCTTCAGATAAATCTGCATCAGATTTCCTTCAGCCACATTCATCATGGCATCGCCACCATCCTTGTTTTCAGGGAAATAGATGGAATGCGCCATGCCCTTCATGTCTATGCGCCTAAGCTGGTTGCTCTCCACATAGCCGAATGACTCACGACTGCTCAACTGGTTGTAACAATCGATATCGACTCCAACCAAGCCCTCCGCCTTGGCTATAATCATCGCCTTGCTGGTGATGTGAATCTCCTTCGGTGAAGAGCCGTCCATACGGACATTGATCTGCTCGCCAGAGAGTTGATTCTGCTCCGACCAAATAATAGGAGCCTTATGCATCTGCATGATAGAGTCGGACGTAGAATAGATCAACGAATCGCATTTTCCTTGGATATCAGGACGGAAGAAACGCACATTGTAGTAGGCACGCATCAACTTCTCCGTAGAATCCACCGCAACATACTTCAGCGTATCGGCATGCAAATAGAGCGTATCCTCGTTGGGCGCATATTTCTTCGCATAAGGACGGTCGGTAACAATCGCCATTTGTGGCTCCTGCACGAAATAGCCGTAGTCGCCATAGACCTCCACCCCTTTGGCCGAGTCGGTCATCACCAAATTGTGGTAGGCCTTCGCCCACCCTTGGTTCTTGTTGAACTTGATGCTGTCGGCCGTCACCTTCGTTCCCGACTTGCTCGTAATGACCGAATAATCATAGAGGGCACCGTCATTCGACTTCGTTCCTGCCCATCCATTCTCCGTATAGACCGTATAATCACTGTAATAGACATTCGAAGGACCGACCAGCGAAGCCACGTCCGTACGGGAGTTATAGAGCATCGTATCACTTTTGACCGTGAAACTTGTGCTGACGAGATTAACATTTCCCCGGAAAGCGGCCTTCTTCGTAGAGGGATAGTAGTAACCCCGATCCGAAGTCAATTCGTATTGAGGATCCACAATCTTACCTCCATTGAAATAGTAACCATAGTTGGCGTCACGATAAAAATCGAAGTTCTCCGTATAGAGCTTAAACTTATGGTTGTCCATAATCACATTGCCGCGGGCACGCAAAAGGCGCGTATTACCGTCATAGAACATTTTGTTGCACAACACGGTAAGAGAATCAGCCTGCACCACCTTCACACGACCAAACGCATCAAAAGAGTTTTCGCCGTCATAGAAATAGGCACTATCACAGTACATCACCGCATTTTCATGCCTGAAACGCACGTTTCCTTTCAGCACCTGGATGGAAGCCCCTCGATTCTTGTCGAAAGAGAGCGACTCACTATTTTCCAAAATGACATTGGTCACCTTCTCCGCATTTGCCACCAAAGGGAAGGCAAGCAACAACATCCATATATACGCTATATATCTCATTTACGCTTCTAATTTATTTTGCACCATCATCCAACGAAAAAGCGGGAGCGACTACTCCTTCACCCATCCCGGATATTGGAACTCGCAATTTCTCCACTTCTCGTCAATCCGGACATAGACGGAAGCCTGCTTCTCACGAACCCACTTTTCCAACTTCTCCTCGCGTTTCCGCTCAACGCACATCTCCTTCAATTCCAAATAATCATCGACGACATTCGCCTTATGCGAAGGCACGTTTGATTTCAACTTGGCAATGGCGAAGACCTCCTTTCCTTGGGAGTTGATCATGGCGAAAGGTTCGGATATCTCATTGTCCTTCAATGTATAAATCATTTTGGAGACCTCTTGAGGCAAATCCTGCAACTGGAATTTAGAAGTACCCGTCTTAGGATTGTTCATCAAGCCCAAACTATTTTTCGTGTTTTTGTCGTCCGAATAGAGGGAGACTGCCTGATCGAATGTCAAGATGCCCTTGCGGATTGTCGTCGCAATGCTATCGAGTCTCTTCTTCGCATTATCCTTGGCCAACAAGGAGACTTTCGGTTTCATCAAAATATGACGCGTATTGACCCTGTCGCCCCTACGTTCGATAAGTTGGATGATATGGAAACCGAACTCCGACTCCACAATCTTAGAGACCTTCTTCGGATCCTGCAACGAGTAGGCAACATTGGCATACTCAGGCACCAATTGGCCCTTGCCCAAGAATCCGATTTCACCGCCACGCTTAGCCGACTCCACATCCTCAGAGTAGAGAATGGCCAAAGTCGAGAACTCAGCATCGCCCGTCTCCACACGGTTTTGGAACTCACGCAAACGACTCTTCACCTCCTCAATAGCCTCCTTGGAGACCTCCGGAGAAATCGTTATCAATTGCACCTCCACCTTCGTCGGAATTTCAGGCACACTGTCCGAAGGCAATTTGGAGAAGAAACGAGTCACCTCGGCAGGCGTAACCTTGATGTCGCCCACAATCTTGCGTTGCATCTGGGAAATGATCTGTTGATTGGTGACCATCTCCCTCAACTCCTCCTTCAAGACCGGCATACTCTTCTTGAAATACTCCTCCACCTTCTCTTTCGAGCCTATCTGCGAAATCAAATAGTTGATACGCATATCCACTTGCGAAGAGACCGTCTTCTCGTCTGCCGAGATACTATCAATCTTCGCTTGGTCGAGATAAAGTTTTTGAAGAGCCAACTGCTCCGGGATATAACAATAGGGGTCGCCCACCACCTTCGTTCCTTCATACTGGTAACGCATACGCATCTCCTCGACGTCAGAACGCAAAATGGCCTCGTCGCCCACGATCCAAGCAATTTCGTCCACCACATTGTCTCCTACCGCAGCATACGAACAAGAGACAGTAGCCAAAAGTCCCCCAACCAAAAACAATCTTCGCATATCTAATCTATTTCCTATATATTTTCAAATCACCATTTTTCAAGGCTTCATTGTACAAGTCGCCCTCATACTTCTTTATCGTTGCCGACTTCCGTTTCTCCGAAATCATCGCCCGAACCCTCGGCTCGGCATAAGAGAAAGGCTGCGCCTCGCCCTCGCTCAAGAATTCATCGATATAGATCATGAACGTCAACGTAGAATCCTTTGTCTCATACATCGAACGATGACGCATCATGGACGCCACGTTCAACGTCAACGGCACCTTCTTTTGGATCTCGGAGAAAGGCAACCAAGACTCCTTGAAATATTCGAATTTAGCCGCATTCTTAATGCAGAGCGACTCCAGAATATCCAAACTACCGTCGTCAGGACGACGACACAACATACGGAAAGCATCCATATCTGCCGACTTGGTAGAGACCAAGACGTAAAAACCACGGAAAAGAGGTTCGTCCGACAAAAAGAACTCCTCATGCTCCTCGTAATAGTTCTTCACCTCCTCTTCAGAAAGTTTATCTTGCGTAACCTCATTCACCAATTGGAGCTGGTACTCATAGACCAACAACGACTGACGGTAACGCTCCATCAGATTCTCAATCTCTTCGCTAGCGCCGACATTCTTCTCCGCCTCACGAACAACCAACTTTTCGGTGGCCCAGACTTTGATGTACTTATCGATAATCTTAGCACTATCCTCTGCCGTCAGCCCCTCATTGGTGAGACCTGGGACATCCGACAGATACAACTTATGTCCGTCAACCACAGCCAAAGGCCGTTCCGTAAGACTTGAGACACCCTGGCATCCCACAAGAGCCATCACGCCTGAGAAGAAAAAGAATCTTCCATATCGTGCTTTAGCCCCTAACTTGTTCCTAAACGAAACAAAAAATGCCGAAATGCTATTCCATCCCATTCTTTTGTACTTTCTAGAAATAACGGCGAATTTAGAATCCACCTATAAACAAAGGAGGCCAAAATCCGAAGAGAGCCTCCCCAGATTTTGGTATCCCATAAAATGTCCTATTTATCAATTATTCTGCTTAACCGTCTTTAAAACGTCTTGATTTACCTTGACATTATATTTAGCACGAAGTCGGTTAACCCACTCCTCCTCCAATTTGTTCTGATAATCAGCGATGAGTGGACCTTTGACCTCCTTATAGGAGTTCGGCATGTCCGTCATCTCGCCCGTACAGACCACAAATGGAAAATCGGAGTCGCTATACGCACCCTTTACGCCAAAGGCTTCTTGGTCGACAGCCTTGTTGGCACCCTTAGCATAGAGGCCGCTCTCCACCTTCACCTTTGTGAGGTTGTTTACGTTAAACTTCGCATTGATTTTCTCTTCCAATGTCTCTGGATTAAGCGACTTAACCATCTTGCTGACTTCAGCCTGCGTCTTCTTATCAGCACAACGAATGACCGTACCTCTGTATCGAGGAGAGTCAAACTTATACTTCGCCTTATTTGCTTCGAAGAACTTAGAGAGATCCTCCACGCTGGAGTTAGCCTTCGTCCATACCACCTTATTGCTGATATCGAAAAGGAGAAGACCATCACTATACTCCTTCAACAAATACCTAAGATCCGAATTGTTCTTCAACAAAGACTCCTTGTACAATCCCGTCAAAACCTCGTTGATATATTTATCGTAGGCAAGGTCAACAAACTCACGAGGAGAGATTTGGTAATACTCCTTATACCTTGCGATTGTCTTATGGGACTCTGTGGTATTCTTCTTGGCTGCATCCTTCACAGAATCGTAGATATCCTTCTTAGCCTTGAAAGAAGAGGCAAAAGAGGACTGAGGATAATACTCTCCGGAAACCGTATACAACGGAGCCTCAAGATTTTGGATGCGGCTCGTCCACTCATAATAAGGGAGCGTCGTGTCTTGAGCGATCTCATAGAACGGATCCAAACCGCCCTCGATCTTCGCATAAGCATATTCCCTCTCCAACTTAGCACGGCTGCGCTCAACAACCGTCATAGCACGGGAGTCTTTCATCAAACGCTTCTTCAATTCAGGGAGCATCTGTTCGTAGCTCTCCATAGGCGTAAGATCCTTAACTTTCAAGATATGATAACCGAACTGCGTCTTCACAACATCGGAAACCTCGCCAACCTTCGTCAACTTACGAGCGGCATTCTCCAGCTCAGCAGGGAAACGACCTGGCACCAACCAGCCCAAATCACCGCCACGCATTGCACCGTCCCTATCATCCGATTGGAAAACGAGGCTCTCGAACTTCGCACCGCCACGGATGGCTTGGAGAATCGAATCGATGGAAGCCTTCGCCTGAGGCGTATCACGCTTGAATATTTGGGAAAGACGGAGCGAATTTTCCACATTCACCACCGAATTCACCAATAGGATATGATAACCGAACTCAGACCTGAACGGACGGCTATAGGAACCTACCGGCGTATTGTAAGCCATACTTTCAAAAGGATAAACCGTAGTGAACGGCTTGATATAGTTCAAACGACCACCCTGCGCTGCAGAAGGACACTCGGAATATTTCTTCGCCAACTCTGCGAAATCGCCACCCTTCTTAAGCTGAGCATAGATGTCGTTGATCTTCTTATAGGCTGCAACCGTATCCTGATCTTTCGTCTTAATCAAGATGTGGGAAACATCCACCATGGTCTTCATTCGCTCATAGGCCTCACGCGCCAATTTCTCCTCAGACTCCTTATCGACAAGATAAGGCAAAATCAATTGATCCTTGTAACTTTGATACTCCTTCAGGTAAGTTGGCATCTCGTCCAATTGACGCTCCTTGGCCTCCATTACCTTCATCTTGAACTTCACAAAAAGATCAACATATTCATCCAAACTCTTTTTATCAAGAGAAGATGAGCTATTTTTATTATAGATATATTCGAATTCAGACTTTAAGATAGGCTCACCACCTATCGTCATAATGACGGGATCATCTTGAGCAGATACCGCCGCTGCTGAAGCTAAAAACCCCGCAACTAATGCCAATTTTAATTTCATATATGTCTTTTTTTATCCAACGCAACAAAAACATTTATATTGCATTATACGATGTCGCAAATATATAAAAAATATGGCAATCAAAAGAATTAGTTTTTCGTCCTTCCTTCGGAGAGAGGCACCCTAAGCAACCGTTCCTTATGATTACGCAGCCAACGGAGCAACGTCTCGTTGAACAAGGCTGTCTGCTCCATGTTCACCATGTGTCCGCAATCCTCGAAAGTCAGTTGGTCCGCATCCGGCAAGTAATCCAACATCCTACTTCTGCCGGCACCCTCCTTCTCTCCATAAATAATCAAGGATGGTATATTCGGTTTCGTCTCCTTCAACCTAGCCCAGGCATCCCTGCCATAGTAGACACGGCAAGTAACATGCTGAGCCTGCCAAGCTCTCCATTCCAAGATCATCACGGTCAACGCCTGACGCATCTCCTCACCATGCGAACCCGCACGGGCCACCAACTGATTGATCCGGTCGATTTTATAGGCGACCAAACCGCCCTTCAGCGACTTTGCGTTCCATTGACGCTGACGCTCCCGCTCCTCACGGGTCTTCGGCATCGTAGGGCCCGGACGGTTACAGATTTCACCTGCCACCATCATACAAGAGAGGAGTCGGCTCGGATACATCGCCAACAAGTCACCCGCCACATAACCTCCCATCGAGAGACCCACCACATGCACCTTCGAGATATCGAGCGAGTCCAACATCTCAATCAAGTCATCGGCATAGGTGAATTGCACGCCCTCAATCGGGTCGGAAGAGAGACCATAACCACGGAAATCGGGAACTATCACCCTGAAACTATCCTTCAACACTTTCACCTGTTCAGCCCACATCCGCTTATCGAGCGTGTGACCATGCAGCAAGAGGACAACCTCCCCTTTACCGATGTCGTCGTAATAGATACGAGCACCATCATGTAGCGTCATCACCTTCTCTTCCGCGAAAAGAGAAGAAGAGATGACCATACCGAACAAGAAAAGCAGAAACCGTTTCATTGTATTACCTCCTGATTATTAGCATTTCACTCACAATCATCCAATTAGAGGGATGCTACTCTTTGCTAGAATTCTCAATGCTTGGTTTGTCAGCCTTTTTCCTTGCAATCATCCAGTTGGATGGATTGTTATAACCTATACGGATAGGAAGTTTCTTGATATCCTTGCTTGTAGCATAGACCTCTTCCAAATCCTTCTGATAAGCCACGGCATTAAAGATGCTGATTGGATGAAGATACTTTCCATAAAGAGAGACATCCCAATTGTCCTTGAAGAAACGGTATGGGATACCAGAATCATCCTCCAAGACAGCGAAGGAGTAGTCGAGCACGATGTTACGGATCTTAGAGAAGTAAGTCTCGTGCATCAAATAAGATGCCGCCTTCAGATAGGTCACCACCTGATAGTTAGGCAACGTTGCTGCCGCATACTCTTTCAGATTCTTAGGGAAACCGCCGTCATGCATATTGCCCGAGAAATAGTACAACGTCTGCAAATGTTGAGGAGTCTTCTCTTGGAAGAACTTAATCTCCACCATACGACGTTTCTTGTCCGCAGCCGCATCCACGATAGCTCCGTTCTCGTCGATATCCACATCACGGATGGAGATCACCTGACAATCCTCCAAAGCCATCAACATGGAAATGACTGGCGCAATACCATCAATCTCCTCGCTTCGAAAATCGTTCTTCATAGACAATGTACGGAAGAAACTGCTCCGCATATAGATCTTCAAGGAAGAGGTATATTTGTTGAAATAGCGGGATTCCGCATTGATTTTGGTGTCAATATTACCTGGAGCCTCCAAACCGGCCATGAAATAGAAGTCCGCATTAGGGAACAACGTAATCGGATAGAGGAAATCAGGACCGCTAAACGGATAAAAGACGTAGTTGCAACGCTCGCGCACATCGCTCATATCAGCCACCACCAAAGAGTCTGCCTTTGAGAGCGTAGCAAAACTCTTCTTCTTCATCTGACCGATACTTTTCGAATATTTCGTCCAAGCCTCCTTCTCTTCATCCGTCAACTTGATGCCCTCGCAACTCAGGCCGGCATAAAACTTCGAAGCACGATTGATTTGACTATCACCGACCAACTTCAGCACCTCCGGTTCAGCCAGTTCGATTTTTCCAGCCTCCGTAAGCAAATCAGACTTATCACCAGCTAACTTCGACGCGGTATCTGCAGACGCAGAGGCTACCGAATCAGCGGCACCCTTGGAACGCCTATCTGGGGCAACATTTGTGCATGAAGCAATAAACAGAGAGAGCAACATGGCACAAAAACCTATATTCACTTCTTTTCTCATATTTTATCTATGTTATGTGTGATAACTATGTGTCGTAAATTTAAAACCAACTACTTATTCCTCAATCGATTCCGCTGCTTTCTTCCTGGTCTCCAAGAGTTTATTAACCCAATAGAAGAAAGCACCCGTCAATATCGTACCGAGACTGAGAATCATCGTCCATGGTGCATCTTGCCTACCCTCCACGAAAGTCTCTACATAATCGTTATACATCATATAGACAATCGTCCAAAGGATGATGACGCAGAAAAGGATAGCCGGCAAAGGATAGGCCCACGTCTTATACGGACGCTCCGCATCAGGGAAGCGATGACGATGAACAATCACGCCAGCCACCGTAAGCAAAGCACAAAACGAAAGGACAACACCCGTATATTGGGTTATCAACTTGAATGATCCCGTAAGCAACATGACTGAGCTTATCAGGTATTGTGTCCAAATGGCAATCGAAGGACAGCCCTTCGCGTTCTTTTTCGTCAAGAAGCGGAACAAACGATGGTCCTCACCCATCGAAACGACCACCCGAGGCCCAACATAGACCATCGAACTGATACTGGAGACCAACATGATCGTGATTAAGATACCCATTATCTCGCCACCCTGAATACCGAATATGTGACGTGCACTAATCAATCCTATCTCAATTTGAGCAACCATCTCGTCGACCGGCGTGGTGCGCAAGAAAACCATGTTCAGGCATAAGTACAAGACGATGACGAACAAGGTGCTTGACAACAAAGCCAACGGCACATTACGCTGAGGATTCTCGATGTCGCCGGAGATGTAGGCAGCCGCATTCCAACCCGAATAGGCATAGTAGACCCAAACCAACGAAACCGCAAAAGCAGGAGAAAAGACATCCCCCCATTGGAAGTCGCCCACCGAATCAAAATTGGCTGCGCCCTCAGGAGCGACAATGAGTCCCGCCACGATAAAAACGACAATAATGGCAATCTTCACCGTCGTCAGCAGATTCTGCATCTTCGTACCGACATGGGCGTCAATAGCATGGAAGAGCGTTATCACCGTCAAGACCGCCATCGCAAGTATTTTCTGATCCAAGGCTGGATAGATATTGCACAAGTATGAGCTCATCGCCATACTCGACAAAGCCACGGGGGCCGCAAATCCCACCAACAGGGAGGTCCATCCAGACATGAAACCGACAATAGGATGGTAGATGACGGAAAGATAATGGTACTCACCCCCGGAGCGAGGCATAGCCGACCCCAACTCACTATAAACGATGGCACCGCACAAAGCCACCAAGCCACCCATCAACCATATTAACGCTATTGCAATCGGATTAGTCAAGGACACCAACTGGAAGCCTAACGAAGTAAAGACTCCCGTCCCTATCATATTTGCGATGACAAACGTAGAAGCAGTTTTTGTTCCTATCTTTTTAGAAGACATACTTTCTTTTTTTTGTTTTCGACACCATCGGCTGCCGACAGAGCCTCCATTCGCCCTACTCTCACTCCTTTGGTAGCCCCACTCGGCGCAAAGCATCTGTGTGATAGGGAAGAAAACAGTTTTGACCTTCCCGCAAATTAAGCAAACGCTAAGTCCACGGACTAGACACAAAGGTAAATATATTTTTGAGAAAAAAAAATAGGGTCACCTCCAACTCTCATAGGCAACACACGGCAAGCATCGGCATAAAACAAAAAGGGTGCATCATCATTGATACACCCCCCTTTATCTCAAGATAGAGATTAACGTCTCTTCTCCTTAATCTTAGCCTTCTTACCTGTAAGACCACGCAAGTAGTAAAGTTTAGCTCTACGAACCTTACCAATCTTGTTAACTGTGATGCTGTCGATGAAAGGAGACTCCATTGGGAAAATTCTCTCTACACCTACGCCACTCGTAATCTTACGGACAGTGAAACGTTTCTTTTCACCTTGACCACTGATACGGATAACATCGCCCTTAAACAACTGGATACGCTCCTTGTTACCCTCGACGATCTTGTAAGCAACGGTAATCGAATCACCACTCTTGAAGCTTGGGTGCTTCTTCTCTGTAGCGAACGCCTGCTCTGCAACTTTAATCAAGTCCATTTTTAAATCTATATTTTCATTAAACAATCACGCAATATTATGAACTCCACTATGTTTCATAAGAGATTACGCAAAATCGACCGCAAAAATAATACATTCCTTGGATTTCTCCAAATGAAACGCCGTTTTTATCAAAGTACGATGTTGACAATCTTGTTAGGCACAACGATGACCTTCTTGTATGGCTTTCCGTCCATAAACTTCATCGTCTGCTCATTAGAGAGGACAACCTTTTCGACCTCCTCCTTCGACAAGGAGATTGGCAACTCCATGGAGAAACGAACTTTTCCGTTGAATGAAACGGCATACTTCGCCGCACTCTCCTGCAAATATGACTCGTTACAGATCGGCCACTTCGCATCACAGACAGACGTTGTATTTCCAAGTACATGGTACAACTCCTCTGCCAAATGCGGTGCAAACGGTGCCAAAAGAATCGTCAACGGCTCCAAAATCGCCTTCTTGTTGCACTTCTGAGAAGAGAGCTCGTTCACACAAATCATGAAGGCCGCCACGGAAGTGTTGAATGAGAAATTGTCAATATCGTAAGTCACCTTCTTTATCAACTTATGCAAAGACTTCAACTCTTCATTCGTAGGCTCGGCATCAGAAAGCAACAACTCTTCGCGAGAATAGAACAAGCCCCACAACTTCTTCAAGAAACGATGAACACCATCGATTCCGTTCGTATCCCAAGGCTTAGACTGCTCCAATGGTCCAAGGAACATCTCATAGAATCTCAACGTATCCGCACCGTACTTATCCACGATGTCGTCTGGATTCACCACATTAAACATGGACTTGGACATCTTCTCGACAGCCCAACCACAAATATACTTGCCATCTTCCAAGATGAACTCTGCCGTTTTATAGTCCGGCATCCAATTCTTGAAACGCTCAATATCCAAAACATCGTTACTTACGATATTCACATCCACATGGATAGGAGTAACATCATACTGATCCTTCAAGTTATAGGAAACGAAGGTATTCGTATCCTTGATTCTATAGACGAAATTGGAACGCCCCTGAATCATACCTTGATTAATCAACTTCTGGAACGGTTCATCCTTACAAACGACACCGAGGTCGAACAAGAACTTATTCCAGAAACGGCTATAGATCAAGTGACCCGTAGCGTGCTCCGTACCACCCAAGTACAAATCGACATTCTGCCAATACTCATCAGCCTCTTTTCCGACAAGAGCCTTGTCGTTGTGAGGATCCATATATCTCAAATAATATGCAGAAGAACCAGCGAAACCTGGCATCGTATTCAACTCGTATGGATAACCCTCCTCCGTATTCCAATTCTTAGCATGGCCCAATGGAGGCTCACCCGAAGCCGTCGGCAAGAAGTTCTCAATATCCGGCAACATCAACGGAAGTTTGCTCTCGTCCAAAACATAAGGAAGTCCGTCCTTATAATAGACAGGGAACGGCTCACCCCAATAACGTTGGCGACTGAAAATGGCATCCCTCAAACGATAATTGACTTTGACCTTACCGATACCGTGCTCTTTGACGTACTTTTTAGTGGCAGCGATCGCCTCCTTGACTGTCAAACCATCCAAGAAACCGGAATTCGTCATGATACCATCCTTTGCATCGAAGCTCTCCTCACTAACGTCACAGCCTGCAATGACAGGAACGATAGGAAGATTGAAATGCTTAGCGAAGGCGTAGTCACGAGAGTCATGTGCAGGAACTGCCATAATAGCACCCGTACCATAACCAGCCAAAACATAATCACTGATCCAGATAGGAATCTCCTTGTTTGTCACCGGATTTATCGCATAAGCACCGGAGAAGACACCCGTAACACGTCTATCGGAGATACGCTCGCGCTCCGTACGACGCTTAACCTGATCCAAGTAAGCATCCACCTCAGCCTTCTGAGCATCCGTAGTAACCATCTTCACATAGTCGGACTCCGGAGCCAACACCATGAAAGTTACGCCATGGATAGTATCTGCACGTGTTGTAAATATCTCAAAATCAAATGGCTTATCCTTGATCTTAAATTTCATCTCCGTACCTTCGCTTCGGCCGATCCAGTTTTTCTGGGTCTCCTTCAACGATTCGGTCCAGTCAATTCTTTCCAAACCATCGAGAAGACGTTGTGCATAAGCGGATACACGCAAACTCCATTGACGCATAACACGCTGCTCCACAGGATAACCACCACGAATGGAAAGTCCTTCGCTAATCTCATCGTTAGCCAAGACACAACCCAATGCCGGACAGAAATTAACTTTCGTATCTGCCAAATAAGCGATTCGGTAATTCATCAAGATCTCTTGACGCTTCTTCTCCGAATATGCATTCCAATCCTGCGCCGTGAAAGAAAGATCTGCAGATGAAGCCGCATTCAAAGAGGAAGTACCTTCCTTCTCAAACTTAGCCACCAAATCAGAAATCGGCATTGCCTTATCCAAATCGTTATCGTAGTAGGAATTGAACATCTTGATAAATGCCCACTGCGTCCACTTGTAATAATCGGGCTCACAAGTACGCACCTCACGAGACCAATCATAACAGAAACCGATCTTATCCAACTGCTCACGATAACGGGCAATGTTTTTCGCCGTCGTCACAGCCGGATGTTGACCCGTTTGGATAGCATATTGCTCTGCAGGCAATCCGTAAGAATCGTAGCCCATCGGATGAAGGACATTGAATCCTTGCAAACGCTTGTAACGACTGAATATATCAGAAGCGATGTAACCAAGAGGGTGACCGACATGCAAACCCGCACCTGATGGATAAGGGAACATGTCCAAGACATAATATTTAGGTCTGCTTTTATCAATCTCGACTTTGTAGGTAGAGTTCTCTTTCCAATAACTCTGCCATTTCCGCTCAATTTCCTTAAAATTATATTCCATAAGAATCTGAATTAATGCACAAAGGTAGGAAATAATAAGGAAGCGACAAAACAGAATAAAAAAGGGTTCTAAAAAATCAACATTTTAGAAGGATAAGGAGGCTAGCTAAACAAGGAAGGAATAGATAGAAAAGAATATTAGGAAGCCATTGAGAAAAAAGGCATCAAAAAAGGGTGTGCCGAAGCCGACACACCCTTGTATTCACACGAAGCATAGGATTAATATTCCCACAAATCGTTTTCGTAGTTGATCAACAACGTCTTAACACGAGCTTGCTCTCTTCTCACGTCCTCAGCGGTCGTGTTGTACTCAAGCAAGTTACGGTTTTGAACGTTAGACTCCCTATAGATATAGCTTGAGAAACGTCTCTTGATAAACAAGTCATCAAAAGAAGGTCTAGCACCGTTGTTCTTATCGGTAATCAAGACTTCTGTTTGAGACAAGAACGGTCTCAACTTCTCGAAAGGAATCCAGAACATTGGATACTTCTGAATACCAAGGTCAGTCTCTCTAACCATGATAGGACAGAAACCAATGATACGTACATTGAACGTCGAAGTGATCTTGTCGAAATACCATACCTCTTTTACGTAGAACTTAATTACGTCACGGTTTGGTATATCACTCTCATCAACCACGTAAACAGAATCGTTGGTAATAGAATCAGCTTGAACCGTAAAGATCAACTCATACTTTTCAAGGAGATCCTTAAACTCAACCAAATGTTCGTCGTTAAAGATTTCACGAGAATCAAGATACTCGTAAACCTTGATTTTACCATCCTGAATAAGTCTGAACATCAAAGAAAACAAACTTTGTCTGTTGTCAGATGATTCTTCAGGATAATAGAACGGATAATTCATCTTTTCACGCAAATCGACAGTTCTATAAACCACCTTTTGCCAATAGATATCATCCGCACGTGGATTTAACAACTCAATTGGCTCCAAACCTTCCTTCGGACCACTAGTTGGCAAGTTTGTTGCGACCTCTTCAGAGATGTCTCCTGTCTCGTCAAAGAAGGAGTTATCCCCGTCTTGGGCAAACGCAGAGGTCATACAAGACATTACGCCACCAACAAACAACAATTTAAAAAACTTACTCATAATTCTAAACTTTAAAATCAGAATAGTGACCAATTACTTCAAATTACTTAATCTTAACCTCAACAGGAGGCAAAGTTCTTTCAACATTATCCGGACCTTTAGCCTTAACGTTAGATACGTACACAGTCTTACCCTTTGTCAACCTACTGAACACTTGCTTTTGCTTAGCAGTCAACTCAGAACCTTGTGCCATATCGACCATTGTGTTACCCATTGAGTCGAAAGAGTTCAAAGAGAATGACAATACTCTATACTTAACATCCAAGTCAGCGTCATCCAACTCAGCGATGATACGGTTTGCCGTGATCAAGAGGTTCTTAGCAATTGCTGTTCCACCCTTGTACTTCTCCTTAACACCTTGTGCATTCGTGTACTCGATCTTTGCCAATGGTGGTGGCAATGGCTTTACACGGAACGCCTTCTTAGCAACAACTTGAGACTTACCTTGCATGTTAGCATATACAGTAACTACAGACTCAACACCAACCTTGATAGGAGTGATATCCCAACCCTTAGCAGTTTGAACTTGCTTTGCATTAGAAATATCAATCTTCACGTCACGTGCAGCTACACCTGGAACAGAAACGCTCAATGGGTTCTTGATACCTGCATAGAACACGTTCATCATGTCAGCAGAGATAGTAGCTGATGGCTCACCTACGGTATAATCACTAGTAAAGTCATAGACAACTTCCTCGCCACTTGGCTTCTTCATCTTGATCTTACCCTTGTAATCAAACTTACCAGTTGCACCAGCACCAAACTCGTAGATACCATTTTGAATTGGCTTACCATTAACTTCGATCTCCAATGGGCGAGTAGAGTCCGTTGCAGCCAAGACGATTTGAGCGTGGTATTTGCTACCCTTAATCAAATACTTAGAATCAGGGATAACCAAAGCCTCAATCTTGTTTACACGGAAGTCACCTGCGTCAATTTGGTTGATCAAGTATTGCATGATTTCAGCCTCCGTATTACGAATATCGTTCTGCACCTTAGACAACATTGTCAATGTTGCTACAGCAGGCATACCATCAAATACAGAGTTTTCCCACAATACTCTCTCACCATCATGACCACGTCCATCAGGAGTAGCGAAAGTTGCATCAATTGACTTGTGCTTCGTTGTATC
>JAFZKQ010000074.1 GCA_017553575.1 Paludibacteraceae bacterium
GCAAATGTTATGCCACAAAATTAAGGCTATGTTCCTCTGTATGACAGACAAACGTCAATTTCCGATTTTGTCAGGGTGATGAGATTCCCTAATAGGCCTATGTGAGATTTTGCCCTCTAAGAGGAGAAAAGAGAAATGCTGCTCTTCACCGAAAGGAGAAAAATTACATTTCCATTTTTTGATAATCACGGCGAATTTTTAGAACTCACCTAAAAGTTACTATCTTTGTAATTAGTAGTAGATTCGATATTAAAAAATGGGTATGAAATTAAAGTGGCTTATCACATCAGTTGCACTCTTCTTCGCTGCAACGGCAACCGAGGCGAAAATCAAACTCAAACTAGGGTTGGAGACCGGCTACCAAATCTATGTGGGTGAACATCTCAAGCCTCAACTGGACAAGGAGGCAGACGCAGAAGAGGTGAATAACGCCCCATCGGAAGAGACGTTGACCAACTACAACCCCATCTTACCGACTGACGATGAAAGCTATATGCACTGCATTTTCGGCGGACTGACAGGAGAAATCCTTTGGAGACGGGAACGATATGGCATCACCACAGGAGCCCGCTACACCCAATTTATCGACATCTATGACTTCGACCTGAAACAGACCACCAGCACAGACGAAGGGGAGGTGGAGACCTTCCAATCCAAAAAACTGACGCAACGCACGCACTATGTAGGCTTTCCTGTCGAATTCCGCTTCTTGGCGACAAGGGCAGGCCGTCCATGCCGATTCTACTTCAAAATGGGCAGTTCATGGAACTTCTTGATGGCGACAGACAACTTGGTGAAGAGCCGCGACCCCGAGACAGGCGAAGAGAGTGAAAAGAACTTGTCCGACGTAGGCCGGGAACCCGATAAATTCATAGGGACGCTCTATCCTGCCATCGGATGCCGCTTTTTCAGCTATCGTCCCCACTTGAACGTGGAGTTGCACCTGCCGTCGTTCATCATCAATATGCCCGCCTCTTATTTTGCCCATAACATAGGCCTAGGCTTGAACGTCTCCATCCAATTCCCGACCGATAAGAAGTCTTACGAGACGTATCGTCAGATGGGAGCTCCCTACTATTAATCAGATTAGGTTAAGGGTCTTCATTTAGATGAGGAGGGATGCCCATGATAAGCATCTTCGAAAAAGTGAACGCAACCTTACACTCCTCCCGCACCCTCATCCGGCTCACAGGAAGAATCACCCTCTTTATTTTTAGAGGAATCGTCAAAAAATTCAAAAATAAAATAGGATATGCCTCCATATAGGAAAGGCATAGAGGCATACAAAATCCACTCCGAGGTCGAGGTATCGAGATACTTCGCACCGCCACACGTCAGACGTGGAATCAACCAATTCAACAAGAACAGAAGGGCAGAGCCTGCAAAGATGACCACATAAGGCTTAATCCGTTTTTTGTTCCGATCCACATATAGGGCTCCAATCAAAGGGAGAAACATCAGCAACAAAAACAGAGCCACGACGGCTATCCAAAGAAGGAGGCCGCTCCCGTCTCCCAAGCCCCAGTCATAAGGAGCACTTGAGAGTTTAAATCCCGAAACAAAATAAAACAAGGAGAAGATGGAGAGACATACCAATTTTGCCACCTCCTTTACTGCCTGAGTCTTTCCCATTGATCTTTATTAGAATCCGTTTAAATTCAAACACTAACGTCTGATTTGACAACTAAGTTTGCAAAAATAGAGAAAAAATCAGCCCGCTGAGATGGATGATAGCACGGAAATTTCATTTAACTTTTCTTGTAGGGGTGAAAATTGCCCACGGGTTCAGACTCGTGTCTGTGTTATGCCCCCTTTGGGGGTTGGATGCGCAAGACAACGACAGAGTCCCGGAGGGACGGCACAGAACAGCCATAGGTGAAAACCCATGGTCGGGGTATTACAAAACAAGAAAAGGATGTGTCTATCAATTCGATAGCCTGCTGCCTACTCGTCATAGTAGGTGTAGGTCGTAATTTGGACATCTGCCGGATTTTCTTGCACAATAGTCTCCTTTATACTACTCATAGTAAGGATTCCTTCCATCGCATCTACGTATTCGACCATATTCCCCACTTTATCGTATTTAACCCACTTATAACCATTATCTTTTCTTAGAGTTTTTGAATCTACCAAATGATTGGTAGCATCATAATGGTTGGTTATTTGGAGTACTACTTCATCACCATTCCTATGAGTTTCCGATACGAGGTTGTGATGCTCATCATATTGATAATCTATTCTGGTCTCATCTATATAAGAATGTTTATCATTCTGATGTTCCTTGTCATGTACGACAGAGAGCAACTGACCTTGGTCATTGTAGGTGTAACGTGAGCAGTTTGCCTCCTCAGATTTAGAATAAGAGCACTGGGTCAGAATCTTTCCATTCTTGTCGAAGGTTGTAATTGAGGTTAACGTATCGATGTTGAGTTTGCCTTTCAGAGAGTCATCCTCCATTCCTTCAATCTTTGTGCTAATCAACTTATTGTCAACCTTTTTCTCATCATAATAGCTAATAAATGTAAGGGTGTCGTTCCTATATTGTTCTCTATTTAAATGGTCTTTCTCTCCATTTCTATATTTCTGTATATATATGGCTTGAGTGCCATCGTCATTAAAGTATGTTGTTGTATCTATAATTATTTTGTTCTTTTCGTTGTATATGTATTTACACTCAATTCTCGGGCAACAAGAATACCTTCTGAAGTAGGTGCGGTTTCCATTTTTGTCATAACGCTCGATGTTATCTAACTCTCCATATACGAATTCCTGCATCGTCTTCTCCCCATCCTTCCCGTATTCGTATTTTTCGAAGGTTTGGGTTCGCACTTTATTCTCCCCCGCGTAAATGCACTCGTTAGTGTTTTGACGTGTTAATATATTACCCTTTGAATCGTATGTGTAAGAGCTTGTTCCACAACTAGTTGAATCATACAACGGCCTACCTTTTGAATCATATCTGTGATAGGAAGTACGCTTTCCATTGTTATATACCTCCGTCAAATTTCCCCGCTTGTCGTACACATTCCTTGTGCGAGATATAACATTGTAGTATCTGTCCATCGAAATGGTGGCCGTAACTTTTCCATTTTTATCGTAATAGACATATTCGTAGTTCGCTATTCTCTTTGATTTTATTGATTCATAAGTAATTGTACAATACTTTCTTCCATTTGGATTGAATAGATGCACAGCATTGGGGAAGTGTTCTTCACGTAATTCTCCCTTGTCCGAATAGACTCTAATACTATTGCGCATCGGAAATGGTCCGCGACTTTCAACCAATACATATTTTCCATTGATGATTTCATGCCTCTGGTATGCGGAACTACCCGTTGAGCGATTCTCGTAATCAAATAACATACATCTGTGTTTCTGGTCGAAATATTTGAATATAACAGTCGTTGTATCTATCTTCTCATTGCCGAGAGTGTCCAAGTATTTACAAACATCTACTGTATGGACTGTTTTGACATTTCCTTTATAGTGGTATGATTGATAGAAACCTTGGGCTAAACCACATGACTCGCAAGCCATTGCAGACATTGCCCCACAAAAAATCAATATAAACGTTACGAAAATGTTTTTCATAAGAGAGTGGTTTCGTTTCATTGCAAAAATAGAGAAAAGACAAGTATACACAATACACAACATAAAAAAAGTTGCGTTTCACAACGCAACTTTTCCCTTCATTATGGATTTGTCTTTTCTTGTATAATTGAAAGTTCTTTCCAATCAGTATCATAGAAGGGAAATTAGGCAGAAGAGATTTTGGCATCAGATTCCAGCACTCCTTTGGCTGGAAGCCTATGGGGAAGGTGCGCCTCGCAGATTAAAGAGCCTCCAAGGACGTTCTGAATGATTCTACGGGTTTTAAATGAGAAAGCCGTGCTCCCTATGCCTTTATCTGTACCGCAGGCGGAATTCGCTCCCACGACCCCGACCTTGGCAAAAACTGCTCTGCCGTCTCATGACTTCATCACTACTTTTCGACCTGTCTAATAGTAATTCCTAATTTGGGTGGCGTATTGACGAAGTCAGGAAATAGAATCTCCATAAGAGGCTGAGATTTCCGAATAATCAATCGAACAAACAAAAAGAAGGAGAAAGCAATGCCCTCTCCTTCTCAACAATATCATAAATCGATTCTCTTACTGTTTCTTGAACGTCGTAGTGAAGAACGAACGATCGGAGACAGCCTTCAGATAGTAGATGCCCGGAGCGAGCTGATCGATCGAAACCCTACACTCCGTTGCCCCTCCCGTACGGGATTGAGCAACCAAGACACCTTGAAGGCTATAGATGCTGACTTCCTTAATGCCAGAAACGACATCCTCATTATCAAATTCACCGGTCGTCTTAACCACGATCCAATCATGCGCAGGATTTGGATACAAATCGATGCCTTGTGGCTCCACCTCATCAGGCCATACACCTATATAGTCGTCCACGCCAACACCAGGGCCAAGAGATTCTTCGCATTTCTCCGGATTAGCCGAACCAAAAGTCACAAGGCTACTGCCTTCGCATTCCGAGAAGACCGTCCATGCCGAACCATCAAATTCCCTTCCATAGGAATCATTGGCCTCCATGGAAGAAAGTTTTATTGAGTCAAGCACAACCACCTTATCCTGCTTATTGTAAGACAATGCGAGGAAGCCTCCGGCTGCAGATATCTTGAAGTCGGCATGCAACGCACCACGCCATACACTATTGTCGGCATAGATAATCTTATGTTCGCCCGGCTTGATAATCGTACTCTTGGAGCCGTATGGGAACTGACTCTTCTCCAACTTGTCCCTATTATCCGACAAGTACATGCCCGCAAGGTCACAATCAGTCGTACCGGCATTGTAGATCTCGATCCAATCAGGATAGTTGCCATACTCGTCTGAATTGCCCGAAGCGGAATTGTTTGAAGCACAAACCTCGTTCAACTGAAGCATAGGTATCGGCGCATTCGAATTCTTCGAATAAACAGCCGTCATCTCCAAATCGCCCGTCAAAGAACCTTCAAAGATCTCGTTTGCGTTAGGTGACGTCGAAGAGGAAGATTGGACGCCTGAAAGGGTAAGGGCAAAGGTCATGTCCGCACTGTTCGCATCATATTGGTGGACTTCAGCCGCAATGACATTCTCTCCCTCCACTAGATCCTTCTTGCTTATAAAGAAGGAAGCGACCTCGTCGTTGAGGTAGTCTGGCGTAAACGTACCATACGTCACAGTTCCCTTCGGCATATTATAACGCTTCACCTCTTTACCATTCAAATAGATGACAACACCGTCGTCGTAAGTAACCTTGGCAAGCAACGAATCAAACTCCGTAAGGTCGCTTACCTTGAACTTCGCACGATAGTAGGAAGTGATGTAATGGACAGAATCGCCATCCACCAACTTCACGGTAGGCGTAATCACTTTGGAGTTAATACCGAAGGAACCAGAGCCCTGCTTCCAAGAGGAAGCATCATAGGAGGTCTGAGCCCAATCCTCACTAGGGATGGTATCCTTGAAATAGTAGGACCATGTGCTCTTGTCCGTAAGGATTGGTGTCGTAGAGATGGTACTAGCCACCTCCGTTGAAGTAGTCCATTTCTTAAACGTATAGCCTACTGGCACCCTTGGCTCCACACGCATGGAGTGAGTGGAGAAATAGGATGTTTTATACTCGCTCGCACCTGTCGATACGTTGTTCAAGATGATGTTCGAGTTTGGTATCACGTTACCATTTTCATCCTTGATGGCGATACGCAAGGTAACCTTATTACCACCATTGTAATAGGAGCGCAAATGCTCATATACCTTAGCAGGACGATTTTCGGCAAATCTATTCATTCTATCCCAACCCTGATCCCAATCGTGGCTAATAGGGGAAGCACAGAACTCATCCTTACATTGGGACTCTATGGAAGACCAAAGAGATTTCAAATTTTCAGGCTTGAAGGTATGATCCAAATGATAAAGATAACGGGTCATGAAACGCTCCCTGAAATCTTGGTTCTCCATCAAGTTCTTAAAGATCTCGACAAAGATTTCATTTTTGTTGGCCCAATTGACAGGGTTCTTACCCAAACAGAATTGAATCATGTCCGTACTCTCCTCCGTGTAATTACCACCACCTTCATAGAGTCCGAAACCGAAATCCACATCATAAACAATCCAACGGAAACGGCCGTTCTGGCGCTCACGCCACAACTTCGTATTGTTGCCCGGCCAATCGGTATTCACGATATACTGCTCGAATATCTGGTAGTCGATATAATAATCGATATCCATCAATTGCCCTATCTCTTCAAGGAACGTAGGAGAGGACTTGTCTTTCGACTTCAACGCCTTGATCAACTCCTCATAGCCTTCCATTGTACCACAAGCGGCTGCGACACCCGTCTCGCTGACCTCGATAACGTCGAGATCCTCCTGCTCCACGCCATATTTAGCGTAAACCAAATCCTTGTTGCTTCGTGTACGCAAGCCCATCATTCCCTTGTATTCACCATTGATGTAGTAAGCTACAGGCTGGTAATGTTGGCAATCGAGACCCATGCTTCTTGCGATCTCCTGAAGGAGGGCATCACGGATCATGAAACTATTATAGCCGTTTCCTCCGTTACGGATATGGAGGCTCTTAAACTCTTGTGGCTCTTTCGACCCAAAGAATGGATATTTGAGGAGGGAGTTTCCAGTCTTCTTAGAGACGTTCACCTTCAGGGATTTCACCGTATACGTACGGGAACAACCACCGACAACACCCACCTCCGTCTCTTGCGAGAGGACCGTCTTTCCATCTACGATATACTCAAAGTTGGCTGGTCTCATCCAATCCTGGTTATAATTAGCACTTTGGCTAAGACAGCTTTTCGCTGGATTAGAGATACCATTCGTACCCACAACGCCTATTCCGTAAGTATTGTCTGAATAATCCTTCTTGCTGATGGCAAGGGAAACAATCGGAACCGTAAAGCCGTTGCAGTTCTTGTGCTTATCATCCATAAAGATATAGGAACCCGTCATCACTGCACTGGAGAGCAGTCCTTTTTTGATGGCTCTCGCACGAACCACGATGCTTTTTTGGTCATCCTGCCTTTTTATCTCAATAGGCTTGTCATAGAGTGTTCCATTCTTATCCGAAGGCTCGGAACCATCCAACGTATAGTAAATTTTCGCTTCACTCGTAGTAGACGTGATTGTCAAACTTACCGGCCCGTCTACAATGCCTGGCTGAGTTCCGAAGACCGGCTTTCCGCAACGTGAACCCAAACTTGCATATGCCGTCGTATTATCCTTTTTCGGAGTAGGCTCCATATAGCCCAAATTGCCCTCGTCATCAATACCATAGGAAATGTGGGGAACCATCGCACCATACTTCAGACTACCGATCTCTTTGCCGGAAGCATTATAAAGTATCAACGTACCGCCATCCGGATCCAGCTTATAAGGAGCACTGCCATTCTTTTCCTTCTCGTCGAAAATACAGATGGCATAATCATCTGGTTGGACAACACAACTCTGGGAAACGGTCCACGACCATTTCTCTGAGCCTCCCTTTTTCAAATTCTTGAATACATATCCTTTGATATCAACTTTAGCATCGCCATCATTGTACAACTCTACCCATCCACTATAGTTCGTATCGCTTCCTCGGTAGGAAGAAATGTTGCAGGGCATAAGTTCATTGAGAACAACCTCTGCCATAACACTCGTGGCACTCGTAGTCATCAATAACGACAAGAGACTAACTAATTTCAAGTTCTTTTTATCCATAATCCCCTATTCAATTCTATTAACAACATGTAGATGACTGTAGAAACGATGCAAGCACCGGCTACCCAAGGTCAGTCCTCTACCCAAATATAAATATACACAAAAAAATTTTAATAAACCCTATTTTCAGACAAATATCTCAAAAATCATACCATTAGTCAAGCCATTCGGCAACAAAGTGACAATTGTCAATTCTTCTTGTCTTTCGACTTATGGTTTCCTATTCAAATTCAAACAGATAAATAATTTATTGTGTGATTGACTGACAAACAACAAAATGCGGAAATAATACCCACACAGGATCCACCCACATTTCCACCTTCTTTCCAAGCCGTGATTTTCAAAAATAACCTATCACAACCTAAGCAAATGCAACGGACCTCAAATCCGTTCCAATAAAATAAATGCGTGCTCTTTCGCTTGCGATTGATTATAGATCAATACCTTTTGAAAATTCGAACGACTTCCCTTCCTGAATGTCAGCACCTCCGGAAGAGATTGGGAGTGCAAAACGTTCGCCGCAACCCATAAAGCGAAGGAAGTGGAGGTCATATACTCTCCACAAAGATGCTTGTAATAAGCTATCGGAGCCGAATCGGGAACGAGATCCTCGAATTGGCGATAGAGATAATCGTATGTGCTACTTCCGTTACGACCTAAAATAAAAAGATCGATCTCTTCCTTCCCAACGGAATGAGCCTTCAAGAAGCGGGACAACTCCTCCTCCACATCTTCAATCGTAGAATTCTCCCAAAGAAGCGTATGAAGCCCCACCAAACGAGCCATCGACTCCGGCCTGCGCTCGTTGCCCATAATAAAGAAGGCTGAGCCCTCTCCGTTCAACGTTCCAGGATAAGAACCTTCGAACAAGTCCAAATTACGGACAGGGGTTTTTCGCCAAAAATCCCGTAGATTATAGATGGTGAAATTATCCGACGTACGCTCGTCAATTCCGCCCACCAAGACATTTTTCAAGCCCTCGGAGAGAGAAAGCATCGCGTCGCGGAGGGCATTCTCGAACGACAAGAAATGATGGCAGTAGGTTATGTTGTAACCCGTCAAATTGTTGTGGAGGGCAATCTGTCCCGCCACCGTATTGTGAGCCGAATTAATGAACGGTATAGGAGGCAACGTCTGCTCTCCATAGACCTCTATCGAACGTGTAAACTTCTCCAAATCGGCTAAGCATGCCAAACCGGTTCCCACAATCACCGCTTCGGGATTGACATCCGGCAACTGCCGTCTGCAAATAGCCGTAGCCCCTAAACCCATCTTGATCACATGAGACATACGCCTCAACGCCACCGCATTGATATACTCCTTATAAACGGGCTCCACGCAATTCATCGTGAGCGTCTCCTCATTCACCAACGGATGTGTCAGGAAAGAGCCATCGTACGTCAACTGCGGGGATATGATTCCTATGGAATGGATATATGGCATGTGATTTATGAATTTTGAATTAAGAATTTTGTATTTTGAATTTGGGGTTACGGAGATTATACTTTAGAGATGACGAGGGAGGTGTCGGCTCCTCCGAAACCGAACGAATTGGACAAGACATTGCGGATCTCCGCTTTTTGCAAAGAGGTGACCGGACGAATCGGCAACTCCTCCATGGGCGTCTCAAAACGAAGGTTAGGGAAGATCATCCCATGATTGATGGTCAACAACGAAACAATGGCCTCCACCGCACCTGCTGCCGCCAAGGTGTGACCCGTATAGCCCTTCGTCGAACTGAACGGAGGTATCGCATCACCAAAGACCGTGGCCATTGCACGCCCTTCTGAAATGTCATTGTTCTTCGTTCCCGTTCCGTGGGCATTGATATAGTCGATTTCCGATGGTTGGAAAGCGGCTTTTTTCAAGGCTGCCTGAATTACTGCGACTGCCCCTTCACCATTGGGCGAAGAAGCCGTTTGATGGTACGCAGAATTGGCATTCGCATAGCCCTTTATTTCGCCATAGACAGGTCGCTGTCCGACGACCTCCTCTGCCTCCAAAACAAGGAATGCGGCACCCTCGGCAATGGTCACTCCGTCCCGATTATGGTCAAAAGGATGGCAACCCGTAGGAGACAATATCTCTAAGGAATTGAATCCATTTATGGAAAAACGAGCCAGAGAATCCATACCACCCACGAATACGCGATCGACCATTCCGGCACGAATCAGACGGGCACCCAACATGATGGCATTAGCCGAAGAAGAACAGGCCGTACTGATGTTTGCCACGTGGGAACGAATCCCCAACATCGATGCAATCCGATTACACGCATCGGAACAATCCATGGAATCCACCAGATGGGCGAGCGAAGTATCCCCTGCCCAAAGCCTCGAATAGCAAGGCTCCGTCAAGTCCATTCCCGCCACCGTCGTGGAACCGATGAATCCCATCGAGGACAAGTAAGGTTCGCAACCGGACATCTGAAGCGCCTCCTTGACAGCCAACAGACCCAGAAGGAAGGTACGGCTATAAAAAGGCTTCATCTCCAGCCCCACCTTGGCCGCCAACTCAGCAGAGGAGAAAGGGACCTCAGCAAAAGGGTATCGGTCAAGCGAAGTTTTTACATACCTCGCTTGACCGATACCTGAACGTTCGGCTACCAATGAAGAGAAATTACTTTCCACTCCACATCCCAAAGCCGATATAATACCGAAACCTGTTACGAAAACACTTCTCGACATTCGTTCTTATTTTCCTTGATTCTCAATAAACTGAGCCATTGTCCGAATAGAAGTTAAGACCTCACGGCGCATCTTCGGATCTTCCAACTTGATTCCATAGTTACGATCCAATAAGTGCGTCAACTCAATTGCGTCAATTGAGTCCAATCCCAAACCCTCCACGAAGAGCGGAGCGTCAGCATCTATATCGGCTGGTGTGATATCCTCCAAAGACAACTGCTCAATAATTTCCCCCTTCAATTTCTCTATCAATTCCTCTTCTTTCATTCTATACTTTTTTTAATTTATATTTCCACACAAAGATAAACATTTCCCTCTAAGTTTACCATCATCGAATCGATTTTCGACGACTATAGTAAAGTGCCACGGCAAGGCAAAGGAATGAAAATAACAACAATACGCCACTTTCAGGCAAGACGGAGACCCAATCGCCATCCCGAACAAAGATGTCGTAGAAACCCGACAATCCCCAATTCAAAGGAGAGATGCGGCTGACCACCTGCATCACATCCGGCATGACAAAAACCGGAATCCATATTCCGCCCACCGCCGCCATGATCACCACCGAAATGGCACCAAAAATCGAAGCTTGCTGGTTGCTCGTCGCTATCTTTCCTATGGCTATGCCATAACAGATCGCTGCGAGAGAGGCTGAGAGCGACATCAAGACAAGAGCCGGGATGCTCCGTCCCAACTCCAAAGCAGGCAAGCCCATAGATGGCAAGACATAGATACCTATCAGGAACATCAGCAACAACTGCAGCAAGCAGACCAACAAATAAACAAAACCTTTTGCCGCCAAATAGAGCCAAGAAGGACACGGCATCGTCAACAACCGAGTGAAACTTCCCTCCTCGCGCTCATTGATGATATTTCCTCCCAAAGAGACTACGATGAGGAAGACGGCAAACATTCCCCACGCCGGCACGTTGTGCTGCACTGAATTGGGAATGATACGGGCCTTATCCAAACGAGCATACCGCTCGTTGAGCAAAACCATGTCATTCGGAATGGAGATATCGCCAATAGGCATGGGCACAATGGTATTGACCTCCACAACCACCTCACGCAAGATAAAACCTGTCTGCAGGGAAGCTGCATACTCCCGAATGGAACTTAAAATCGTGGATTTGAAGGAGTTCTTCGTTGTCGGATCGACAAAGATGGAGATGCTATCCGACGAGGCCAGAGAATCCGCCTCGCCCCCGAAAGCCTGCATCACACTCTGGCGTATCCGGCTACGGATGCGTTCCGTCGTATTGGCAGGAATCACAATACCGATTTGGTAATCACCCTTCGCCACCGCACGCTCCAAAGACTCTGCCGTAAGCGGTTGTCCTTCGTCCAATGAATCGACCTTAAATATGCCGGCCTCGCAGACTCCACGCACGATGGCGTCGCCCAACGAGTCACGATCCTGATTTAAAACCAACAACGGAATCTTACGCTCATTGATGGAATTAAAGGTACTATCCTGCAAATAGGCCATCAAAACCACCAGGAACAACGGCATGAGAAACATCATCGCCAAGCCCGGCCAATCTCGCAAAAGCAAGAGCGTATCCTTGTATATCAGTGCCTTAAACTTTCTCATAACATCAATCCCTCACCTTTTTTCCGGTTTTCTTCAAAAAGAGTTCCTCCAAGTTCTTAGTCTGCTCCTGTGCTATCAACGCCGCAGGTTCTCCCTCACAGATAACATGTCCTTCATCGACCAACGCAATATGGGAACAGAAATGCTCCGCCTCGTCCAAATGGTGCGAAGTATAAACCATCGTCGTACCCTCTTGGTTGAAACGCTTCAAATTCTCGATGATGACATGACGCGACTGCACGTCGATACCTACCGTAGGCTCGTCCAAGAAAAGGACTTTAGGCCGATGGAGCAAACCTGCTATCAGATTGACACGGCGCTTCATTCCGCCCGAATAGTGCTCAATACGACGATTGCGATTGGTGGTAAGATCGAAAATGGCCAACAAGGAATCAATCCGCTCCTTCAACTCCCGCTTAGGCAAGCCGTAAACACCTCCATAGACCATCAGATTTTCGATGGCGGTCAACGAAGGATAGAGGGCAAAATCCTGAGGAACCACCCCAATCATCTCTCGTATCTTGGACATCTCACGGAAGACGGAATAGCCACAAACCTTAGCCTCCCCGGAATCAGGGCGCACCAAACCACAAAGGATATGGATAGTGGTAGTCTTACCTGCTCCATTAGGTCCCAAAAGGCCGAAGACCTCTCCTTCGGAAATAGACAATGTCAGTCCGTCCACCGAAGGCGACGTATTGCCCCGATAGGTCTTCTTCAAATTACTTATTTCAATAATATTGGGTTTCAAGATGATTATTATTTAGGTTAGACAGCCTCTTTCAACTCTCTGAAGAAACGAGCCTCCAATTCACCTATCTTCATCAAGATAGCAGAAATCTCCTCATAGGAGTACTGCTCCCCTTGGCGTTTCTTAAAGATTCGAGCCGATTTGTATGCGAAGTCACGCCACATATCACCTATTTCCGTTATTCGCTTAGAAAACTCGTTGAGTTCCTGTATTCCCGTGATTTCAGCCGCCTCCTGCAAGAAGGCACCATACATATAACGGAAACCTGCACCACCCGTACCAATCTCCTCCAACATACGGATGACCTGTGCCAGATTGAGGGCTGCCTTACGGGCACCCATCTCCGACTCCCATTTCAATATACGCTTACCCAAGAAAGGGATACCGTTCACACCGAAATAAGGCAACCAACTAGGCTGCGAAGTCATGAGCCAACAGTTCTTCTTAATCGCCTTGCGGATGAGCGGAGCCAAGTCAGGCAACTGCTTCGGAATCTTCTCAATCCAATACATCTGACCCAACAACGGATAAGTTCCGCCCTTGGCGAAACGTACCTTGATCAAGTCACGCTTCGAAATCGTGACTTTCTGCATAGCGTTCGGGTCGCTGACAATATAATTACCAGTCTCCTCTTCCTTTCCGATGATGCAGATATTGTGTCCATTGAAATGGAAACGATACTCCATTGGCAAATAAGGCAAGTAATACATACCCACCACACAACCGACAGGGATGCCTTTGTAGAGAACCTTCTCCATATCGGCTATGGCCTTCTCCTCACGAAGATATCTTTTAGTATGGATCTTAAAGCCCAATAATTTCGAGACGCGCGAAAAGAGCACGCCTGGGAAAGTACGGAAGGATGTGACCGCCATACCCGACAATTTAACGAAAGGCATGTGGGAGAAGAAAAGTCCACTTGCCAAGCCGAAAATCATCGGTTCGGATATATTGAAGCCATAAAATCGCAACATATTGGAAATCACACCATTCTCGCAATGTGCTGATGGCTTGTGATCAAAATTCAATTCCATATTTTATTCTGGGATAGTGGTAAGTTGTTCAACAGTGATACGCAATGCATCGGCATACTTCTCCAATGTCTTACGATCCAACTCGGCGAAAGCCTTAGGATCAAAATGCTTACGGATAGTACGCTTGGAGATGCCCGTGTAATCGGAAAGAAGGTCTACATCCATGATGTTTCGCGCCGCATAATACTCAAGCAAGCTGGTCTTTCCAGCCAAAACACGTTGGCGTATCTCTTCGCACTCCTCATAGATGCCCTCCATGGTCAATTCCAAGGCATCGTTCTTCACACTCCACCCGTCACTAATGACACTCGTATATTTTCCGTTCTCATCAACCGCGTAAGCCACATCACGCATCACGGTATTCTCAAAATATTTCAAATCTTGAGGAACTTCGTCCACCTTCATAACAACCTATTTAAAATATCCAACCATTAACAAACGATAATCGTCAACACACAGTCAACATACAGTAATTGTATGAGAAGCGTGCACTTTCCGGAACCATGATCAAGATCTTCTGACCCTTTTTCAACTTGCCCGAAGCCAAGATTCCGTCGATCATGGCAAAAGCCGAAGCCGAAGCGATATTGCCCACCTCCGGCAAATTAAGGAACCAACGCTCCTCAGGAATATAGAAATTCAACTTCTTAAACTCCTCCAATATCCTATCCTTGAAGAACATAGAAGAGAGATGTGGCATATACCAATCGATGTCGTCAGGGGTGAAATTATGTTTCTTGGCCAACTCAATCATGAAACGGCCACCCAACGGAACGATGTTCGCATCCAAGATACGGGTATCCTGACGAAGAGCGAAAAGCGACTTCGTCAACCAATCCGTCTGAGGGAACATTGACCAGCCATGCAAGTTTCCTTTCTCGTCCTTCTCGCCACCGGCATACATACAAGTCTCCTTCTCGTTGGCGTAAGAGATTCCCTCTATCCAATCGATACGAAGGGAGAGCCCCGTCTCGGCAGGCTTATTCTGGACCAACAAGGCGAAAGCACCGTCAGAAAGCATCCAACGGAGGAACTCTTTCTCGAAAGCCAACATCGGGCGCTTCTCCAACTCGGAGAAGAGTTTCGTCTCCTCTTGGAAATAGTTAGAGTTCATCCAAGCGGAGAGACGCTCGGAAGCACAAGCCACCGCATTCTTTGCCACACCACCCAAAACGGAGAGATAGGCATACTTCAACGCTTGCACACCTGTACAACAAGAACCAGCAAAAGAGACCACCTCCAAACTATGCGAACCGCCCAATTCGCCATGGACCATCACGCCATGCGAAGGCATCAGTTGCTCAGGAGAAGCCGTACCACACGCCAAGAGATCCATATCATCAAACGAAAGACCACCCTCCTTAAAGAGACCACGTACGGCCGTCGCCGCCATTTGGACATTCGTATGGGTAACGTTCCCTTTATCATCTAAGGCATAATAACGATTCTTTATGCCGTTCTTACCCAAAACAATCCTACGCGCCAAGGAAGGTCGACCATTGACCATCCCTAAATGTTGTTCCATCTGATCATTAGGAACCGCTTCGTTCGGGAAGAACCTGCTTGTCCTAGTGATGTACACAGTTTCACTCATATATCTATTTCTTTCTATTTCTCAATTCAAGTAGGCTATCAATCATTCCGAAAGGGAACAAATCGAAAACGCCCGCATTGCATAGTTTCGTGCACTCATTACCAAGCTCACTAGACTTGGTCTCCAGCCTTCCAGGAAAGGGTATAACATGCTTCCCTCTTTTGGCGACCCATGAATAACATCCGAATCGGATAGGTTAGATAAAAAACCAATAGCCCGATAGGGGAAATCGCGAACAAGATAAAAATAAGATACCAACTAAACAATTTAATTCGAAAAGCACGGTCAGGATTCTGATACCCTCCTTTTTTTCGGATAAACTTGGCCCACAAGCCAAATACACGGTGACCGATCTTTTCGATATAGACAACGCCCGGCTTGTACTTGATGGCACCTGCTGCCATCAACTGTTCTTGCAAATCCGACCAATTGCCCAATTGTAAAGCCTTATCTATTATACCACCAAATTGGGAAGCCGAACGGATATCTTCCTCCGACACACCCGCACGAGGCCAAATGGAAGAAGCCTCCTTCTTGCCATAAAAGAGCCAACGGATAACCGTAATGACACTCACCAAATTGGCTACACGATCTTGCAAAACAATATGACCTACCAAATTACCACCCGCCTCGGAGACATATTTCCTAATTTTGCGAATGGTCTTCAACCACATATTGCGACATCCATTGACAAAGATAATGCTTTTCCCTTTTAAATACTCTTTTATTGTAGGAGAAAGGAAAAAA
The DNA here is from genome assembly GCA_017553575.1 of Paludibacteraceae bacterium. GTDB lineage: Bacteria > Bacteroidota > Bacteroidia > Bacteroidales > Paludibacteraceae > RGIG10190. The sequence continues at coordinate 16,165 of JAFZKQ010000074.1, forward strand.
GACTGTAAAGGGAGGGAGGGGGACAAATACCAAGACTGACCTCCAACAATCACTAAATCAGCATCTTGAACGTCACTTAAATCAATTTCCTTAATTCCATAAGGCGGTATTCCCAAACGAGTTTCCGGAAAAATTTCGTAAAAAGTTTCTTTCGACCATAAAAAAGGGAAGGGACGCTCGGGGACAATCTCCTTATAAACCAATTGATGGCCTGCCTCAACCAAGGGTTGATTCATGCTTTTCAATATCTCAAGCGCCTGCCCGGTTTGCGTATAATAAAAAACTACTATCTTTTTAGCCTTCTCCATTTTATTAATCTTCTTGCAATTTCTCCATCTCTATCTTCAAACCAAGTTTGGGATGGTTCATCTCTATTTTAGGAAAGTCCTTTGAGGAGGTCTCCGACAAACGAATCTCCAATGCCGTGATCATGCCCGACAAATCTGCTGCCAACCACTGCTTCCGACTCGGGTCCGTCTGATAGGAAGACTTGCCGCTTGCCGTCTTCAGCCTATAGCCCACCAAACTATCCTTTACGTACTTCGTCGCCCGAAAATCCGAAGGGACATCCAACATCAATAACGCCCTAAAATCACGTTCAAAAATCGAAAGAATCGTTTTACGCTCCAACTGTTCCATGCAATGGTGTACGACAAAAGTCTTCTCACCCACCTCAAAATCAAAAATCGTCATCCCGAAATAGCTGGTGAAAGCCAAACGATAAGCATCCGCATCCGAGGGTGCCACGACAAGCAACCCACTGAAACTGTTCGACTTATAATTTATCACCGCATTCAGGACAAGCGTCGAATCACACCCATCAAAGAGAGGGAAAAGATCCTTACGGTAGGTGGTCTCCTTTCCTTGTTTCTCCATCCCCTTAAAGAGCGATGGAGTACACGAAGAGAGTGAAAAGAGCATTAACCCAATCAATAGACCTACCGCACGCATTCCCTTGCCTCTTACTATTTCACATCAAAAACGGAACTTGGGATGGAGACGTTCAACTTCTTGTTGGAAAAGAAATACTCCGTATAATCAGGAGTGGCCGACTGTCTCCTTGACGTTTCGATCATCTTCATCGACTCGACAGAGAAATCGCTCTTCAACAAAACCAACTCTATCCGATCCACCATCTTCTTAGCAGAAGCGTTCTTAGGCGATACCTTTACCAAATAATTGGTCTCGTTCTGCCAATATTCCAACTGATAGTTCGCCTTCAACTCCTGCAAATTACCTGTCATGCAAGAAGAGATTACCTTGGTCATCTCCTGCATAAGGGCATTGGAAGAGATATTGCGCACATCCTTGATTCCACCCATCTCCATCAACAATTTATCACCGTTGATGACAATCTTTGATTTCTTAGGCTTTGCGTAGTCCAAGCAAACTTTGTCTGTTTTGGAATAATAGAAATTGCCCGATGACTCAATATCCTTCTTCATCATCGCCATGTGCTTCACTTGCTTGAAATCACTTTGGATAGAAGAGACCTGCATCATCTTCTCCTTTACGGAAGAGATAAACGCTTCCTCATCCTTCACGGCAGTCATATCTTTTTGAGCCATGCCGACAACACTTGTAGCAAGCATCATCAAAGCCATACACCATTTTTTCATACCCATACTCTAATAAAAAACATTAAACAATTTATCCACCCTCATCACCTTGTATCCTTCGTCGGAAAGATGCTGCAACAAGCGTGAAAGCAATTCTGGAGCGAACGGAAGCCTATCATGCAAAAGTATGACAGCCCCGGGCGTTATCTTCTTAACCACTCTATCATAAACCGCATCCACATCGTCCGAAATCGTATCATACGAACGGACACTCCATCCAATCACATTGTAATTGAACTTCGCCACCGCATCACGCACCCACGGATTGGTAATGCCGAACGGAGGCCGAAAGAAATGGACCGGCATACCTGTCAAGGAGGAGATCAAGTCGTCCGTCTTCCGTAATTCGTCCACCATCTTCTCCACCCCAAGCAGAGGGAAGTTATTTTCATGCGAATAGGAATGGTTGCCTACCAGATGACCCTCTTCTTGCATCCGTTCCACAATGGCAGGATAAGACTCCACATTCTTACCTACACAGAAGAACGTCGCCTCCACCTTCCATTCTGCCAAGATATCCAAGACCTTAGGCGTATAGTCGGAATGAGGACCATCATCAAAAGTCAAAGAAACAACCTTGTCCGTAGTATGCTTCTTGCAAAATGCCTTCACATACACACCTGATGAAATCGAATACGAGGCGTAAACCATAAACACCAGGAACAAGAGAGCTAAGATGACAATAAGCGGTACGACCATATCTTATCTATCTATCTTTTCCAACAGGAACAACGAGCAATTGTTGTTCCGATAGGAGTTGAAAACTAATATCCTGCGTAACCCTTCTGCCTTCCCTACCGGACAAAGGGCATCTGGGACAGTCTGATACCTCAACAGGTTGGCTGCACACCAAACACCGAACGAGGAGGCCGTCTGATATTCTCCGCAGAGATGCTTGAAAGTTGCCTGCATCTTGCCAGCCGGCAGCGACTCCTTCCAAGAAAGGAGGGTGGCATCCATCTTCGCATCACCACTTTCGCCCAACAAGACGCAATCTATATCTTTAATAGTCAATCCACAAGAATCCAAGAACGACTCTACTTCCGTTCCATCGGAAGCACTCGCCAAGAAAGTGCGGAGTGACGTTATTTGAGCCACATCCTGAGAGGTAGGCTGCGACGAAAGCAAGAAAAACTGGGCTCCTTCACCCATCTTAGCCCCCGAACGCCAGAAACCCATGCGCTCCATCACACGGAACTCAGTATCGGTCACCTCATCGATTCCTCCCACCAAGACATTCGAAGCATCACCATCTTCCAACTGCATCATGGCATCCAAGAGAGCCGACTCAAACGAGAAGCCCCGATGGACATAGGTGAAATTATAGCAGGGGCACTTCAACAACAACGCCACCTGACCACCTATTGTATTAAATGTAGACTGAATAAATGAGGTAGGGTTTAATAGGCGCTCGTCATTATCGATGATTGACTGGAGAAATTTCTCCGTATCGGCCAAACAGCCCAAACCTGTTGCCGTGATGATCGCATCGGGAAGGGTTCCATTGGCACCCTCCACGCAGTTCAATGCCGAAGCCACTCCCATCTTGATGACGTGACTCATGCGACGACGCAAGCCAGCCTCCTTGATACAGACCTTATAGTCCGGCTCGATAGCCTTCAGGCACTTCTCGTCAGCCGACGGAACGACCACCGACGAGAGGAACGAATCCGTAGCGAAAGTAGGCTGCGGACTGATGGCACTCATATTTCGAATATAACACTTCATCCAGATTCCTTTTTATTCGGCCGAAAAGACTAAAGAAGAGACATTTCCGCCAAAACCGAACGAGTTGGACATAACGACTTTTACACCTGCATTAGGGATAACCTCCGTTTCAGGTTCCATCTCCAACTCCTCTATCCTATTTTTAAAATTGAACGTCGGGAAGATAACATCACGAGAGATGGCGAGAGCCGAATAGACAGCCTCTATGCCACCGGCCGCACCCAACGTATGTCCCGTATATACTTTCGTAGAACTGAAACGAGGCATCTTCTCACCGAAAAGACGACGCATAGCCGTTCCCTCCGATTGGTCATTGTTACCCGTTCCTGTTCCATGGACATTGACATAATCGACATCCTCCGGGCGAAGTCCTGCTCGCTTCAAAGCTCCTGACATAGCCAAAAACGGACCCTCACCGTTCGGAGAAGTCGCTGTCTGATGGTAAGCATCATTGGCATTCGCATAGCCTGCCAAACGGCAATAACACTTTCCGCTCTTAGGCTTATCCCGCTGAAGCACAAGGAATCCGGCCGCCTCGCCCAAGTTCAAGCCAGCACGTGTGGCATCGAACGGACGACAGAGTTCCTTATCCAAAATCATCAACGAATTGAATCCGTTTATGGTGAACTTACATAACGGGTCGATACCGCCTGCCACCACCAAATCCAATTGGTCGTGGTTCAAAAGACGGTCGGCCAACATCAAGGCATTCGCAGAAGAGGAGCAAGCCGTGCTAATGGTCGAAAGGAAGCCATGGATACCCAAGGCAGAAGCTATCTGCTCCGTACTGTCTCCACAATCATGAGAAACGACATCGCGAAGCCGACCGCCATTCTCCTTATTCCTCATCTCCACATAAAAGTTCTCGCTCAGGTCCATTCCACCCGCCGAAGTCGAGGAGATCAAGCCAATCCGAAGACCGGAGTGGGGATCCACCCCCGCATCACGGAGAGCCTCCTTGACAGCCACCATTCCCAACAACGCAGTACGCGAATAGGTCTTCCCCAAAGGGAGCCCCAACATCTCCTTCAGTTGATCATTCGTCAAATTGATTTGACCAACTGGTACGTCATGCGAAGTAGAAAAATGGGTAAGGGCGGATATACCCGTCCGCTTGGAAACCAAGGAATCGAAATTCTCCTCCACATTGTTACCAATCGCCGAGATTACCCCTATGCCAATGACATAACTTCCCATTTATTTCTGATTAGCGGTAATATATTCAGCCAACGTACGAACTGAATAAAAAATATTCTTGCCTTCCTTCGGATCAGCTACATGCAATCCGTAATGTTTCTCCAACAAGATGATTATTTCCAACGCATCAATCGAGTCCAAACCAAGGCCGCCGTCACCAAACAATGGTGCCTCTGTATCAATATCAGCAGGAGTAACATCTTCCAAATTCAACGACTCAACCAACTGAACTTTCAAGTTGCTTATCAATTCTTCCATCTGTCAACTATTTGTGTGATTCTTAACAATATATCTTTTATTTTCAAATTTATTCCTCTACCAAGAAAATGTGGGCAGCGTAGTCATCTCCGAAGAGATCCACCCAACCCGTCAGCACCGCTTTCACCGTTCCCGATGCAATCGAGAGTGAAGCCAACTGCAACATCCGCTCCTTGTCCAACTTACCGTCGATCAAGAAGAGATTCTCCCCCTTGAACTTATGTCGGATGCAAATCTCGCCCATCACAATATTCGCCAAGGTATAGACGAAAACAGCAGGACTTGGCTGATAGCAAGCCCGATCATTGATGATGCGCTGATGGTTGCAATCCGTCTCCAAGGAAGAATAGCGATTGGCCAAAAGCAAGGCAACCTCCTCCTCTTTATAGCGGTCGTGGAGATTCAATCCTTGCAACAGATGCTCCACGGCCGTAACGCCCAGCTTACATAAATCGTCCATCTTAGAGAACTTCATGTAAGGCTCGGAAACCGACTTGAAGGCAGCACGGATGAACGCGCCATAATCCTCCGCCGAAGAGCCGTCGAAGACCACCTTTCCGTCCACCTGGATGGTTTTAGCGGAAACAACGCACTCATGGGTAACCTTCCCCTTGCCGAGTGCATAGTTGCGATGTCCCTCGCTCTCTGAAGAGAAGACAACCGCCGCATTACAACCTCCAAAACCAGAAGCCGTCTTCAGGATATTATTCATTTGGGCAGGCTTCGTCTCCGTCGTGACATTGACCTGAACGGGAACACCCAATTCAGAATAGCCCAATGTGCGATATTGGATCTGCCTACGCATCGCCTCCACGCAAAGGACCGACTCTATCAAACCAGACGCACCCAAGGTGTGTCCGAAATAACCCTTCAAACTCAGTAACGGACGACTTGCCAAACCGGCCAAATCAAGCGCCTTCGACTCCATCTCGTCATTATAGACCGTCGCCGTTCCATGCATATCGACCAAATCAATCTGCGCTGGAGAGAGACCAGCCTCCTGCATGGCCGAACGAATCGCCAAATTCAACTCGTAGCCTGTTCGGGAAGGACCTGAGATATGGTTAGCATCGTTGCTACTAGCACCGCCTGCCACCATTATCGGACGAGCTTCCCCTATAAGTGACTTATCTACCGTCAAAACCATTGTGGCAGCCCCTTCACCCATCGACAAGCCGTCACGACTCTTATCGTAAGGCTTACAAGGGTTTGGACTAACCGACTTGAATGACATGAAACCAGAGACTACAAACTCCGTAACCATATCACCACCTACCAAAATCGCATGGTCATAGAGACCCGACTTCAGCAGCCGCTGACCCAACATCACCGCAAGCACACCGGAGATGCAGGCGTTGGAGACGACATAAGGCTTATTTCCCGAATGGAAAAAACGGGAGACCCGCGAAGCCATCTCTGCCAATTCGGCATCAGGATGTAGAGAGGAAGATGTAGCCAACAAGTCAATGTTACCTTTCGTAGAAGAAAAGATAAAAATAGTACGGGGCGAAGAGGCGTCCACACCGCTACGTTTGATGGCATCAGACGCAGAGAGAATCATCATCTTCTCCAAACGATGATAATCAGACAATTCGTTCCACAAAGCATGGGACGACAACTCTGCATCGTCAATACGGGATGCCATGAACGGTTCTGGATAGACCGAAGCATCCTCATAATATTTTATGCCCGTACGTTCGGCAATAATCTGATCCGCATTATCGCCCGTCGTAAAACCCAATGAAGTGACTACATTGTCACCTGCAACATATACTACTCTACTTTCCATTTCTTTTTCCATTCCATAACCACATCTGGACAATACAAGACAAGCTCGAAGTTCCTGTCCAAGAAAACCTGCACGCTCCTGCCGGTTGCCACCAACGCATTGTCCGACTCTCGGTATATGGAGTATTCAAAAATTATCTTTGCCGACGAAGTATTGACGTAGCGAGTCTCGATTATAGCCCTATCGCCCACATGCAAAGGCGACTTATAGACACAATTGATCTCGACTACCGGTACCGTATAACCTGCCGCATACAAATCCATATACGACAAATCAAAGTTTCTGCCGAAAGACTCCCTGCCGTCCTCAAAATAACGGATATACTCGCCATGCCAGACGATGTTCATCGAGTCCACCTCGCTAAACCTGACTTGGACAACCGTCCTATCGACCACCGTCGAAACTTTGTCAACCGCACCTGCTCTTTTCATTCCTTACGTCGTAACTCCTTACTATTGCAAATGTATAACAAATATTCAAATGAATCGCCTTTCATTTTTTAGTAACCTCCCCTTCTTGCGAAGGCTCCTCCTTTTTCAGTGCCCCTTTCAGCTGCCCTGTAATATCCTCCATGTTGATATACGGGAGAATCGTTGGGACAAAAGCCCTGAGCGGCCCATAGAACCTTGATTCGGGAGCCTCACCTTTGTTCACCAACTCCAAGCGGTGGTTGGCGAGGTCAAAAAGATTGATCAGCACGCTCAATATCAAAGCATACTTCAACCCGGAGAAGAGTCCTCCCAAAAGTTTATTCAGCCAGCCTAATGAAATGAGATTGAATAATTTGGAGAGCAATTTGGCCAAAAACCAGACAGCGACCATACACAAAATGAAAGTGATAAGGAAAGAAAATATAGGTGAAATCTCTCTCCCCACGCCCAAAGCCTCCAAGAGATAAAGGGATATGCCCGAATAATACTTGGCGACATACACACTTATCGTGAAACCGACCAAACTAGACAGTTCCATAATAAAGCCTTTCATGGCTCCCCGTACGAAGCCAATAAGAAGCAGTATCAACAAAATAATATCTAAGCCAGACATAGTTAATCCATCTCGTTGTTGTAACTTATTAAAATGGAGATTTTCGGAAATTCGTCCTACATAAAAAAGGTCGTCAGACAACTGTAACGTAGCTGAACGACCTTTTGTTTACCTATCTTTATCAGAGTTTCCTTTGAACCTCGATTTGCTCGAATCCTTCAATAATATCACCTACCTGAATATCATTATAGTTTTGGATATTCAAACCGCAATCGAGACCCGAAACAACCTCCTTAACATCATCTTTGAATCGTTTCAAGGATGCGAGATCGCCCGTATAGACCACGATACCGTCGCGAATAAGGCGAACTTTGTTCGTACGCTTGATCTTTCCCTCACGAACCATACATCCGGCAATCGTACCGACCTTCGTAATCTTGAAGACCTCCTGTACCTCTGCCGAACCAGTAATCTCTTCTCTCAACTCTGGAGAAAGCATACCCTCCATAGCCGCCTTGACCTCTTCGATAGCATCGTAGATGATTGAATAGAGGCGGATATCGATCTCCTCCTTCTCCGCAATCTTACGAGCAGCCAACGATGGACGAACTTGGAATCCGACGATGATGGCATTGGATGCAGCCGCCAACATCACATCCGACTCGGAGATTTGACCCACCGCCTTGTGAATGACATTGACTTGTATTTGTTCTGTAGAGAGTTTCAACAATGAATCGGACAAAGCCTCGATAGAACCGTCCACGTCTCCCTTCACGATCACATTCAACTCTTGGAAATTTCCGAGGGCGATACGACGACCGATCTCGTCCAAGGTCAAGTGGCGGGAAGTACGCAAACCTTGCTCACGTTGCAACTGCAAACGCTTGTTTGCCACCTCACGAGCCTCCTGCTCCGTTGGGAGGACGTTGAAATTATCACCAGCCTGAGGCGCACCGTCCAAACCGAGGATCAGAGCAGGCTCCGAAGGACGAGCCTCCGTGATACGTTGGTTACGCTCATTGAACATAGCCTTGATCTTTCCGTGGTTTGTTCCAGCCACAACCACATCACCGACTTTCAACGTACCGTTGCTGACAAGAACCGTAGAGACATATCCACGACCCTTATCCAACTGTGACTCGATGATGGAACCCGTAGCTCTACGATTTGGGTTGGCCTTCAAATCCAACATTTCAGCCTCAAGGAGTACTTTCTCCATCAACTCCTTGACACCCGTTCCCTTCTTTGCCGCAATATCTTGGGATTGGTACTTACCACCCCACTCCTCTACGAGGTAATTCATATTGGCAAGGGACTCCTTGATCTTATCCGGATTAGCCGTAGGCTTATCAATCTTATTAATAGCGAAGACGATAGGCACACCCGCCACAGAGGCGTGGTTGATAGCCTCAACAGTCTGAGGCATCACATCGTCGTCGGCAGCCACAATGATGATGGCGATATCCGTCACCTTAGCACCACGGGCACGCATAGCCGTAAACGCCTCGTGACCCGGAGTATCCAAGAAGGTGATTTGTTGACCATCCGACAAGGTAACGTTATATGCACCAATGTGCTGGGTGATACCACCCGCCTCACCGGCGATCACATTCGTCTTACGGATATAGTCCAACAAAGAGGTCTTACCATGGTCTACGTGACCCATGACCGTTACGATAGGAGGGCGGCGAACCAAATCTTCCTCCTTATCCTCCTCTTCATGGATAGCCTCGGCAACCTCGGCACTAATATATTCTGTCTCGAAACCGAACTCCTCGGCAACGATATTGATAGTTTCAGCATCCAAACGTTGGTTGATAGAAACCATAAGGCCCAAGCTCATGCAAGTACCGATAACCTTCGTCACAGGCACATCCATCATGGTAGCCAACTCGCTGACCGTCACAAACTCCGTGATTTTGAGTTTGCTTTGGTTCTGACGTTCCTGCTCCTCCAGCTCCTGCTGCTTTATCGATTGCAACTCACGTTTGTCACGTCTGTGCTTAGAAGATGTCGTCTTCTGACCCTTGCTTGTCAAACGAGCCAAGGTCTCCTTGATTTGCTTTTGAACAGCCTCCTCGCTAACTTCCGGCTTAACAACCGACTTCTTGAATTGTTGTTTCTTCTTGTCGCCCTGTTGCTTGTCGTTTCTATTTTGCTGAGGCTTGCCGCTCTTTTCACCTTGATTGCCACCGTTGGCCTTGCTGTAGTCAGCAATATCCACCCGCTCCTTCACGATACGCTTACGCTTCTTGCGCTTGTCGTCCGTCATTTCAGGCTTAAGGTTGATGTTTCCGACAACTTTCGGACCGTTCAACTTCGGCACGTCCGTCTTTATCATAGAAGACTTGGCGTCTTGCGACTCGTCGCCCTTACCGAACGAACGACGCTGTTCACGCTCCTTCTTACGCTCCTCCTTGCTCTTCTTCTTAGGACGAGTCTGTTGGTTAAGAGAGGAGAGGTCGATCTTACCGACAACGTTGATATTCGTATTCAACTCCACCTTTCCAAGGGAGAAGACCTCTTGTTCTTGCTTTGGAGCCTCCGTTGAAACGGTCTCCGAATCATCGGAGAAGTTTGGCTCCACCTCTTGTTTTTGAGGCACATCATTATTTTCCGCCGGAGCCACGTTGCTCACCTCAACAGGAGCAGTTTCGATGGTATCCGACTCGCCTTTAGGCTCGTTCGTCTGAGTCTCCTCCCCCTTTGGAGTCGCCTCACTCTTAGTTGAACTGTTCAAATCGTCTAAATTGATTTTTCCAACTTGCTTTATCTTAGGAAGCTGATCCTCCGGGATGACCGTCTTAATCTCCTCCTCTTTCTTAGAGTCGCGGTTTTCGTTGGAGGCAGTCGCCTTTTTATCTTTAGTTCTTTGTTGAGTCACCTTGTTAGACTCAATTTTCATATTTTTATCTTTACTGAACGCATTATACAACAACTCCTCCATCTCATCCGATATTTTAGAATTAGGGTCGGAAGATATGGTATGGCCATGTTTTTGAAGGAAATCTACGGCCGTAGCGATTCCCACATTTAACTCTTTCGCAATTTTACTTAATCGTATAGACATATTCTAACTTTAAAACTTTTTAAAAATTCATCACCGCACATTTGCGATTAAAGAGAGGCCACCTCAACATATCGGTAAGCCAAAGCATCCCACTTCCTTTCCTAACAGAGAAGTGCATAAAAGAACTTCAGTAAAGAGCTATCGTGCTAATTATTCCTCAACGTCTGACGAACCAGCCACTTCGTCAGCCTCAGCTTCCCCTTCACTCTCGAACTCGGCACTGAGAATTCTAATGACGTCGTCAATAGTCTCCTCCTCCAAGTCGGTGCGCTTGAGCAACTCGTCCCTTGGAATATCAAGGACGCTCTTCGCCGTATCACAGCCAATGCCCTTCAAGATATCGATAACCCATGGGTCGATCTCATCGAGGAACTCGTCGAGGTAGATATCCTCGCCGTCGAAGCTGCCTGGCTCATCACGGAAGACCTCGATTTGGTATTCCGTCAACATAGTAGCCAAACGAATGTTCATACCACCCTTACCGATGGCCAAAGAGACCTCCTCAGGCTTCAAGAAGACGTCTGCCCTCTTATACTCCTCCAACAAACGGATAGAAGAGATGCGGGCAGGGCTCAAAGCTCTTGAGATATACAATGAAACATTGCTTGTATAATTGATCACGTCAATATTCTCATTACGCAACTCACGAACGATTCCGTGGATACGGGCACCCTTCATACCGACACAAGCACCAACTGGGTCGATACGGTCATCATAAGACTCGACAGCCACCTTGGCTCTCTCACCTGGGATACGGGCAATGCCCTTAATGGTGATGAGACCATCGTTGATTTCAGGCACCTCCAATTCGAACAAACGACGAAGGAAGTCGTTGGATGTTCTTGACAAGATGATCTTAGGGTTGTTGTTGCTACCATCCACCTTTGCCACGATGGCGCGGACCTGGTCACCCTTGTGATAGAAATCGGTAGGGATCTGCTCCGACTTAGGCAAGAGCATTTCGTTTCCGTCCTCGTCCACCAAAAGGATCTCCTTCTTCCATACTTGGTAAACCTCACCAGAAACAATCGTACCCAATTTCTCCTTATATTTAGCAATCAAGTTGTCTTTCTGCAAATCAAGGATCTTAGAAGCCAACGTCTGACGCAAGTTCAAGATAGCACGACGTCCAAAGGAAGCGAAGTCAACCTTGTCGGTCACATCCTCTCCCACTTCAAAGTCCTCATCAATCTTTCTGGCCTCGCTCAGTGAAATCTCGGTATTGTCATCCTCCAAATCAGCGTCCTCGACAATCTTTCTATTGCGATAGATCTCAAAATCGCCCTTGTCAGGATTGATGATGACGTCATAATTCTCATCCGTACCGAACATCTTTGAAATAACGCTACGGAATGACTCTTCCATCACGCTGATCATTGTGCTCCTATCGATGCTCTTCAAATCGATAAACTCTGAAAAGCTGTCGATCAAACTTACTTCCTCTTGTTTAGCCATGACTATTTAAATCTGATAGTATATTTTGTATATTTTATTTTCTCGTATTCGAAAGTGACGATTTCCTTCACTTCCACCTTGCGTTTAGCGCCCTCCGGCTTCACCATCTTGGTCTCCTCCACGCCGAAAGTGGTATCCGTGACATTGACCAAAACGCCTTGGTGTTTCACGCCGTCAGCGAGCACCTCGACCTCCTGGCCCTCGTACTTATAATATTGTTCCAACACCTTGAACGGAGAGGAGAGACCTGGCGAACCTACTTCCAGTTCGTAATCTTCCACCTCACGGTCCAATTTAGACTCAATATGGCGCGTCAATTCCGCACAATAATCTATAGAAACTCCTTGGCGGGAATCAACTTCCACCGAAATCGCATTATCCTTGCTGACATTTACGTCAACAAGATAATAATCCGAGTCTGCCAAGAAATCAGTAACTATTTGTCTTACAACGCTCTGTTCTATCATCACCTTTGCTTTTAGCAACAAAATAGGGGGACTTATGTCCCCCACTCTATTCAACTAAATCTATGCAAAGATAGTACCTTTATTTAAAAAAAGCAAATAGTTTGAAGACAAACTAGGAAGGACGGCCCAGAGAGAAGCGCACATTTAAAGCATAATCTATTATAAACTAAACGATTATAGTTGTTTTTTCTTTTTTTAAGAAAATTTAAAAAAACTCAGCAACAACAGTATTACAAGGCCTTTCAGCGCTATCTTATAAGGCTTTCGCCAAAAATCAGCAGGGATTTTCTCGGCAAGGTTCTATAACTAGCGTCATTTTGATAACTTTGCCCCCAATTAATGGACAGAATATGTTAGGTACCATCGTTAATACCCTCACCATCATGGCAGGCACCGCAGTAGGAGCCACCTTCAAGCAAAGCGTGAGCGAACGCTATCGGAAAGTTCTTTTCGACGCTTTGGGATTAGCCACCGTCGTCTTAGGCATTAACGCCTCCGTGAGCAACATGCCGAAAAGCGAATATCCCGTCCTCTTCATCCTCAGCCTTACCATCGGTAGCCTTATCGGCACAAAACTGGACTTCGCCGGCCGACTGGAACGATACGAAGAGAGACGTCGCGCCCAGAAGAAGAGCGAGGAGGAGCAACCCAAACTGATCGAAGGATTGACCACGGGCTGCCTGCTCTACTGCATCGGCACCTTCGCCATCGTCGGTCCCGTTCTATCCGCCCTTTCACCAAGTCAAGGGTGGGACTTCGGGGAAGCAGGCAACACCTTCCTCTATACCAATGCCACGCTCGACCTAATCTCAAGTGCCGTGCTCGCCGCCGTCTACGGTTGGGGAATGCTGTTGGCCGCACCGATCCTTTTCTGCTGGCAAGGACTATTCTATCTCATCGCCATCATCTTCCGCGATGCCATGCCCGAACCCATGCGAGTGGAACTCTGCATCGTCGGTGGCGTCTTGATTCTCTGTTCCGGGCTATCGCTGCTCAAGATTCGGGACTTCAAAACCATCAACATGCTCCCTTCGCTCCTGATACCCGTCCTTTACTACTCCATCAAAATGTTATTTGTATGATCACGATACGCAACGCCACACCGGAAGACGCCGACGAGTTGGTGAAAATTTATACCCCCTACGTGGAACAGACCGCAATCACTTTCGAGTATGAGGTTCCAAGCGTGGAAGAATTCAAAAGGCGAATAACATCCGTTCTCGAAAAATACCCTTACCTTATCGCCGAAATTGACGATGAAATCGTGGGTTATATCTATGCCAACACCTTCAAAGGGCGGCCAGCCTACAACCGGACCGTAGAGACCTCCATCTACGTAAAAATGGGGGAAAGGAAGAAAGGCATCGGAAAGGCTCTCTATGAAGAGATGGAGAAAAGATTGAAACAACTGGGCATCCTGAACATGAACGCTTGCACCACTTGGCTTGAGACTCCCAACAGCTACATCACACACGACAGTCCCGATTTCCACAAGCACTTGGGATTCGTCCAATGCGCCCACTTCCATAAATGCGGATACAAATTCGGCCGTTGGTTCGACATCCTGTGGTTTGAAAAAATGCTTGGAGAACATGAGGAAAAGCAATAAATCACGCCCAACACCCTTTTCTGCCCGCCAGTCCCATTTTCCTGCTTTTTTGCCATTTTTATCGGTGAAAAGGGGATTTTTAGAAGAAAAGGCCTTTAAAAGCAGTTTTTCAAGGGCCCAATAACATGTTACATAACATGATTTTAGATGAATTTTTTAATCTAACTAATTGTAAATTTGTAGCGGGTATAATGGGACAATCCCAATATTTCCCAAGGTAGAAATCCGTAAACGTAAACGAAACTTAAGAAAGGAGCAGAAAATATTTTTCAGAGACGATAAACGACCATTAAATATATTAAGGTAGAAGTATAACTTACATTTATTGAATATGAAAAAAAGATTATTAACAGCGGTTTCTTTGGCCGCACTGGGATGCATGTCCCTCTCCGCCCAACAAAAGGGGGAGATTGCGACATGGGAGAACTGGGCCAAGTCGGCGATAACCTTTACCTTCGACGATGGAGCCAATGAAGTAAACTCACATTCGTGGGCAGAAAAACAATTGAACCAATACGGCTTCAAAGCCACCTTCTATGTGGTGACGGGATGGGCTGGAAACAGCTGGGGAACTTATAAAAGCTTCGCCGAGAACGGTCACGAAATCGGTAGCCATACGGATTCCCACAGTGGCAATTCAAGTGAGTTGGCCTCTTCCAAGTCAACCATTGAACAAAGAATCGGACAGCCTTGTTTAACCATCGCCTATCCGAACTGTAACGAGATAGACAACACATTGAGTCACTACATCGGTGGTCGTATCTGCGGTGGTCAAACCAATGACAAATCGCCAAGAAACTTGGCTCGCTTCGATTGCCAAATATGTGGTACGCAAGGTATCAACAACTCCAGCCAATTCACAAGCCGATGCGAGGGTGCAAACGGTGGCTGGATGGTTTTCTTGATCCATGGTATTCAAGGATACGAAGGAAACGGTAGTTATTCACCAACTAGTCAGGACGCTTTCACAGGAACACTAAAGTTCTTGAACGACCACAAGAAAGATTATTGGGTATGTACAGCGCGTGACGCCATCATGTACCTTAAGGAGCGTGACAATGCGAAATTCGAGAAAAAAGGCGGAGACGCTTCCAGCGATGTCTACACTCTAACCGTAAGTTTGGACACGAAACTCTGCAATTGGGATTACCCATTGTCCGTCCGCGTTCCTATGCAAGACGGTTGGGCTAATCTTACGGTGACCCAAGACGAGAAGGAACTCGAGTTTGAAGAAAAGGACGGATATGTCTATTTCAAGGCTATTCCAAACAAGGGTGATATTGTTGTAGGTTCCGGACAACCTGCTGTGCCAGATCCAGAGTTCACAGTTTCCGTTTCTGGAAAGGAATTCTGCAAAGATTCTACATACAAGGTTACTTGGACAATGAGTGGCGATGCTAACGACAGAACCTACTCTTTGAACTGGGGAACAGGATCTTCTTCTACGGAGGTTAGCATTTCAAGCGTTAAGGCATCTTCCGAATGGGAGAACAACGGCACTCCATACTGGGTCGTTGATAATATCACAAGCGATGACGGCAACCACGGAGGCAACAGCCGTTGGGGATCTATGTCAGGATCTGACGAATGGGTAGAATTCAACTTAGGAAAGACCCAATCCATCGGTGGAGTTAAGATCGACGAGTGTACAGAGTACGACGTAATCACAGCCTTTGAAATCCAATACGACGAAAATGGTTCTTGGAAGACCGCTTACACAGGTAAGATGGTCGGACACGACTTCTCAGCTACATTCAGCCCAGTATCCACAAGCAAGATGAGATTGTTCATCAAGTCAACGGAAGGCGGCGACGGATGTAACATCAACTACGTAGAGTTCAGCGGTGTGGCAGGATATGTCATCAAAGATGGCATCAATGCAGCAGGCTCAATCGACTGGAAGCCTAAAGCTGCAGGCACAGGCATGTTGACAATCACCACCTCAAAAGGCAAGGTTTTGGCTCAAAGCGCAAGCATAAAGATCAACAACTGCGGTGGCGAACCATGTACAGACTGTGATGAACCTATCGTTGGAGGATCAGGCACTTATTTCGATGAAAACGGTGATTATTTCGGTCCTGAGTGCGAAAGCGACGGTAGCCAATTGAGAGGAGCCTTCTACACGGGCGACTACACGAGCCCATTCAAGACTTACCTAGGTAAGAGTGATGAGGATATCCAAAAGAAATTGGATCAGATGTGGAAGCACTACTTCGAAGGAAGCAACTCTGTATACACAGATAGAGGTAACGGTGAGGCTTACATCCTTGACACAGGTAACAACGACGTACGTTCAGAGGGTATGTCTTACGGTATGATGATCAGTGTACAAACCAACCACCAAGAGCAATTCAAGAAACTCTGGGCATTTGCTAAGAACCACATGTGGCACAACCCTAGCACTGGTGGTGACGGATACTTCTCTTGGCAAGTTGGAACTAATGGAAATGTACAAGACCAAGGATGCGCACCTGATGGTGAAATGTACTTCATGATGTCTTTGTTGTTCGCGGCTAACCGTTGGAATGATAAGGGCTACATGGATGATGCTCAAGCTATTTTGAAGGCTTGCTGGAAGGGTAACGCTCAATCTTTGTTCAACGAAGATCAGAAGGTTGTAACCTTCCAACCATCTTATGGCAACAAAGATTTCTCTGACCCATCATACGATTTGCCTGCATTCGTAGACTTGTTCTCTCGTTGGTCAACCACCAACAACAACACATGGAAGCAAGCAGCTAAGGCTACTCGTGACCACTTGTACAAATCGTCTAACAAGAGTTCAGGTTTGTTCTCCGACTACAACAACTTCGACGGAACGCCTAAGGCAGTAGACTTCAACCAAAACTCTCAAAAGTACATGTACGATGCTATGCGTTGTGCGATGAACTTCGGTATGGACTACTACTTGTTCGGTGCAGATGCCGAGAGACAAGAGGAGATGGCAAAGAGAATCATCGATTTCTTCGAGAAAGATGGTTACCAACACGCTCGTTTCAATTGGGATGGTTCAAATCCTTCTGAATCCTACACATTGGGAGAGACGGGTGCTAATGCCGTAGCTTGCTACGCTTTGATGAACAATCCTAGCTACGAAAAGCAAGTCAAGACCAACTTGAACAAGGCTTGGAGCGCAGGCTTGATGACAGGTCAATATCGTTACTATGACGGTTTGGTTCACTACTTGTCCATGCTTCACCTCTGCGGAAGCTTCAAGATCTGGAAGCCAGCTCCTAGCATAACGGAGAAGACCGTAGAAGCTTCTGAATATTTGGGTGTTCCTTATAGCGAGAAGACTACGATTGAATCGTTCGAGGATTGCAAGCTCTACAGGGTAACTATCGATCCAAAAGTAAATAGCCTAAGAGAAGGCTACAACGAAAAGGATATGATCTTGTTGCCAAACCCAGCAAAGAACTATTTCGAGATCAAATCGGCAAAAGAAGTTGAGTCCATCGACGTACTCAGCATGGTTGGCCAAGTTGTATACAGCCAAAACAACGCCGACAGAATCGAGGTTAACCTTCCTTCTGGAACCTATATGGTAAGAGTGAAGACAACCGACGGTGGCTATGCTATCTTGAAATTGGTTGTTAAGTAACGCAATAAACTCAATTTTTAGGAGAGGACGTTTCGGAAGAGACGTCCTCTTTCTTTTTCCTATACAGGGTAGACCCCTTCAAAAGCAACCATGTAGGCCCTAACTATCTGATTTTATTCGTATATTTGCCAATATGATTTTTACATTATGATAAAGAGATTTGGGAAATTTGACCGCTTGGCACTGCTACTCCTTTATGCCATCACCCTATTGTTGTGTAGAGGCACGGAAAATTGTGACGCCACCTGCGAATTCATTTCATATTGCGACTGCTCCGATAGTTTTGGCGAATACGAATATGAGATTACCAAGATGAGTAATCCATCCTTTCGGGAGGTCGTAGGAAAGAGATTTATCCAAATCAAAGATCTTGACACACTTCCAGTCTCCAATATCTACGATCTCTACAAATCAAAAGTCCACTGCAATGTAGATGTACTCTCCTTCAAAATCGGGAGCATGAAAGTTTTCCCGTTCAGTTTCTATTTTATGGGACCCCTAACCCCAGAAGGAATGCCCATAGACAAAGAAGGCCACAAAAGTTTAACCGGTATGAAATAAATTAGCCATGAAGGAAATAACAAAAAAACTGATTTTCGCCATTTTATATACAACATCAATCTCCTTCTTCTTCATGACCGAAGTTATGGTTCGAATGTTCCAACACTTCGTTCCCAACTATGATTATGATTTGCCAATTGAAACATGGATACAATTTTTTATATATTGCCTACTCATATCGTCTGTACTATACATTGTGTTCTTCAGCGTCAGGAAGAAAAAATCTTCCCTCATCGCTCGAATTACAGCATGGTTGGGCTTGATATTCATCCTGACCCCTTATCCATTCATTTTCAACTATGTAAGTGTTTTTGGCGGTTCTTTGGTCTTTCTGTTCACACTCATGCTTTTGGATGGCCTCTACTATCTGCTGGCGAAGAAATTAGTAGATGAAAAGGGCAAAATTTCACAAACTAACGGGAATCTACGCATGTAAGTCTCATAGACGCTCCATTATGGATTCAAACAAAAAAATAAGCGGCTATGATCTTTCACAAGAGTTTGCCGCCTATCTCATTCACTTGTCCTTATGTGTTAACCATCCATGGTGAAGATATATACTAATTATGGCTTACGATCTTTTTTGGAACTTCACTCATGGACGTATCCTATTATCTTCTAAGACATTGCAAATATAGGGGGAATCTCCAAGAGCTAAAATCGCCTATTCTGGGTATTTGGGGCGGCATACGTAACTACAAATCAGTAGGAAGAAATAGAGCCTACCACCTAAAAACGTTTCTCAAAACCTCTCCATGACTCTTTTATGTAAGACCCGTAGAATTTGGTTGAATTTAATCTTCATAGGCTGGAAGCCTTCGTATCGCCTCTATTAGGGGTGGCTTCCATCCCAAGGGGTTCAGGTGCCTGATACACAAACATCTTCCTCCTCATTTTTCTTCTATAACACTAATTGGAAAGAACTTCCTAGCATACAAGAAAAGTTAAATGAAACTTCCATAAAAACCTCTCCGATGTTTTCTCGCACCCTATTTGCAAATTGATTATTTTTTCTGTAACTTGGCTCTATATTTATAGATGAATCCCAACAGATTAGGGAGCAGTCCCGAATCAGATTACGGATAAAGTATCAATATAAACCTTAAAAAAAAATTTCAAAATGAGTGGTCTAATAGATGTATTAGGTTCTGTACTTGCCAATAGCGGCAGAAGTACTACGTCAGCTTCAAATTCAAACGGAGGCGGACTTGGCGGAATAGATATCATGAGCGTTATCCAAGCATTCAACAAAAGCAGAGGTGGAAGTGCCAACAGCGGTATGAACATGAATGTAAACAACGGCGGCATCGACATCGGCTCTGTTCTAGGCCAATTGGGTGGAAACAATAGCGGTAGCTCCGACCTCATCAACATGATCCTGAAGCAAGTCTTAGGAGGTGCTATGGGCAGCATGAGCTCCAACAATTCCATCCAAACAGGTTCGACAAGCAGCAACGGACCTTTGGGCAACATGTCCATGAGCGACATCGCTTCCATGGCAAAGGGAGCAGCAGTGATTTTGAATAGTATTTTGGCAAAGAAATAATCGAAGACTATGGATCAGAAAGTAAAATTCGCCAAATTGGTGGCAAAAATAGGTGTATATTTCGGTGCGGCTGACGGCAACTATGACGACAAGGAACGAGCATTCGTCAATCTTTTCATCGGCTTCCTGAAGACGCAAAGCGGCATGACAGAAGATGTAGAGAACATCATCCGCGAAACGACCAACGAGAAGTATAAACTCGATGACTTGGTGGCAGAAACCAACGATGCCTTGAAGCACCTCTCTGCAGAGGAACGCAAAGGAACCATCGAAAGCATCAACAGCTTCATTGAGACCGTCATCGGAATCGACGGAAAGAAATGTACAAATGAGGAGATAGAATACAACCATTGGAAAGAGGCTGTAAAGGCCTAATTCCCGTGATACCTCCAAGGCTCCGACGGCACCAACCTCGGAGCCTTTTTCAAATGCCCAACTAAAGCAAACAATGATATGAAAATTACAGCATGGAGCCTTAGCCTACTGTTGGCCGGCTCATTCGTCAGTTGCTCCAACGTAAGCAACAATGCAGGTGACACCCCAACCAACGATTCGGCAAGCGAAATAGCCCAAAACATCGAAGAAACAGCCGCTCCAGAGAATACGGCTCCCGCCCAAATCACGGTGGAATGGACAGAAAAGATGAACAATGACGCCATGCACAACCACGATGTCATCCTCAGTGAAAACGAATCGGCTAAATTCTCGTTGAAAACGGATAAAACTGTAACAGACTTCAAGGTGTTGGCTCTACAATTTGTAGAGGCAGACGAAAACGGCAAGGTAAAATTCAACCAAGAGGAGAGATTCAAGCTGGAGAGTCTATCCAAAGAAGATATTGTCAACGTACGCGGCGAAATGTTCGGCACCATTCCTAACATAGGCATCTCCTACAAGGACGGCAACGAGTTGAAGACATTCGCCATCACGGAGAGCGGAAAAGACGGCTCCTTGGAACTTATGAAGATAGACCAATAATCTGATTATCAATAATAGAGACAAGGCATGCCTTGTCTCTTCTATTATTCTTTAAAAATACTCTCTTACCGCAAATTCAAACTGGTCAATGAAAATCTGCTTGAAGGCATAGAGGTTGTTCTGCTCGTAAAAGATAAGCATTGCCTTCTTGTAGTCGATACTTTGACACATGTGTTAGGCATCACACATGCCCCCATTGCCGTTTTTCCCCCACTGCATACAATAGGTTTGCCGTTCAACAAGATTCCTGGCACGCCTTCCACCAAAACGTCCGACGCCTGAGGATAGGTGGCAACATCCCCCACTGTGGCAATGGGTTTACCGTTCAATTTGGCGGTCAGTGCCGCACACTGCACAATCGATCCCATGCTGGTCGCACCAGTCAGGGTTACCATAAATTTGGGCATAGCAGATTACATTTTTTTTAATTTCACCTGATATTTCTGAGGTTTGATTCCATAATCCTCTATTCTATCTTTATATTCTTCTTCATCCTCTCTTCTTCTAAATTCCTCATCTTCACTATAGTCGAATCCTGTCACTGTCAATTTATGATCCCATGGACAAGGTGTCTGATAATAGCCTTCCAATCCATCCTCCGTGACGTGATAGCAAAACAAGTCCGTGCCAAAATCCTTATAGTCATAATGCGGGAAATAATCCCGGTCTCCTGGCTTCAAACCCTTGGACCCTCTCTCTCTATCTATGTATTTAATCAAGAATTGGATGTCATACCAATATCCATCACAAAAATAGATGTTCTTTCTGTCTCTTTCGGAAGGGATTATTTTCCTCTCTTCTGGAATCTCAAGCAAGGATACTTCTTCGTTTCTTTCCCCATATTTTCCTGTATTCCTAAAAAATAGTTGATCCCGTCCTCCTCTAAACGGACGCTCCCGCAGATAATAGACTGGTTCTTCTCCTATCATTCCCTCATAAAGAAGAGGGGGAAGATCGGTGTGGTATTTTTCCAACTCTTCGCCTGTGATAAGCGCTGCACGTCCATAGTCGTTCAGTAACGGCTCAATGTCAGAAATCTTTATTACCGAATACTGAGTCAGATCAAAACGAGAACTAAGGCTTATCCGAACCCCAATTTTATCCTGGGTAAACTCAAAATTAGAAAGATCAGCAAGGTCCTCTTCTTCAGTCACTTCGTATCCCAATAGTTTACTTTGAAACAAATAATAGTTTTCTTCACTGAAAAAATCCTCCAAATGATACAAATCGCCCGTCTTCGGATTAAAATTGTAGTATCTTAATGTCTCTGTTCCATCACTCTCGGTAAATGCAATTTTAATACTAAGGTTGCGCGAAAAACTGTCATCATAAAAACTTGTCGTCGGCTTGCCCTCGTATGAAAGTCTCACAATATGATCGATACCATCCACACAAGATCCATCGGGTCCATTGAAAACTACACCAAAATTTCTCATTTGAAGTAGTCCGTTCACCTTTCGCTCCACCTCCTTGTTCTCCATCAGTATATATGGAAACTTATAATTATGCCAATCATTAAGATTGCGTCTCTCAATTTTAATGATTTTATATCCTTCCAAAGGCTCGAACGGAGGTTTCTTCATATCTTCCTCCATTGCATGCGCCACTTCTTTCAGGATATTCTTCAATCCATTATAGATCTTGGAGCAACTTGAAAAAAAAGGTATAATTGCCATGATTAAAATGATTGTTCTTTTCTTACCCATAGTATATTTATTATGTTATCATTCTGTATCATTTTCAGGCAACGTCCGCATCGAAGAGACGATGTGCACATCGTCTCTACATTTGCTTCAATGCTACATCAGTTCCAACTTGTTCGATTTTCCATTTAAGGCTACCTTGGCACCGATCACTTATCAGCCCTATTTTTAGCCGATTTTACCACCTAAAGCCTTAATTGTTGTGCAAGAAGCACCTCTCGAAGGTCAATCTTCCTTAATGAAAATCTTCATTTGGCAATCAGCCAACAGTTGCTCGCCCACATATACGGTAGCAGAGACCAGGGAAACTCCCATAAACTCACTCTCGATCTTGATGGTCGTGCAAAGCTTATCCCCTGCTGAAGGCAAAGCATGTATCTTGAAATTCTTCAATTGACCGATAAAACCGACAGGAATAGGACGATTCTCCTGCTTACAGACATAGCCCACCCGAGCCGCAGCCGACTGCGCCACATGCTCAATGATGCCGGGTTCACGGAATTTTCCATCCTCAAAAAAGAGATTATCCTCGCGAATTGTCAAACTCGAATAGGAACAAACATCATCCACGCCATAAAAGGCATCCACCATCACGATAGGCGAACGCTGCGGGATGAGTTCAAGAACAGCCTCTCCTGCGGCCACAGGCTCCGAAAAGAGACTTGAATGAGATACACTACCTTCTTGCATAAATAATCGTTTAATCAAGCCAATTCAGGCCAAAACGGATAAAAGTTGAACCATTGGTCAGGGTGGCACTTGATGCGCTCCTCCAAAACCTTCACATATTGCGCCAGCAAAGCATCCTCCGGCTTTACCTCCCTTGTACGTTTCACCGGTTCGGCAATGAAGAAACGGAAACTATATTTGTCTCGTCCCTCCTTCTCCGAGAAATAGAAGACGACAGGAACCTTGAATCGGGAAGCTATCTGGAACGGTCCCGCCGGGAAAAGTGCCTTTTTACCCATAAAATCGGCCTCCAAGAGATGCTTCTCATTGATGGAACGGTCGCCCTGGAAACAGACATACTCACAATTGTCCAACGCCTCCTTGATCTTGAAAACATGCGAGAACTCGTCCTCATTGACCGGAATGACGTGGTAGGCCCTGTCACCCATCGCCTTTTCCAAAGCCGACTTTATCTTCTGATATTCGGCATCATACATCACCAAATTAAGTTTGGGAGCATAATTTCCGAAGAACTGTCCGCCGATTTCCCAATTACCCAGATGGGCACCAATCATCACGACGCCCGTCCCACCATTCAAGATGCTGAGGAAAGCGTCATAATTACAGAAATCATATTCAAAATGCGAATCCATCCCCGAAACGGCCGCTATCTTATCTATGATGATCTGTCCGAAACGATAGTAGTGCCGAAACACCATCCGGATGGAGGCCAACCTGCCCAAGCCATGGATACGCCGCCAATAACGCCAACTGGCCTTTGTTGATTTCGGAGCGAAAATGACAAAGTAAGGAACCACGAATGAAGAGAAAAGATAGGCTGCCCTCCTACCGCCATGAGAAATCAAAGCAATAAAAAAACGATGACCAAAACTTCCTCCGCGCGACTTACCCGTCCACTCCGACATATTAATTCCCTAATTTAGAATTCAATAAATCATAAAAATCTTGGAACGTACTGATGCCGACGAAGTCAGAGTTCTTCAAACGGATACCAAAATTCTCCTCTACAAGGACTACCACATCCACCAGATCCAAACTGTCCAAATCAAGTGTCTTCATCAATGGCGCCTCTGGCGAGATAACAGACTCCTCTACCTCAAACTCCTCCGCCAACACGGCATTAATCTTCTCGATAACCTCTTCTTTTGTCATAAGTATAGTATTAATTAAAAGTTTTTATAATCAAACTCGAATTCGTTCCTCCGAAACCAAATGAATTGGAAAGTACCGTATTAATCGGAATTTCCTTCGTTTCCGCCACGATATTCAACTTGGCAGAATAGTCGTCAGGATTCTCAAAATTCAGATTCTTGGCCACAAATCCTCGCCTCATCATCAAGATGGAATAGACCACCTCGCTCGCTCCCGACATCCACAATTCGTGGCCCGTCATGGATTTTGTCGATGAAACCAACGGAGTCTTCTCGCCCCAAAGGGCAGAGATGGCCTTCGCCTCATTCGTATCGCCCACCGACGTGGAAGTGGCATGGGCGTTGATATAGTCGATGTCGCTCAACTGCAAACCTGCCCTTTCTATCGCCATTTGCATAGCCGACTGAGGTCCGTTCACATTCGGAATCGAGATATGGTCAGCACAAGAAGAGAAACCATAACCCACCACCTCGGCCAGAATGGTCGCTCCTCGGCGAACCGCCTCATCATACGATTCCAAGACCAAAGCCGCCGCTCCACCGCTTGGAACCAAGCCGTCACGGTCACGGTCGAATGGCCGGGAAGCCTGCTGGGGAGCCTCCTCCCGAATCGAAAAAGTGCTGATTCCATCGAAACTTGCGACGGAATACTTATTCACCTCCTGCGCCCCTCCGCAGAGTATGCAATCCTGCAATCCACTTTGAATCAACGTGTAGCCGATACCGATGGCATGAGAACCGCTCGCACAAGCCCCAGCAATGGAAAAGTTGATACCCTTGAGCTTGAAAATCACCGAAAGGTTCATGGAGACAGTAGAAGTCATCGATTGGAAAACAGAGCCCGAACCCACCAAGAGTGTGGTTCCCTTCTCCCGAATCCCGTCAATACCATTGATGATCGGAGCCGCACTGGAATCGCCTCCCATGATGACACCCACGACATGATCCTTGATGAAATCGGCATCAATTCCCGACATGGCAAAGGCCTCTTGAGCCGCCATGCAAGCATAATAACCCTGCTCGGGAAGCGAATGCCTCTGCCTCCTATCCACAAAATCACGTATATCGGGAAGCGTCAAAATTCCCGTCAATGAGGAACGGTAGCCCATCGCCTTACGCTCCGGATCCAAACCGATACCCGAACGACCGTGATACAACGAATCGGCCACTTCCTCCACGTTCTTTCCTATGGAAGAGTAAGCACCTATTCCCGTTATGACTACCCTACGCAACATTTCCTACTATGTATATAAACCTCCGTTTACCGAAATGACTTGACCCGTAACGTAGGAAGCCTCCTTCGAAGCAAGAAAACCCACAACCGCAGCGACCTCCTCCGGATTGCCGAAACGGTGCATCGGTATTTGAACCTTCAATTGAGCCTCGTCCAAATCCTGTGTCATATCCGTATGGATAAAGCCAGGCGCTACGGCATTTACCGTCACGTTCTTCCTTGCCGTCTCTTGCGCAAGAGCCTTCGTTGCGGCGATAACCGCACCTTTGGCAGCCGAATAATTCGTCTGGCCCGGCAAACCCTTCAAGCCGGAAAGGGAGACCATGTTGACAACACGGCCAAACTTCTTCACCAGCATATTCTTCAGGACCGCACGGGTAGTATACATGAATCCGTTGAGACAGGTTCCTAAAACCTTATCCCACTCCTCGTCTGTCATCCAGATCAAAAGATTGTCGCGACGAATACCCGCATTGTTCACCAAAACTTCGATATAGGTATCCTGATGCTCCTCTTGCCACTTTGCGAGGACAGCC
Organism: Paludibacteraceae bacterium; assembly: GCA_017553575.1. GTDB lineage: Bacteria > Bacteroidota > Bacteroidia > Bacteroidales > Paludibacteraceae > RGIG10190. Next base: position 42,341 of record JAFZKQ010000074.1, read on the forward strand.
TCAACCTCCTCTTTCTTGGAGACATCGAAACGGATGATCTCACCGTCCGACCCCTTCTCGCGAACCAAGGCCAATGTGTTCTTAGCCTCTTCCTCGTTCGATTGGTAATTTACCAAAATATAATAACCCATTTCGGCAAGTTTCACAGAGCAGGCACGCCCTATGCCTCTTGAACCACCGGTTACAAGTGCTACTTTCATATTATTGTATCCTAATTTTTTCGATTAAATCAATGCTTTTTTCAAATAAGCCTGTACATGCTCAATATCTTGATACTTCGTTGTATCATCCTTGAAGACAGGGAAGAAAGCACGGATCTCATCATAAATTTTCTTCGTTTCCATCGAAAGTTTTTCCTGAATACCCAAGCAGTCCACTGCCTGAACTATCGCCATGAAATGGATAGCCATCACTTGGTAAGAGTTCTCAACGACACGTTTAGCAATCAAAGCCGAGTTGGTACCCATGCTGACAATATCTTGGTTGTCGTTATTATTAGGAATAGAGTGAACATACATTGGATTGGAAAGCGTCTGGCACTCGGCAGTCGTAGAGGTTGCCGTAAATTGAGAAGCCTGCAAACCGTAGTTCAATCCCAAGACACCCAAGTTCACGAATGGAGGCAAGATGCCGTTGATACGATCGTGGAACAAATAGTTCATCTGACGTTCCATCAACATCGTCATCTTCGTGAGGGCGATCTTCAACTTATCCATCTCGAAGGAGACATAGTCGCCGTGGAAGTTACCGCCATGGAAGACTGTTTGGTTCTCGACATCCACAATTGGATTGTCCGTAGCTGAGTTCACCTCATTAACCAAGACACGCTCCACATTTTCAATCACCTCAAGTACAGGACCCAAGATCTGAGGCACGCAACGCAAAGAGTAGTAAGGTTGTACCTTATGTTTGAAGACGCTCTGCTTTTGCTCGTCCGTATTCTTATATAGATAATCCTCACGCTTCAACAAGCATTTGCTGGAAGCGGAAATATCACGCAACATCTTAGCCACCTTCTGCTGACCCTCTTGACGACGCACTTGATTCAACTTCTCGTGCATGAAGTCATCATAGGAAGAAGCAATCTCGTTCAACATTACAGAAGCATAGATAGCCCATTTGAAGAGGTTCTTAGCATCGAAAAGATTCACCAAACCGATACCCGTCATGAAAGAGGTACCGTTTGTCACCGATAGACCCTCACGCACATGGACACCGAAAGGCTTGATGCCCAACTCCTTCATGACTTTTGCTGATGATTGACGTTCACCTTTATAGAAAACATCACCCTCACCGATCAATGTCAAAGCGAGGTGAGCCAACTGAACCAAGTCACCACTGGCGCCCACACTTCCGTGCTCTGGAATGAATGGAACGATTCCGTTATTAATGAAATCCGTAAGAAGACGTACTAAATCAGGGTGGACACCCGACTCACCTTGGATGAACGTACCTACACGGGCAATCATCGCTGCTCTAACATAAATATCAGGCAACGGAGCTCCCGCACCCGTTGAGTGACTACGGATTATGTTGTATTGCAACTGAATACGCTCGTCGTCGCTCACCTTATACTGAGCCATTGGACCGAACCCGGTATTAATTCCATAGATTACACGCTCTTTGGAAAACTTATCCAAGAACTCAAAACTCTCTTTTACTCTCTTGTACACGTTGTCGCTAAAAGACAACTTTTCTCCATTAAAGAGGATCTTCTTAATATCATCAATAGATATAAATTCAATTCCTTGCGCCATTTTACATTTATTTTAACTTACAAAAGTAAAAAATAAATAAGGAACAACAAAAGTCTTTGGGGGTGTATAACTATTTTCAGTTAATTTTCCATGAAGTTTTGCCATTTTCACCCACAATGTTGGTCAAAATAACGCTTAATCCTTTGCATAAGGTGAACCCTACCCTCTCCACGCACATTATGTTCATATCCTGGATAGACCGCATAATCCACCAATTTTCCCCTGAGAACCGATTCTTTCAGGAAAGAAAGCGAGTGTTGCCAAAGCACCACCGGATCATTATCTCCATGAATAAGGAGCAAATCGACAGACAACGCATCCAAGAAACGGCACAACGCATTCTCCGCATACCCTTGAGGATTCAAGGCCGGCGTCTCCATATAACGCTCCGTATACATCACCTCATACAATGCCCAATCCATGACCGCGCCGCCAGCCACCCCAAAAGCGAAGAGTCCCGGACAACGAAGCAAAAGTCGCGTCGCCATGAAACCACCAAAACTCCAACCATAGACACCCATCCGGCGACTATCCACATAATCCTTCTCCCGAAGCAGCCACTCAATCGAATAGCGATAGTCCTCCATTTGGACAGCCCCTATATTTCGCCAAATCCTCTGTTCAAAGTCTTTGCCCCGGTTATCCGAACCATGAGGATCGATGGACATAACCACATAACCATTCAACGCCATCATATATTCAAAACCCTTCGTGCCTGCCATCCACTCATTGCGAATCAACTGCACATGAGGCCCTCCATAAACATAGTAAGCAAGAGGATAACGCTTTCCCTCCTCCAAAAGAGCAGGACGGACAATCCGACAAAAGATTTCGTCGCCCTCCTTCAAGAACGAACCGATTTCCACTACAGGCAATTCACATCCCTCGTAAGGATCCAGAGCTTCGTAGAGACAACACTCCGAATCATCCATCAGGTTTCGCAGAACTACCTTTCCAGGGAGAGTGACAGAAGAATATATATCGATGAAATAGGCATTTTTTGAAGAAAAAGCCACGGAATGGGTACCTAGTTCCTTCGTCAAAATACGCACGGCGCCATCGGATACCCGCACCGCATAGAGATCCCGATTCAACGGGGAAGATTGGGTAGAAAGATAGAGCAATTCTCCCGTCACTTCCGAATAACCGCACAACTTCGTCACCTCGTAGGCGCCCGACGTAAGTTGCCGAAGCAAAAGACCCGACTTACTATATAGATACAAATGGTTATAACCATCCCGACGACTCTGCCATACAAAACAATCATCATCCAGAAAAAACAGAGGATGTTGTGGCTCCACATACTTATCGTCCTGCTCCTCAAATAGCGTAGAAAGCAAGCGGCCATCCGAAGCATCGAAAGAGAGAAGACACATATGCTTCTGCGGACGATCCACCTCGGCAAGAAAAATAGCGTTTCCATCGGGACTCCACGTCACACAGGTCAGATAACTCTCTTGCCAGTCCGAAGAAGGCAAAACAACCACACTCCCCGTCACGCAACTATAGATTGCCAAACGGACACGCTCGCTCGGAGAGCCAGCTGTCGGATATTGTAGGGGAGCGACCGTAGCTATTGGAGATTGGATTTTGACCAGCGGATAGGAAGAAACCGCCGTTTGATCGACAATATAGAAGGCCAAACGATTCCCATCAGGCGACCAAAAAGCACCTTGTTCAATGCCAAACTCATTGCGGGAAGGGACAGCTCCCGCCAAGATATTTCGATTCGCTTCTTGATAAATCAACTGAGCCTTCCCATCCATAGCCAACAGGTACAACCCATTTTGGAAAGTAAACGAAAAAAGAGCCTTTTCTTCGTTGAAAAGGATGTTTTCCCATTCGGGCTTAACTACTATTTTTCGACAAATAGAGGGAGAGGCACCATCGACAAAACAGATGCAATCATCCAACAAAAACCAAGCGACGGCACTCTTTTTCAAGAAATGGAAAGTAGGCATCTCCGTCAAATCCTTCAGGCCTTCCCCACGGAGAAGGGTATTCAATGTCTCTAAAGAGAGAGACCAAAGGAGATTACCCGTCTCTATGGCCTGCCCATAATAGGCATCTCCTTTCCGGTAACGACACCAATCTCCGTCCATGGAGACCTCCTCCCAACAAAGAGGAAGGAATTTTTTATACCCCTTTCCTCCAGGAATCAAATCCTCTATCGCCAACTTTTTCATCGATGAAATCGCTATTTTTATTAGATCACAACCTTTACAAATAGGGCAATAACCCGCTTGCAAAAATAACGAAAATAAGAGTTATAAATTAAGAATTCATATGCTAATCCACATTGAAGGGAAGCCTTAGAAACTAGCTATTTAATCCAGGACAGGATTAAGGGAAAGGAATCGCTTTCAATTACCCCAGAACTAATGCTCATGGCTTCAAACCAAACACAATATGGAAATTCAAATAGAATCTTTCCTATTTTATGAAAATACACAAATAAAATCAGTTATAATAAACAAATATAAATTAATAACATTAATATAATTCGAAATAAAGCTACGACTAAACAAGCCAAAATAAGATTATTTCAAAATATGCTTATTTTTTCATAACAAAATTTGTTTTAATCATAAATTAAAATAACTTTGCATAGTTAATTAACGCCAAAATGCTGAGCATTTCTTAAGAATCAATATGTTTACTAAAATTAATTTTATTATCATGAAAACATATTTCATTAAATACAACAAATATCATTACCATTAGTGTGGCTATTTCTTAGTTCTTGTAACAAAGAAGAAATAATGGAATCTCTATTATATGGCGAATCATAAATTATAGTGTAAAAAATTGGCACACACTATACTATTTAATTTCTGACATATAAATTGTCTAATACCTATAAATCAACTTTTTATTAATTAAATACATAAAAAAATGAAAAAGACTTGTCTAAGTATGACTTTCCTTGCGCTTTCAATCGCAGCAAATGCGCAACTTACAGTGTTAAACAATGGTAAAACTTATTTGGGAAACTTTCCAAATTACCTTCAACAAAGTAACAATGACCCCGAAAATGATGTTACCCTACAAATTTTCGGAAAAGGAAATTTCGGCTGTAAAGGTATGTTGGCTTTCGGCGATTATGGACAACTTTCCAAACATACTAGAAATGTAGTAATTGGTGAGTATGGCACCACAGACACCGATCAACTTTGGTTACATGGGAAAAACGGCATCTATTTAACTTACAACGACGGAGAAAAGATAATTGGATGTTTCAACAGAAGTAACGGTAATAAATTCACATTCAATACTCCAGTTTGGGCAGAAGGAGTCAAGCTAACCTCCGACGAACGACTTAAAACCGAAATTGAGCCTATCAGTAACTCACTGGAAAACCTGATGAAATTGAATGGCGTAAGCTACAATTTGCATTCGAAACCAGCCGCAGGGGAAGATGGTCTAAGGGCTGCAAGAGTTTACGATAAAAAAAGTATTGGTCTAATCGCTCAGGAATTGATGACCGTATACCCTGAACTTGTCGACCAAGATTCAGACGGATACTATGCTGTCGACTATATCGGTCTCATCCCTGTCTTGATTGAATCCATCAAAGAGCAACAAAACAAAATCAACGAACTCAACGAGAAATTGGAGAAAGTGGAAGCTAAACAATCCAACAACTATGCTTTGGACGAAGCATTTTCCACCAAATCAGTTCTAAAACAAAATGCTCCTAATCCTTTCAAGAATGAGACAACAATCGAGTATTTCGTCCCTGAAAATGCAACTTCCGCCTCTATCTACATTTATGATATGACTGGGGCCCAACTAAAAGAATTCAAGATCAACTCCAAAGGGAACGATAAACTTACCATAAAAGGCTCCGAATTTAAAGCCGGCATGTACATTTACTCACTTATTGTAGATGGACAATTAATTGATACTAAAAGAATGACACTTACTAAATGATTCAGCAAATGAAAAGAATTAAGAAATCGTTCATACTATTATCAGTTGCATTTGCCGCCTACTCTAATGGATATGCTGATTTCCAAAAAGATTTCTCTATTGAGAACTTATATACCATAAGTTCCGATACGATAAATGGAACAGCATACTCAAAGATTAATTTGGAGAATGCGAGATATATAGAAGAAGCAGGTAACCCCAATCTACCTTGCCTTATATATAGATTTTATATTCCCTTTGGACAAGAGGCAACTGACATCATCTTAGAGAAGAAAAGCAGCAACCAAGTCCTATTGGACAACGTACTATATCCTTCACAAGAAGAAGGAGGAACAGGAATATACAATAACCCTGAATTCTCGAATCCAAATGAGAAGGTATATAAGTCAAATTCATCGTACCCAGAAAAGAACCTCTTTTTTACGGTAGAGAGGGAATTAGGACTTATCAATATGGTCACGGTAAAGGTATACCCTATTAGTTACAACCCGACGAAAAATGGAATAGATATCGCCAATCGTTTTTCCATTTTAGTTAAAACATCAGAAGGGGAATCGAAAAATAATGTGCGACACAATATGCATGAGAATTATATTCATGAATATTTCGAAAATCTAAAATTTAGTGTCAACAACCCCGAAATGATAGAAGATAGTCTCGAAAAGGTAATTATAGAACATAGACAAAACGAAAGTTTAAGAGCAACTGCACAAAATTGGCAAGTGCCCTTCTATGAATATGTCGTTATTACCAAACGAGATCTGATTCCATCCTTTAATCAATTGCTAACTTGGAAAAGACAAAAGGGTTTAAATGCTGGAGCAGTCGCTATTGAGGATATCCTGAACGATCTCGCTGCCGTAGGAGGAGATCTCGTATCAGGAATTAATGATGATGCAGGAAAACTTAGAAAGTATCTTCGTGCGAGCAAAGAAGCAGGGATTGGCAAATACGTGCTATTAGGAGGAATGGGAAATATTGTCCCAGTTCGCTATGGATGCGGAGGAAAAAGAAATAGTAGTAGTTGGGTGGAAAACGATTGGTGGGAAAACATGGGATATTTGACATCAAAAATACCTTCTGATTTCTACTACTCAAATTTAGATGGAAATTGGAACCGAGATGGAGATATCTATTACGGAGAACGTTATGGAGACAATATCATGGCCTCAGGAAACCTCGAACCTCTTTATGTCGGACGTCTACTTTGTAAAGACGGAGCTGATGTAGAGAGATGGACTCGTAAACAACTAATCTATGAACAAAATCCAGGATTAGGGGAATATTCCTATTTAGGTCGAGTCCTGATTACAGCCAACAATTCAAATGGTGGCAATACATATATAGACTATTCGACTTTTAAAAATAGCCTTCCATCATTCTTTTTTTCAGATGTTATTGTTTCGTCACCAGGGGCCAACTCCACTAAAGCTCCAAGTGTAATCCAATCATTTAATTCGAGGCAATATGGCCTATACTGTAATTCTAATCATGGAGGTCCTCTTGCATTTGGCATATGGCAAGATAATACAGGAGGTAAAACAAGGATAAATAGCAATATCTTAGCCAATGACTCATACGATGAGGAAGATAATGTCTATGATACTCATGGGAATAAGATGCTATTTAGTTCTATAGTGGAATCGAATAACGGTTTAAACAACTTAAACAATTATGACTATCCAGCCATCATATATTCCTATAGTTGTGAAAATATGCCATTTGACGATTATTGGAATTTCGGCAGGAGAAATTTAGGAGAATCTTTTCTATGTGAATATGATAGAGGAGGGGTTGCCTATTTGGGTAATACAAGGAATGGCTGGGTAAATAAAGGCCCCGAATTAGGCAAATACTTCATGGAATCTATTAAAGGACATCCATGCAGACTAGGTCAATTGGAATATTGGTCAAAGATACTGCTTAGACAATTGTCTATCTCATACGATAATATAGTTCATTGGACAATACTTACCCACAACCTCGCAGGTTGTCCAGAAACTTATTTCTGGAAAGAATCACCTAAGAAGTTCGGCAATATAACTTTATCTCCGGACGGGCGCGGAAATCTTTGGGTGAATAATGTAAACTTTAACAATGCCATTGTATGCGTATCTAGTGCAAATGATGGTGGTGTCTCTTATAGAAGGACTTCCATAATATCCGACTCAAATAAAAATCCGAAATTCACCAACGTACCTAACGATTACGTTGTTGTTGTGACTTTGGATGGCTATATTCCTTACATCTACCATTCTAACGAATGCATCATACAAAATGAGACATTCACTGGGACAGGAACAAGGAATTGCGATAACATTGTTGCCGGTGCACACGTAACAACAAGCAAACCTCAAGGCTCTGTAACCATCAAATCAGGTGCAAATGTCACCTTGGATGCAGTAAATAGCACAACGCTTAAGGGAGGATTTTCTGTATTAGAAGGAGGCGAGCTAAAGATTAAATAATTCGATTCTAAATTAGTCATTTTTTGTGCCTATATGGCACACCTTCAGCCCCGCACTCCCTGCGGGGCTTTTTCATTATAACAAATTCTCTCCCACCATTTGAATTTTACCCCCCTTTCCTTATATTTGTATAAAAGGTTGGCAATATTCAGCCTTTCGTCACATAACACTCATTTAAGACATGAAGGAAGATATATTCGGTGAAGGGTTGATGGCCTACCAAAATGGCGATAAAAAGGCAGTTTTTGTGGTTGAAAGCGATATTGCGGAGACAGAGGAGTGGCCGATTTCCACCTTCTTCCGAAGCTACAAAGAGATGCCTCAAGCGGAACGGACCGCCCTGAAACGTTGTTCGGGACGCGTGCTCGACGTGGGTGCCGGTGCGGGTAGCCATTCGCTCTACTTACAGGAACAGGGATTGGACGTCACCGCCCTCGATATCTCGGCGGGCGCTGTGGAGGTCATGCAAAAGCGGGGAATAAAGAAAAGTGTTCTCGCCAATTTCTTCCAATATGAGGGAGAGTCCTACGACACTATCTTGATGTTGATGAACGGCATCGGTATCGTCGGCAAACTGAACAACCTCTCAGCCTTCTTCAAACAGGCGAAAAAATTGTTGGCTCCCGGAGGAAAAATCCTTCTGGACTCCTCCGACCTCATCTATCTTTTCGAGGAGGAAGACGGCAGCGTTCTCATCGATCTGAACGGCAATTATTACGGTGAATTGGAGTATTCTTTCGAATTCAACGGCAAAAAGGGAAATCCATTCGATTGGGTTTTCGTCGACTACGAGAAACTGGAGGAATGTGCAAAACTTCACGGTTTTTCCTGCCAAAAGGTTTATGAAGACGACCATTACCTCTACTTGGCAGAACTGAAATTATTATAAAAAAGAGGGCCTATGAAAGCTATTCTCGACGTACATACACACACAGTGATGAGCGGACACGCTTACAGTACCATCCAAGAGATGGCACAGGCTGCCGCCATGAAAGGATTGAAAGTGCTCGGCATAACTGACCATGGCCCCGCCATGCCCGATGCCTGCCACCCGATGTACTTCCGAAACTTCGGCATCATCCCACGGGAACTCTACGGCGTGAAAATCTTGATGGGCGCGGAACTCAACATCTTGGACTATACGGGCGCATTAGATTTTGAGGAGGAAGACATCGACAAACTAGATATCCGCATCGCCGGCATACATAGACGATGCTACCAGAAAGGCTCCATCGAAGAGAATACGACGGGAATGATCAACGTCATCAAAAACAAAAAGATAGACATCATCAGCCACCCGGCCGACGGCACCGCCGAACTGCTTTTCGAACCTATCGTCTTGGCGTCTAAAGAGTATGGCACTGTCTTGGAAATAAACAACAGCTCGCTCAACCCAGACCGAAAAAAGAAATTCGCCCGAAGCAACAACTTGGAAGTCCTACGCCTCTGCAAAAAATATGAAGTGCCTATCATCATGGGTAGCGACGCTCACATCTCCTTTGATGTCGGTCGACACGAACGGGTGTTGGAACTGATCCAAGAGGCCGAATTTCCCGATGAGTTGATACTAAATGATAAGATAGACGAACTATACCGAATTTTATCTTTACACAATGGATAAATAATCTCACAGTGTATAGACAGTCTATTTAAATGTAGGCGGAATAATTATTATTGCGCATCGACGATGGAGATGGTGTTTTGCGTATGGGTCAATTCCTTGATTTTCTCGCTTTCACCCACGATCCAAACCATGTCGCCACTTTGGAATACAGTAGAAATATCCGGATTCATCGACAAAACTCCATTATGCTCAATCCCGACTACAAGACATTTAGCCTTGTCACGAATACCTGATTGCTGGATAGTTCTTCCTATTAGCACAGAATCCTTCTCCACCTCAATCTGCTCAAGGCCCACCTCCTTATTCTCGGAGACTGCACGCTTCAACGAGAGTTCCGTCTCGAAGGTTTTCAACTGGTCGTCCGTACCCAACACCAAGAGTTTGTCGGCTGGGAAGATTTGCTCGGTTCCGCCCGGGATATTGATACGCTCTTCACCCCGAATGATAGAGACAACATGGATACCCATCCGCTTCCTGAAATTCAGCACCTTCAGCTCTTTGCCGACGCAGATCGAATTCGGAGAAACCTCAAATTCGGTCAGATGGAGATCATAGACGGAGAGATGCATCGCCAAGTTGCCCTTATTGAACGGAGAGACCTCCCGTGGGTCAATCTTAGAGAGCTCATATTCACGGGAATTCAAATTGTAGAAAAATTTACGCTCAATGATAATAGAGTGGAACTTCAACCGCTTCGAAATCATCATCAAGACCACCAACAGACCCGCTACAACGATCAATAGTCCGATAGCCGCATCAAACGTACGCATCAGGACGAAACAGATGAACGCCATCGCCAGCAAGAAACGAAGGACGATGAGAATGATGAGCGGTGCCCTATTATAGCGTGAGACATTCCACAAATAGCGATATTCCTTCGAGTGGTTCTTCTTAGCCACCATAGCACGCAAGAAAGGCGATATGATGAGAATCGTCAGCGACGAAGCCAACAATGCGCCCCACCAGCCGTCTATATGTTCCTTGACAAAAGGAATGAAGTAATTGACGGACAAGATGATAATCGCCACCACCAAAGCGGAGTAAACTAAAACGATTCGGAGCATCTGCATCAAAAGGCTATGCCATACATTCTCCGCTATCGCCTCCTTGTTGGCCAACGAACGACGCTCAATGAAGACTTTCCAGTCTGCCGGCATATTGGCCTCGATGAAAAGGTAGGCCGGCATCGCCAACTTGATCATAAACGGAGTGATGAAAATCGTGATGACCGAAACCGCCACAATCACCGGATAAAGGAACCCGTCGATCAAATGCAAATCGGTTCCCAACTGGGCAATGATAAAGGCGAACTCACCAATCTGCGTAAGGCTAAAACTCGATTGAATGGCTATTTTTAGAGGTTGCCCCGAAAGCAAAATACCGCAAGTGGCAAAAAAGACTTGGCCTAAAATCACCGTCAACGTGATGATCAAGATAGGGAAAGCATACTCCAGCAAAATCGAGAAATCAATCATCATTCCCACGGAGACAAAGAAAATGGCTCCGAAAAGGTTCTTCACCGGCTTGATGATACGTTCGATATAATCAGCCTCAACAGTCTCTGCCAAGATGGAACCCATGACAAAAGCACCCAAAGCCGCCGAGAAATTCACCTTGATGGCAAACATCACCATGGCCAGACACATACCCAACGAAACAATCAACATCGTCTCGTCGTTCAGGAATCGCTTGGTCTTCTTAAAGAAAGTCGGCACAAAAAAGATACCGAAGACCAACCAAACCGTGAGGAAGAAGAGCAGTTTGAGGAGATTCCAGAAAGGAGAATCCATATCCGTCAGCAATTCCCCGCCAGCAAACGACTTATTCGCTCCCATGGTCGAAACAAGCACCAAGAGCAAGATAGCCATCAAATCCTCCAAGATGAGGATGCCAAACACCACATTAGTGAATTTCTGCGAACGAAGTCCCAAGTCATCCAAAGCCTTGATGATAATCGTCGTAGAGGACATGCAGATCATGCTACCCAACAGCATGCTGTTCGTTATTCCCCACCCCAAAGCCAAACCGACAAGGGTTCCTAAAACAATCATCGAAAAAATGATCACCAGAGAGGCAATCAGGGCCGTCTTGCCCATATTCAGCAACTTCTTGAAACTGAACTCCAAACCTAAGGCAAAAAGCAGGAAGACAACACCTATCTCCGACCAGTTTCCGATATCCTCCGTCGAGCCAACGGTCGGTGTCAAAGAGATATGTGTGCCGATGAGACAACCCGCCACGATATAACCTAAGACGACCGGCTGTTTCAGCCATTTAAACAAGATGGTGGTCAAACCCGCCGAGACCAAAATCAAGGCCAAGTCTGATATGAGATGAGAAGTATGCATACGCGATTTCTTTCCTCTGCAAAATTATGCATTATATAAAGGAAAACAAAGATGGAAAACCGTTAAATTATATAAATATACAGGGGAAATTCCGATATACCCATAGGCTAAGGCAGGCCTTGGCACAACTACGGGAAAAGAATCGTTTCCAAACTATAACATCCTAGAAATGCCCAATCATCAAAAACCGTTAGCGAACTGGGAAGACGTCCCCAAAGAGAAGGAGTCCGATCACCATTTGCGAAATATCCATAACCAATACAATAGCTGAATATCAAAAAATAATTGTGATTTAAAAGATGTGTCGGAAAGGTAATATATTCTCCTCATTGTCAATAGGAACCAATTCCTGAAATTCCTTTATATTTGTGAAACCGTTCTTATCAATGAAACAACCTTTGAGGCTTCGTTTTCATGGGGATGGGATGAAAATAAGTTGTGTATTAGGATTAAAATAGATGAAAAAGGTATTGTTAGCAGTTTGTACTCTATGTTTCACATGGCAGGCATTGTGTCAAGAGAATCTATGGTGGAAAACTCCCGTCAATTCTCCGGAAGTAAATAAAGACAACACCGTCACTTTCCGTCTGAAAGCACCCGATGCAACGACGGTCGAGGTCGTAGGCGACTTCTTGTCTAAGGACGAGAAGGCGGTGATGAAAAAGGTGAACAACGACGTGTGGGAATATACTACCCCGAAACCACTTAATCCTGAATTGTATAGCTACTCCTATATGATGAACGGGGTGAAGATCTCAGATCCGTCCAACGTCTTCATGTCGCGCGACGTGGTGACCATCAACAATCTGTTTCTGATCGATGGAAAGGAAAGCGAGCTGTATAAAGTACAAAACGTGCCACATGGCTCTCTCTGCAAGGTGTGGTACCATAGCGATAAATTAAATGCAGACAGACGTATCACCGTCTATACTCCTGCAGGTTATGAAACTAACAAACAGAAATATCCTGTGCTGTATCTCCTGCATGGTGCGGGAGGCGACGAAGATTCGTGGGCGACATTGGGCCGTGCGACACAAATTCTTGATAATCTGATAGCCCAAGGCAAGGCCAAACCGATGATAGTGGTGATGACCAACGGAAATTCCGATTTGCAGGCTGCATGGGGAGAATCGCCTGCAGGTTTCGTCACGCCTACAATTGAGTTGCCCAAAACAACCGACGGCTCATTTGAGGATGCCTTTTTAGAGGTGGTGGCATTTGTTGATAAGGCCTATAGAACCATCGCAAAAAAAGAATCGAGGGCGATTGCAGGGCTATCAATGGGAGGATTCCATTCCATGCAAATTTCAAAAGAATATCCTACGCAATTCAACTATGTCGGACTTTTTTCTGCATCAGCAAGATTCAAGGGTAAAAAGGACTCTCCTATCTACAGGAATTGTGAGGATAAAATAAAGCAACAGTTTGCACAAAAACCGGCGCTCTATTGGATTGCTATTGGGAAAGATGATTTCCTGTATGCTGAAAACCAAAAATTTAGGTCATTTTTAGATGCAAATGGATTCCCTTACACCTATGTAGAGAGTGAAGGCGGACATATCTGGAGAAATTGGAGAAGTTATTTGTGTCAGTTCCTTCCGTTATTGTTCCAATAGCCCATTATGACCTGCAATAGATTGAATTAATTATCAATTATTCCAAGGCTCGGGCATTCTTCTCGTCCCAGCAATACCCTGATGAAAATGTGCAATCTCAAAAAGAATTCCTCAAAAACACCTTCGTTCTTCCATTTGTTGAAATAATAGAAGACGGTATTGTGAGGTGGAAATTCTTTGGGTAGCATCCGCCACTGACAGCCCGTTTTCAAGAGGTAATTGATTGCATCAAAAATTTTTCTGAGCGAATATTTTCGTTTTCTTTCTTGCTCACTAAAAAATTTTTCTATAATTTTCCACTGATTATCGGTGAGATTTGTTGGATAATTTGTCATATTCTTTTCTTTTTCTCACTATAAAGACACGAAAAATAACCACTTATCAAACTGATAATCATTTATTTGGATGTATTTTTTAGATGTTTTTCGAGGCCTCTAAAAAAGTTTTTAATTAAATTTAAACAGTCTCTTAATTTCATGATATGAATCAGAACATTATAGATGTGATAAATTCGTTAGCAGATAAATTGGATGATTTTTTTTCGAAAGGTGAAGTCGAATCATTAAAAATTGCTCAAGCAGAGGAGTCTTTAGGAGTTAATTTTTCTAAAGACTTTTGGGAATATACTCAAAAATTTGGATATATAGAAGTTGATGGAATGGAATTATGCGGAGTCGTGGATTCTCGACATGTATCTACTGTTATTCGAACACAGAATATGCGTGAGCTATTTTCAGATTTTCCAATGGATTGTTATGTTATAGAGTCTGTTGGAATAGACAACGCTGTGATGGTTCAGAAGTCAGACGGAAAAATCTATCAGTTCTTGCATGGACATGACTTGTTGTATGCCGCGGATTCATTAAGCGAATACCTTCTCAATGGTGGCGATTTTCGTAAGGAGCGCAGTGAGTATTGGAAAGCACGATCAAATTTCTGATCTAAGGTTTTATGATATGGTTGTCGACAGAAGGCTGGAAAGCCTCCTGTCGTTTATGAATGGAAAATCTATTTTTGCCCAAATATTTTGAAATTTTCCCTTGCAGATTTCTAAGAATTTATGAACCTTTGTGTGAAAAGTTGTGCATACCTTAATTGTAAATTTTATGATTTAGCAGTATAGTTTGCTGATTTTTAATGATGTGTATAGCTTTTTTGTTTATCCTCCAACTGAGATAAAAAATGGAACAATTTATCAAACCTCCCGTAGAAGTGCGCTATTCGGAAGAATTAAGTGCTCTTGAAAAAAATGACAAAGCAAAAAGACCTGCAAACTGGAAACTCTCTCCAGCTGCGGTGAGAACATTCATATTAGGTGGTGAAGTCAATACTCCTGATGGAAAGGTGAAAATCAAACGTAAGTTCTATGGTAACGACGCTCTTGTCGAGAGAGCGATCATAACTCTTGCAGGAAACCGTGGACTCATGCTGGTGGGCGAACCGGGCACGGCTAAGACAATGCTCTCTGAACTTTTGTCTGCCGCATGTTGTGGCGTATCAACCAATACTGTCCAGGGAACTGCCGGCACTACCGAGGATATGATAAAGTACAGTTGGAACTATGCACTGCTTTTGTCAAAGGGTCCGTGTCGTGAGGCTATGGTACCGTCTCCTTTGCTTATAGGCATGGAGAAGGGCATATTCACAAGGTTTGAGGAGATCACCCGTACTCCGGCAGAGATACAGGACAGCTTAATCTCTGTCATGTCCGACCAGATAATGAACATACCGGAAATGGGAGATGAAGGGCTTGTCCTTGCCAAACCAGGCTTCAATATCATAGGAACTGCGAATACGCGTGACAAGGGTGTCAATGAGATGTCTGGAGCTTTGAAAAGACGTTTTAACTTCGAGACAGTAGAGCCTGTAAGGGATGTGAGACTTGAAAAGGAAATTATAATCCGAGAGGCTTCAGAACTTGCCAAGTCGGCAAATATCGAGTGCCCTGTGGATACGGATGTGGCTGAACTTCTTGCTGTGACATATCATGAGTTGCGTGAGGGTATGACTTCAGAGGGTACGGTGATTGAGCGTCCCAACGCTGTGATGAGTACCGCTGAGGCTGTGTCCGTGTACTATCAGGCCCTATGCCATGCTTGGTATTACGGCAACGGTCGCATAGAGCCTGCGGTGCTTACCGAAGGACTTCTGGGCGCAGTCTGCAAAGAAAACAAGGACGACTTAGAAAAGCTCAAATGTTATTTCAGGACTGTGTCAAAAGAAAAAAGCAAGGCTGGTGATTTATGGAAAGAATACATCAAGACAGCAAATCAACTAAGATGATTGATTGGGACTTTTCAGCTCCTGTGCTGTTTTTTCCCGTTAGACATCACAGTCCTGTCTGTTCCTATCATCTTACCCGCACAATAGAACTTTACCGTCCAGAAATCGTTTTGATTGAAGGGCCGGAGAATGCTTGCGATCTTATTTCTGTATTGACCGATGACAACACCGTATTGCCGGCGGCCATCTATTATTTTTACAAGGATAAGAAAAACTTGATTGACAGCGATGGTGAAAATTATCGTTGCTACTATCCCTTTTTGTATTCATCGCCCGAGTACAATGCAATGTGTGAGGCCAAAAGACTCGGAATACCGGCACAGTTTATCGACCTACCCTATAGTGAAATCCTGATCAACACTGAGGGTGGCAAGGGCTTGCGAAGATATGAAAAGCAAAACTATGCTGACGACGGTAGACTCTCCATAGGTGATTATTATAAATACTTGTGCGAAAAAACGAAAGTAAAGGACTTTGACGAGTTCTGGGAAAAGTATTTTGAGATTGCTGGACTGGAACTTACTCCCGAAAAATTTGTGCATAACATGTACACCTATTGCTCGCTCATACGTAGCGATGTGACCGAGGAGGAGCTTTCTGCCGACGGTACCACAGTCAGAGAACTGTATATGGCAGCAAACATTCGGAAGTCCATGGGCACATACAAACGGGTGCTTGTCGTGACTGGTGGTTTTCACACGCCTGGACTGATAAAGCTTCTGGAAGGAGATATCCCGACGGTCGCTTTACACAAAATCCCTGATGATTGCACAGGATCTTTCCCTGCCGCATATTCTTATGAAGCGGCGGATGCTTTGCACGGATACGCTTCAGGAATGAAATGGCCCTATTTTTATGATTGCATATACAAGAACCTACGGGGCGGAAAAGATTACAAAGGGGTATATGATGACGAAACACTTAGCTTGCTGATTAAAACCAGCAAAGAAGCGGCTAAAAAAGATATTCCGGTATCGATTGCTGATGTCACCGCCGCAAAAATGTTGATGAGCGGTCTTGCCTCGCTGAGAGGCGTGCGTGAGTGCGGTATGACTGAGCTTATCGATGGCGTGACTGGGGCTATGATTAAAGGCGAGAAGACCATCTCTTCTGCCATGCCACTTGACATACTGAACAAACTTGCGACAGGAAATAAAATAGGGAATATAGGTAATAGGGTCCATACCCCTCCATTGGTTGCGGATTTTGAAGAACAATGTCGTAGGTTCAAACTTAAAACGAATGTCATTACAGCCCAGCATGTGGAATGCGCCCTATTCTCTTCGGAAAGAAGTCTGCAACTCAGCAGATTCTTTCATCGGCTCCGTTTCCTTGAGACCGGGTTTTGCGAGAGAATCAAAGGTCCTGACCTTCACAACGAATGTGACTGCAGTAGAGTGCGTGAGGAGTGGAAATACCGCAGATCGCCAGCTGTAGATGCCACCCTTATCGACCGCACGACTGATGGATTCACAATAGAGACTGCTTGTACAAATGTCGCCATACAGTTGTTTCAGAACGAACAACGTTGTGAAAATGCGGCTCATTTGGCGGTGGATTGCTTCCTGATGGGCATAAGCATAGACAACGAAAGCGATACTCTGCTGAGACTCGTCGTCTCAGATGGAGATTTCTTCTCGGTAGGCAAGGCCCTTTCTTATTTCCGGACGCTGTTGGATCTTAAGCGTCTGTATGACTATGAGGACGAAACGATTCTGCCTCTGATGTCGAAGTGCTTTGACAAACTTGTTATGCTTTTGCCAACGATGGCATCGGTGACGGATAAAAAGGCCGACGATCTTTGCACGTTGATGAAACAGTTCTTTTCGCTGACGGAAAGTATTCTGCCTGAACGAAGAGATTCGCTTATCGCAGCACTCCATCAACTCATTAGGGCAAACGACAAGAATCCTGCTGTGTACGGTGCGGCAATGGGACTCCTCTGTGCTGGAGATCCAGCCCGTCAGAAAGATGCCGAGGCGGCAATGTGCGGATACCTTAACGGAACCATTGCCGTCAAGAAACAGGGTGCTGATTATCTTAAGGGACTTTTCTTTACTGCGAGGGACATCGTCTTTGCAGAGAATGATTTCCTTGTTATGACAGATCAACTCCTGACCTCGATGGAGACCGATGATTTTATGGAGATCCTTCCCTCTCTAAGGCTCGCATTCAGCTATTTTACGCCCCAGGAGATAAATGAAACTGCCGAGACTATCGCTGGCCTATATCAGACAGATGTTGTTTCTCTGTTGTATGATAACATAGCGGATGAGTCGCTATGGAACTGCGGACATGAATTCGACAATGAGATAGTCAAAGAACTCGTAAAAGGAGGATTCGAATATGCTTGATAATAACCTTGCAATAAATCGTTGGAGACTGGTGCTCGGCAGTATGTCAGATAACTCTCTTCCGTTCAGTGGAAGTGAAAGAGAAATCCAGTCTTTTGAGGATATGGAGCAGTTGCTTGATTATCTTTATAGTCATGCACAGGGTGACGATGTCCGTGCTGATGATGGAACGTCCGACCGAAGCGGGGGACTTGGAGATTCACAACTGACTGCGGCAAGATGGATCACAAAAGTAAGAGAGTTGTTTCCCCGACAGACATCTGAGGTGCTTGAACGGCATGCCCTTGATGAGTTCAAAATGACTGAGTTGCTGACTGACAAGAAGGTGCTTGAACAGATGAAACCAGACATGTCGCTACTGAAAACAATCCTTCAGCTTAAACATTTGATGAAGGGAGAAGTGCTCGAAACTGCAAAGAGGATTGCCCGTACTGTAGCAGAAGAACTGAGTAAGAAACTCGCCCATAACACAAAGCAGGCTCTGACTGGCCGACTTGACCGCAGTACCAAAAGTCCCATACATTCAGCACGCAATATTGACATCCGTAAGACGATATGGCGTAACTTGAAAAATTACGACAAGGAAAACGAAACACTTGTGCTGAAGGATATATACTTCTCAAGCAGAGTGAAAAAATACAACAAGAAGACGGTTATAATTGCCGTTGATGAAAGTGGATCTATGCTCGGCTCTGTGATATTCAGTGCGGTTATGGCCCAAATAATATCCAAGTTGCCATTTGCCGAAATCAGACTTGTAATCTTTGATACAGAGATCGTAGACCTCTCTGGTATGGTGGAGGATCCTGCGGAGGTTATGATGAGCATTCAGTTGGGTGGCGGTACAAATATTGGGAAAGCGCTCTCCTATTGTGAATCACTGATACAAGAACCTTCCAATACCTGTGTGTTGTGCGTGACGGACCTTTACGAAGGCACTCATCCGAACCTTCTGCTCAACACTACGCAAAATATCCTGACGAGTGGGGCAAAACTCAGTTTCCTCACGGCTCTTGATGAATGTGCCAATCCTGCATACGACAAAAATTTGGGTCAACGCCTTGCTGATATGGGAGCGTTCGTAGGTGCTTTGACACCTGATCAGTTGGGTGACTATATAGGTAGAATATTGAGTTGAGGGAGGTGATGATATGATACAGAATGAAACACTTGCAGCCCAACTTTCTGCGGCAAACGAAGATACGCTGACGGCTCTTGCAAACAAGGGCCTCTACAAACGTGCCTTGAAGGATATAGAAGGTCTTACAGCGGAATATACCGAAGTGGATGACACGATACAGATTACCGTCGGCGGTGAACAGTGTGTCATAAGGTTCCCGTTTGAAAAAAGCACTTGCTCCTGTCCCTCAAGGACAGTGTGCAGACATATCCTTGGAGCAATATTGCTTCTGAAAAAGGAGGTCCCAGAAGGTTTGGCGAAGCCTCAAACTGAAGAACCTCAGGCCCCAGAGCCCAGCAAAGAACCTATGGTCACGGAGCCCAGTAAAGAATCTCCGAAGGAAATGCCTTCTGGAAAAGCCGTCGACGAGGCTTTGACACCTGATGATATTTCTGAAATTAAGAGTTGCGCCAAACATAGTCTTTCGTTGCTTGGCACATTGCTTGCGAGGGGGCTTGTTCGTGCGGACAGTTCAGTGGCAGATGCTTTAGAACTTGCGGCTGTTAGCGCTCACACCGCTAAAATGGCCGATGCAGAACGAAAGCTTCGGGCTTTATCGGGCAGACTCTCAGACTGCATAAACCGCAGAGCCTCCTTCGATGCTCAGGCTTTTACAAGATTGATCTGCGCCTGCGCCTCAACACTTGCTGAACTAGAAAGCGACGATGTCACTTGTGAAAAACTCGGAGTTTTCCGTGACACCTATGAACTATATCCTGGGGAACTTGAATTGCTGCCGATAGGCCAGAGAGAGGTCGTAAGAGGGGAATACCAAGGCAACGTGTACTACTTTTTGAATCTTGACGAGAACGAACAGCCACGCTTCCTGATGTATTCCGACCTTCGTCCTACGTTTTATTCCCAAGATCCACATAAAAGAGCAGTACAAACCGTTATCTGGGGGTTGAATATACCTCTTGTAAAGATGATGTACTCAAAACTTGTATTGAAAAATGCCAAACTTAGTGGAGAAAAGATTTCTGGTTCTTCTGAGACAAAGGTTGCTCTTACAAGCAAGGCAGAACTCAATTGCCCGCAGTTGAGAAAACTCGTGATTACGGACTTCCGTGAACTTGCATATTATGCCGGAACAAAAAAGGACAGACTCTTCCTTATCCGCATTCACAGACTCGAAGACTACGGTTTTGACAAACATACGCAGATTTTCTCTATGGTAATCTCTGACCGTGATGAGAGAACGGTGACTGCGGAGGTGAAGTACTTTGCCGAAAATAAGGAGTTTGTCGAAAAAATTGAGGAGATATGCGGAAGAATTAACGATACCGTAGACGTGTGGACAATGCTTGTCTCTGCAAGAATTAAGAATGGCGTTATCGCGCTTAATCCGATAGAATTTTACGATTTCATCGAAGATATGGACTTCCATAGCTTCTCACCGCCTTCTGAGACCTCCACCGTCGCCCCTCAATACGCTCATGTGCTTTTGAATCTTCTATCTGAAGTGGAGAACAGCGTTGTAAGGTGTGTTAGAAGTGGATTAAGTTCGACGGTGGAAAATCACACACCACTTCTTGAGAATATTAAACGTTGTGGAATGTCAGGACTTGCAGCACTCGCCGAAGACTTTTTCTCCTCAACTGACAGCTACCGGAACCGTTTCGACCAAGATGCCGAGAAATCACTCTCTTATGCGTCAAAACTTATGAAATATATTATTTTAGCAGAAAACAAACTGGGAAGAATCTCAGCTCTACATAATATGAACAATATAGAAAAGGAGGAATAACAATGCTTTACGAAAAAAGAACATCAGCGTTTGAGAACTTTCTGAACGACCTGAGATCACATTTGAAAGGGGCGGTTTCATCGGAAGATCTCAATATCGTGTGCGAGTATCTAGATATAACTCAGCCGAGGAATAACGCTTTGCTTGGCAAAATCGAAAAGAAGTATAGGGAAACCTATCGTACGAATCGATATGAAATCGATACAATCGTTAAAAGGGAGATAATCAAGAAAGAAAATACCGAACTTGCCGAAAGATTCATTTTGGCTATTTATACGCTGTTTGGTTATGCTTGCTACGAACTTTTTGACAGTTTCATCTATCACAATAATATGATGGATCATTCTGAGAAGTTTAAATCCCTTATTATAAAGCCAATCTCGGATAATCTTGGAATAGATCCAGAGGTTTTATATTATGCGATGTGTTTTGACAATGCCAAGGGTTACGAGCTACCTAAGACGACAAACTCCTCCGTCCTCAGGACTGTTTACGACTTTTATCCCAATGAATATACTAGAAAAGCCATTCTTCTTTGTTACCTATTGGAGCAAGAAGGTGAAGATCTTTCCGAAGATGGGAAATGGGCAGTCGCGGCTGCAGAAAAGCTTTGGAAAGAAAATTATGCCACTATTTTGCAGAAGTACGAAAATGGCAATAAAGATCACAAAGAATTATATTTAAGAATGTTGGCTTGTATAACCTGTGCATTGGGTGAGGCTGCTCTCTATTCAAACATAGCGCGTGTCAACTTCAAAGTAGGATATGCTAAAGTTCCTACAAAGAATATCATAGAAATCGCTATAAATGTTCCGAATCCATTTGTAAAGTTATTCAAATATATTGAAGGTAATGGTGTCGCAAATGGAACAGACCGAAAAGCTTTGAATGTTTTGGATCAATTTGCAAAGATCTTCAAATCAAACAAAGCTGACGACTGTTTGGTTACGCCGGAATACATAAGTTCCGTAGCCTTTCAGACTGAAAGCAAGAACTATTTCTTAAATATTGAGGCTTTGCCAGATAGGGATGAGTGGATAGAACGACTTGCCAAAACTTATCCTGAACAATTCAAGGAGGCTATATTGTCTGGAAATAAATCCGTAGTTAAATATATGTGCGAGACACTCCAGCGTGTTGATCCTAATTCTGCCTCTTTTGTCGATGAATTTAGAGATAGATGCCGTAAGGAACTTGCTGAAGCGGTGAGAAAAAGTTTCTCCAAATCAATAACCGGAAAACCTGATTGTGAGGTCGTTGCAAAATACATACTCGGAGAAGCAACCCTTGAAGAGGCTCGTCCTTTGACTAAGGGTGGATGGAATTTGTATGTTGATACTGAATGCAACTATTATGATGTGTTTGGCATCGATGAATATCTTACTCGTACTATTACCATATTGTCTCTCTGCTCCTATGATGATTCGTGGGACAGAAGGTATTACGTTTATAAATTAACAGGTATTTATCTGAATGAACATATAAAGGAGACTTTTGATGTCCTTCGTAGCTGTGGTTTATCTTTTACGGAGACTGTAAATATTATCGGCCATGCCATTGATTATGATAAGGAGGATCTCATTACAACAACGGAAATACTTTCTTCCCATCCTGATGAACTTACTGCGATAGATTTTTCTCAGCTTTCAGATATCGCAAGAATAGTAGCAATAAATGCTATGGGCAATGACGCTGAAAGATTCAAAACAAAACTCCTTTCTTGTGCCTATGATAGCAGTAAAGGAGTTCGTAATGAACTCGTGCCTGTACTAGTGAATCAGAACTGGCATGATGATATCGCGGCTTTGCTTAAGGATAAAAAGGGCACTGTTAGAGAATTGGCATTGGAAGTTATCGGCAAACAGGGTGCAAATGCTTATTCCAATGAGCTGAATGCTGCATTAGAAGTGGAGAAATCTGATAAGATCAGAACGTATATTGGTGTGCTTCTTGATTCGGCTCCTTCCAATACGGGTATCTCGCCACTTGATATTGAGAAGCAGGTTTCAAAACTTGCTAAAAGTGCAAAGAACAGCAAACTCAGCTTCCTGTTTAATGATACGCTTAGGACCGTTCATAAACTTGATGGTTCAGAAGCAATTGAAGAGCCTATCGCTCTTGTTATGTGTTACGCAGGAATGACGGTTCCCGCAAGAAGTTCTCTGGCCGACAGTATCGCTGCAAATCTGAATCAGAAGGATCTGGAGGAGTTTTCCGCAGATATCTTCGCACGTTGGTACGACAATGGAGCTCAGACAAAGTTTAAGCCTGCACTCTATTTCTGCGCTATCCATGGTGGTTTAAAGATGATCGATGAACTGATGCGTAACATCAAGGAGTGGTCTGAGTCCATGCGTGGAGCTATCGCGGCTGAAACCGTTTGGGCTTTGTCACTCAACGGCAGTAATGAGGCGTTGATGAGCGTTGACAATATGTCGAGAAAATTCAAGCACAAGCGAGTGCGTGCCGCTGCAGCGG
This sequence comes from Paludibacteraceae bacterium, assembly GCA_017553575.1. Taxonomy (GTDB): domain Bacteria; phylum Bacteroidota; class Bacteroidia; order Bacteroidales; family Paludibacteraceae; genus RGIG10190. Next base: position 66,129 of record JAFZKQ010000074.1, read on the forward strand.
AGGCTTTGGCTGCGGCTGCCGATACCCTAGGAATCACCACAGAGGAACTTGCGGACAGGATTGTGCCTGATTTAGGGTTTGATAGGAATCTCTGCCGTGTGTTCGATTATGGAAAGAGGCAGTTCAATGTCTATCTCAAGCCTTCACTTGAAATGGAGGTATTCTCCGGAGACAAGCAGATTAAGACTTTCCCTAAGCCGGGAACTACCGACGACAAGGATACCGCTGAAGCCGCATACAACGAGTTCAAGGAGTTGAAGAAACAACTCAAAAATGTTGTGACCGCACAGCGCGCAAGACTTGAATACGTCCTTATGTGTGATCGCAAATGGACAAGTGAAAATTGGGAGAAACTGTTTGTCGGCAATGCCGTTATGCACTGCTTTGCGGTTGGTTTGATTTGGGGTATTTACGAGAACGGGGCCCTCAAAGATACGTTCCGCTATATGGATGACGGAAGTTTTACTACCGCTGACGGTGACGAGTTCACATTGCCGAATGATGCTCAGATAGGCCTTGTTCATCCACTTGAACTCACTGCAGACCAAATCTCCGCTTGGCAAGAACAACTCGCTGATTATGAACTTACCCAGCCTTTCGATCAGCTTGGAAGAATGATCTTTAAGCCGGAAGAGAAGGAATTGCCATGCAATTGTCTCACACGTTTTGAGGATACCACAGTCAACAGCGTGGCAATGATAAACCAAATGACCAAGAATGGATGGTATAAGGGCGACGCTGAAGATGCTGGTGCTTTCTACTACTTTTATCGAGAAGATGTGAAGAGCCGTTCTCTTAACGCCGACGGCACAACAACTTATGAAGGATGGGGCTCGCTTCTGGTTCATTCTGGAACGTCAACGGTTATCTATGATTATGAGGGTGAAGAGGTGACTTTGGAAGATGTAGTCTTTTTCAAAGCTGGTCATATGCCTGAGTATTATAAAAAGAATGATGAGGCTCGGTTGAAAATCTCGGATGTAGATCCACGTTATTTCAGCGAAACAATGCTTCTTCTCTATTCTCTTGCTCCTCGTGAGAATGAGTAAAACAAGTTAAGCCCCGCTTGATAAGGTGGGGTTCTATTGTAAATCTTGATAGCGGACCAAACTGAATGGATTTCATTCAATTGGGTCCGCTATCGATATTTTAGAAAAAGATGTTTGTTAAATTTTAGGTCAAGCGTTAAAAAGAGCATTCGTAATTTATGCAATAATAATACAATTAATTTGCAGACTGACTTTCCCCTTCAAACCCATAACTCCCCTACTATGTGGGAACGGCATTCCCGTGGGCGTGGATACCCCTCCACAATTTCCGTATATACATTCAAATAGAGCCTGATTTTTAATTTTTAACTCTTAATTCCTAATTCCTATCCCGCCATTAAATAAAGTTAAGGCGGCACGAAATGTTAAAATCCTTTTGTTATATTTGCTATATGAAAAAGAAAAGCATCATATTGTTAGGCATCATTATGGCTGTATCTTTCTTTGGATTGATAATCTTGCAAGCCAAATATATGAGACTGACTGCAGATATGCGCTCGGAACAGTTCAACGAATCTGTCAAGAAGAGCCTCTATGGCGTGGCGCGTATGCTGGAGGAGGAAGAGACGCTTTTATACTTGAACAAGAACCTTACTACCCCATCTAGCCGAACCAAAATCACGACGACTGCACCTAAATTCGACTTCGACCCACATGGAATTACTAAGTTGGGCGACTCAATAAAAAAATACTCCTGCACAAGAGTGAAGCCGAAAGTCTTCATCTCCATGAAACATGGGTCAAACACCATCCAAGAGTCGTCCCGAATCCTACAAAACAAACTACGTGAACGCTATATCCAGGAAAGAGCCCTGCTCGACGACATCCTGATACGTTTGTTGAGCGAATCTTACGTCCGCCCCATCGAAGAGCGAATAGATTTCCAACAGGTGAACGAAATATTGGACCGGGAATTGGATTTCAACGGACTGAATCTCCCCCACTACTTCAGCATCATAGACAAAGACGGAAAGGAGATTTATAAAAGCAAAGGATTCGATGAAGAGGGAGATAATGATGCGGAATACTATACGCAGATCCTCTTCCCGAACGACCCCAATCCTAAATCCAACTATCTGCGCGTCTATTTCCCGACCAAGAGAAACTATATCATAGGGTCACTCTCCCTCTTGATTCCATCGGCCATCTTCACGGCCCTACTGCTCTTCACGTTCATCTTCGCCATGATCACCATTTTCCGCCAGAAACGGCTCTCCGAAATGAGGACAGACTTCATGAACAACATGACACACGAGCTAAAAACACCCGTTTCATCGATTTCTTTGGCTTCACAGATGCTCAACGACAAGAGCATTCCAAAGACACCTGCCATGATAGAGGAACTGTCGGGCGTAATCAGCAGCGAAACAAAAAGATTGACACAACAGATTGAAAAAGTGTTACAAATGTCTATCTTTGAAAAAGAGAGTTCAGCCCTTAAACTCATCGAGATGGATATCAACGACTTGATTATAACCATATCCAGCAATTTCGCCATCAAGGTTGAGAATACGGGAGGAACCATCGAAACCGATTTGGATGCCGAAGATTGCTATGCCTTGGTGGATGAAATCCATTTCACCAACATCATCTACAACTTGATGGACAATGCATTGAAATACAGCAAAGGACCACTCACCCTCCATATCAAAACTTGGAACGAAAAAGAGAACCTCCTTATATCCATAGAGGATAATGGTATAGGAATCAAGAAAAGCGACCAAAAAAGGATATTCGACAAATTCTACCGCGTATCTACTGGAAACCTGCACAATGTGAAAGGATTCGGTTTGGGACTCGCCTATGTGAAGAAAGTAGTGACAGACCATAAAGGAACCATCCGGGTAGAGAGCGAAGTGAACAAAGGAACAAAATTTATAATATCAATACCATTAAAAAAGTAACGTCATGGAAGAAAAGACTAGAATTTTACTATGTGAAGATGACGAAAACCTCGGTATGCTACTGAGGGAATATCTTCAGGCAAAAGGATATGCAACAGACTTGCTGCCAGACGGTGATGCCGGTTACAAAGCTTTTGTAAAGGCAAAGTATGACATCTGCGTGTTAGACGTTATGATGCCTATCAAGGACGGTTTCGAACTCGCCAAGGAGATTCGACAAATCAATACAGATGTCCCTATTCTCTTCCTTACGGCAAGAACCCTGAAAGACGACATCCTGGAAGGTTTCAAGATTGGAGCGGACGACTATATGACTAAACCATTCAGCATGGAAGAGCTGCTTCTCCGAATCGAAGCTATCCTCCGACGTGTGAAAGGAAAGAAGAGCAAAGACGGTGCTATCTACAAAATGGGTAAATTCACCTTCGATACCCAAAAACAGGTACTCAGTATCGGCGACCAGATAAAGAAATTAACCACCAAAGAGTCGGAACTCCTCTCCCTACTTTGTGCACACGCCAATGATATCTTGGAGAGAAACCACGCCTTGAAGACCATCTGGATCGATGACAACTACTTCAACGCAAGAAGTATGGACGTATACATCACCAAATTGAGGAAACACCTCAAAGATGACCCTTCCATCGAGATTATCAACATTCACGGAAAGGGTTATAAAATCATCATCCCTGAATCAAATAACTAATCGGAAGATAAGAAACGGATTGCTCAATGGGCAATCCGTTTTTTGAAATCATATATTTGCAGGGGTATTACACCCCTGCCTATGATGTGACGCCCATTCTGGGCTAACGACGTGCGATATATAGCTTAACTTAAAATCACTTGCGAAACTTGAGTCAAATAAGCAAAATAGTAAATAGGCAAGGCTCTTGCCTATTTACTATTTGTTTTTTAAAAAATATCATGAGGATTATCATTAATTAAGTCACCCTAAAGCACGAAAGTATTGCTAATTACCACATTATTTCTACCTTTGCCATCATATAAAACAACTGATACTTAATACTCATGCAAAAACTAACAACAATGAGCCTCCTATTGGGAATGGCCATGCTTCAACCTGCCGTGGCGCAAGTTGAAATCAAGATTGACGCCAATGCCGACAATCTTCCCATTTCACCGTACATTTATGGTAAAAATGGTGCCGTCAGCGATAAAGACGAAGGCACCAGTGCCGAAGAGATGCTCCGAAACCGTGAGTCGGGCTTGCGCTTCTCCCGTCAAAACAATGGTAACAATGCGACCAAATACAACTGGCGCAAAAAGCTGACTTGTCACCCCGACTGGTATAACAACATCTACGGATGTGATTGGGACAAGTCGGCCAAAACCTTGCAGGAGGAACTCCCTAACGTGCAAGGCATGTACGCCTTCCAACTTATCGGAAAAGCTGCAAAAACCAACGCCTACAACTTCAACGACTGGGAATACAACCACAGTCAATGGGGCGAGTGGTGCAGCCTCGACCTCTGCGGTGGTGGATCGGCCGATGCCAACGGAAAACTGATCCAAAAAGGTGATGCCTCCCTCTATCTCGAAGACTGGCCAGCCGACTCGACCGTGGGCATCTACAAGCATTGGCGCGACGACCTCGGTCTGGACATGAAGCAGTTCAAATATTGGAACATGGACAACGAGTTCGAGATGTGGCCATGGACCCACAGCGACGTGATCGAGAAGAATACCAATGAAGTCTTCGAAATGATGATGCAGAACTATTTCGCCACGGCAAAAGCCATCCGAGCCATCGACCCGACAGTTAAACTGACCGGTCCCGTGGCGGGCAGCGAATGGACTTGGTTCACCCCAGCCGACAACCAACCCACCTACAACGGAAAGAAATACTGCTGGCTCGAATATTTCCTCCTACGCTGCGCAGAAGAGGAGAAGGCAACAGGCATAAAAATGCTCGATGTCATCGACATTCACTTCTATCCGGGCGACAAATCGGTAGCCGATGTATTGCAGTCGCACCGCGTGCTTTGGGATACCGAATATGTCTATCCACTGGCCAACGGCGTCAAGACAGTCAATGGCGGTTGGGACAACAACCAAAACAAAGAGTACATCTTCGCCCGCTGCCAAGAATGGGTCAAGAAATATTTTGGTGCAGACCGTGAGATGACCTACGGCATCTCTGAATACAACAACACGGAAGCCTTCAACGCCACCGTCACCGCCTTGAGCTACGCCTCCTTCCTAGGAGAAGGCGCACGCCACGGAATGGAGTACTTCACCCCATGGACATGGAAAGTCGGCATGTGGGAAACCCTCCACCTTTTCGGACGATATGCCCAAAAGATCAACATCGGGGCAACTTCCAGCGATGAAAAGATGATTTCCGCCTATTCATCGACGAATGAGGCAAAAGATTCTGTCACCATCATCTTGGTCAACCGTCAAGAGACGGGAGAACAAACCGTAAATATCCAATTGAGCAACCTCGACATCGCCGACGGCGAATACGAGACGCTCACGCTCTCCAATCTTCCAGACGAGGAAACCTTCGTCTCACACAGCGAAAATGCCTTAAAAAGCAGCAAAACGAGTCTAAAGGCAAATTCCATGAGCCTCAACCTGCCGCCACTATCCATGACGGCCGTGATACTCTCTAACAGCAGCACGTCAAAAGAGGACATTCAAGGAGCGGAAAACAGCATCAGCCTCACTCCTAACCCATCCGACGGACATTTCACCATCAACCACGCAAAAGATATCGAAAAGGTGGAAATCATCGATTACATGGGACAAATAATCATGGAGCTGCCGGCTTCGGCTTCCGACGAAATCAACATCGACGCTAGCCATCTATCCTCCGGAACTTATCTCATCCGTCTCTCAAGCAAGACGGATAGCATAATCGAGAAAGTTTATATCAAATAGTTCGATTAAAAGGTAGTTTTTATAGGCGTGGTACTTTCAAGTGCCACGCCTCTTTTATACAAAACCACAACGACTTCATTTAACCATAGGGCTGCACTCAATAGAATCCGAAACAATAGTAGATCGTAAATAACTAAATAGTAAATATTTGCAATCGTCTTATGCAGTAATCGAAATCGACCTACCCACCAAGGGATATGTTCCCATATATATTGCAGCATCAAAATAATACTATATATTTGCAGAAAAGAACATGAAAAAAACAATGGTATGATATGAGAAACACAGCTACTAAATTTCTAACTCCCATGCTGTTCACATTGGCGGCATCGTCCTCTTATGCACAAGAGAGCCTTGTCATCGATGATTTTGAAGACGGCTTGAAAAAGTGGAGCGGCATTGAGAATGTCAGTTTCGAGATTGTTGACAACCCTTCACCAGACGATGTCAACAGCAGTGAAAAAGTATTGAAATGTACCCGTAAATCGGGTTCCAAAAGTTGGGCAGGAGTCATCCTCCGAGGAGCACTGTCCGCCAAAATATCCACCAGCGACGAAGACTATTCATACGCTTCCGTCAAATTCAAGAAGGAGAGCCGTAGCAACGTCTCATTCAAACTGGAATCGGGTCCAAACGATGAGACCTACGAATCAACCGTAGGCTATCCTGAAAGTTCCGAATGGAAAACCATCACGTTCGACCTCAAGAGTGCCTACGCCGGCACCTATTCCGACTTTTTCGTCATGATAGATAGGGCGGAGAGCCTCAGTTCCAGCATCGACGTATATATCGATGATATCATGCTCCACAAGACTCAAAAATTGGAGGAAGTTATCATCGACCCTAAATCCCAGAAAGGAACGGGAGAAAAAGACGGCTACCATCTCGTTTGGCAAGACTTGTTCGACCAAGGTTACCTTGACAACGAGGCATGGAACGTGGAAGTTCGCAACGACGGAGGCGGAAACAACGAGTTGCAATATTACATCAGGGAGAATGTCACCGTTGGCAACGACGATAAGGGGAACGGCTGCCTCATCATCACAGCCAAGAAACAAAACTACGGCAACAGAAACATCACTTCTGGCCGTCTGACTACACAAAACAAAGTCAGATTCTGCCACGGAAAATTGGAAGCCAGCATCCGTCTTCCTAAGACCGGCAACGGACTATGGCCTGCTTTCTGGCTCTTGGGCGACGACATCCAAAGCAACAACTGGCCAAACTGTGGTGAGATAGACATTATGGAGATGGGACACTCCGATGCTTTCAACAAAGGCACGCAAGACCGCTATTTCAATGGTGCCTGCCACTGGGGCCCGCTCTCTGGCGGTAACCACCCGAACTATACGCAATCCAACACATGGAACTACTCGCTACAAGATGGTGAATTCCACCTATACACGATGTATTGGGACGACAAGAAACTCACCATGTATGTAGATCAAGACCGCTACCCTGACGTGATGCCATATTTCGAAATGAGCATTTCGGACAAAAGTTCACAAAGCAGTGCGGGTAACTACTTCCACCACAACTTCTTCATTTTGTTCAACTTGGCAGTAGGTGGCGACTTCTCCCATATCTACAATGCCAACGACATTACAGCCCTTGCCCAAGGCGATGCAAAGATGTATGTCAACTACGTCAAGATATACCAAAAGGGCATTAGCGGCGAGACTTACAACGGTCCGGCTATGAAATATACGAAGGTTGAGGAAATTGAGAATTTTGCCGATGAATTCGGCTCATCCGGACGTATTTTCAACGCATGGGGTATCCACGTAGCCAACTACTTTGACGGCAACTTGAACGAACTTCAATTGCCAGAAGGCATCTACATCGTAGCTCCAGAAAACGGAAAAGCGAAGAAGGTAAGAATCAAACGATAAAAATTAAAGTAAGATTAATAAATAGGCTGAATCTCGAATAGGGATTCAGCCTATTTTTTTTCTATGAAACACATAATCCTCAACACTTATAGGATCAGAACATGACATAAAGGATTTCCACGCCCTTGTCCGACGTTGTGAAAAGAAAACGCCTAAGGCCTAAGGATAATAAAACTACCCTCGGCAGCGATTTAATCAATCATTAATCCTCTCCATCCTGCACTTGTGCTCCTTCGTTTTTTCGTCGTAGCTAATACCCACGAATAGCAGGTCGCCTTTGTAGTTGTTCAAAGCTTGGCAGTGGTTCTTCTCTTTGATCTGTTGCAAGGCACTCTCCGCACTCTTGTTGTGCTTCAGTTCGATTACCAAGGCAGGGATGTTGGGCAGATACGGAATCAGCACCAAGTCGGCATAGCCTTTCCCCGTAGGCAACTCCTTCACCAACGTGTAACGAGTATTAGCGTAGAAATAGGCCAGACAGATGGCGCTTTGGAAGCAATGCTCGTCGTTGTAGGTCAACGGGTTGGTTACCTCGGTGTGGGCGGCGTCGAGCGCACGGGCCACCTCCTCTTCATTGCCTTGGATGGTGTCGTCGAGGAGTTTCTTGGAGGCGTTGATGATCTCCATCAGTTTCTTATAATCAGGGCTCAACTTGATTGACCTTACCCACTCCTGCCGCACCTCCTCATTGGGGATACTACAAGTTTGTTCCTTCCTATTGTAAGAAAGATAACCCAAGTGTATCAAGTAAGTGAAGACATCGTCTTTGGAGTAGAAACAGTCCATCGTATTCAGATAGGAATGTACGTCCACCTCCACGCTACCGCCTGAAATCATACTGACCACATCTTGACGGATGCCTTCGAAATCCATGAGGATATAGTCTTTCAACGCCTCGAACGAGCCTGTGGTGGACCAATAGCTACCAAACTCTTGATCCAGAAGAGCCGTAACAACAGACAGCGGGTTATACATGTCAGCCCTCTCACTCAACTTGTAACCGTCATACCAACGGGCGCATTCGTCTGCATCCATGTTGTACTCCTTGCAGAGCGCCACCACCTCTTCCTTTGTGAAGCCTATATGTTCGGCGAATTGGCGGGGACGCAACATGGTGTATTCTTTGAACTCGTTCAGTTTCGACTGCACCTTGTCACGTACGACAGGAATGATGCCTGTGATGTAGGCAAGGGCGATGGCCGGACGAATGGTCGTACCTTTGAAGAGACTATTTAGAAAACTGAGATAATCTTTAAACAGTTCATTCGAAACTCTCTCTCGAATCAAAACATCGTATTCATCGATGATAATGACGAATTTCTCACCCGTCTCTCCATAGACGTTCAAGATATCTGTGGCAAGCGAAGAACCATCATCAAACGATAGGTTGGGGAATTCTTTTCTAAATTCATTTAAAAGAGTGGCTTGAATGTATTTGACAAGACTTTTCTCTCGATCCTCATTGATAGCTTTTTGATACCATTCGTTCAAATCCAACTTGATGACGTTGAATTTGTTCAAGTATTTGTCATAATCGGGCACTTGTCCGAATTTCATCCGACTGAAAGTCTCCCTTGCATCGCAACCTTTTGAGTAGTAGGCTGATATCATGTTTCCTGCCATGCTCTTACCGAAACGGCGCGGACGGGAAATGCAGACAAAATTATCATCACTGCCTATCATTTCATTAAGTTCATTGATAAGCAGAGATTTGTCCACATATATCTTTTTATTTTTATTTAATAAAAATGCCTCCGCATTCGGATTCAGATATAAGCCCATACTATTCCCTTTTTTATCCTTACAAAGATAAAAATTTTTCCCAAATATTTCGAATGTGTCGTTCCTACTGTCCCTTTGGTCACAAGAAGATTAAATAAAAAGGCGGCAAAACGATTTTTAAGCCATTTCACCGCCTTTATTCATGTCAAACATCATTGTATCAAAAAGGATACGAAACGCGCTCAGGAACGAAATTAAACACCTTTTCGGCATCAATCTTCTTGATAGCTTCCACCAACAAAGCGATGATTTCATCGACATCACGCAGGTCACATACCTCAACCGGTGTATGCATATAGCGATTCGGAATACTCAAAAGAGCCGTCGCCACCCCACTCTGCGCCAATTGAATCTTGCACGTATCCGTTCCGCCGGTAGCACTTCCGTTGGCTACATTCTGGACCTTAATCTCCTTTTCAGCCGCAACATCTTGCAAGAGTCTGACCAACAAGACATTGTTATCAGCACTATGACGAATGACGGCACCACCGCCCAAGGCCATCTCACCGTATTTTTTCTTCTCAATGCCCGGTATATCCGTAGCAAATCCTACGTCCAAACAGAAACCAACTTGCGGATTGATGCTATAAGAACTTGTCACCGCCCCTCGGCAACCCACCTCCTCCTGCGAGGAAGCTACGCCATAGACACCCACTTTGATAGGCTCCGAAGAGAGGACACGAAGTACCTCCGCCACGATGAATGCGCCAATTTTATCATCCAAGGCCTTGGACATAATACGATTTTCTCCCATGAAAAGGCAATTTTCCTTCACAGCGATAGGGTCGCCGATAGAAACCAATGCCTCGGCCTCCTCTTTTGTTTCCACGCCTATATCCACCCAAAGGTCGTCCAACTCCACAGCTTTCTGGCGGTCGCTGGCACTCTGCAGATGAATCGGCTTCTTTCCGATAACACCAGGTATCCGCCCTTTGCGTGTCAAAATCATCACCTCCGTTCCAGGCACCGTCAGAGCGTCGATGCCACCCAATTTCCGGAAATAGACCAGACCCTCCGCACTAATATACATCACTTGAAGCCCGATTTCATCGAGATGTCCGCAAAGCATAATTTTAAATTCAGCGTCCGGATTGATTACACCCACCGTATTGCAAAGGACATCCGTCTTTGCCGGAACGAATTGAAAAACATACTCCCGCCAAACAGAGGCGGCCTCCATCTCATAACCCGAAGGAGAATAAGTTGACAAGAATCTTTTTAGAAATTTTAAATTCTTATCGTTCAGATATTTATATTCCATTTATTATGATATTAAGAGACGGGGCATTCCCCTTCCCTACTTAAAAACTAACTGTTCCTATCGTATAGACATCCTTAGAACTACCCAACTGGATGGTCAGAACCTGTTTCTTCTGGTTAGGCATTCCAAAATGTGTGTAAATAGTAGCTTGGACAACCACGGGCTGCAGTCGTTTTTGGTTACTTGTTCCGTAGTAATCCGCTTGAATCTTATAGTCACCCTTGATGGCATTCTTCAAACAGAACTCCTCCGGACCATATCCCCGCGTGATGTCATCCGAATTTCTACCTCCGATGGCAGTCTTCTTATGGCTATAATAACACTTTTCTCCATTGGGATCAGTCACCCAAAGGTCGATGTCGCAATCATTTGTATTCCATGTGAGAATAACCCGAAGATCAACAGGGCAGTTACCCAACAACTGCTTATTGTAGTCTGAAGTATCGATTTTATCAGGATGCGATTCAATAAGGGCATTCAACTCGTTGATGGCTATCTGCTGAATGTTCTTAAAACGGGAATCCCATTTAGAGGAACCCACCTTGTAAAGCAAATCGGCAGCCTTCTGATATTGACCCAATTCGATATAAACCAAAGCCAAATCGCGGTAGGATTGAGGCTCCTCCCCACGCATCTTAACCACACGCTCTAAAACGGAAACGGCCAATTCATACGATTTAAACTCCACCAACTTGTTGGCACAAGAACGAGCCACCTCGGCATCCTCCAGTTTCAGCTCCGCCAAATTGGAAAGAATGCGGACAGCCTCCTCCGGCAGTTTTTCACGATAGAAATAATCCGCCACGTCCAAATAGAAAGAAGGCGAAACACTATACTTCGATTTCATTTCCAGATAGGAAGCATACATTCTATAGGTTTCAATGCACTTCAACTTGGATAAGTAAGGAACATCCGGATTCCAATACTGGACAGTGACCGAAGCCTCCGCATTACCACTTTGCGAAGGGTTGTGTGCTCTTCTAACAGCATATGCCCTTTCCTCGCTTTTTTCCATTTCAGCCGGCTCATTTGCTACCATTGATAACACCCCATCATCTACAATTGATAGCGTAGGTGGTTCTGGTGGAGGTGGAGGTGCCACTTCTCTTGATCTTGAATGCCTTCTATCCCCTCCTGAAACAGTTAACCACAGTGCTTCAGGTGCTTCATATGTTCCTGAACTACTTCTATACATTTTAGGTTTCGGATCCTTCTTTGGCTTGGCATTCGGATCAAAATCAGTTTTCCACCATTTCAAAAATTCATTCCTTGCACGGACTATATTTCCAAAATAGAGCGTATCGTTTTGGTCTCTTTTCGGCTTATTGGCCATGAGCCTTAAATAATCATCCTTTAATTCATCAGGAGGAGTGATTTCGTAACGTACATAATCATGAACCGTCTCCAAGACAATAAGGGAAGTGTTACGGGTAACGATACCGAAATTCTTCGATAGATTGATGATTTTCTGCTTATTCTTTTCGGATTCCAAATCCAAATCAGCCAATTTTCGTTGCGCCCACAGACGTTTCACATTGTCGGCTATCGTAGTATTGATGGCAGATAGATGGCATTGAACGCTATCCGTTATTTGATTACCATAACCAAAGTAGAATGTAATGTCGGACTCCTTCGATTTTAGGATTCCCGATGCACTGAACGACTCGGTGACACGTGTCTGAACGGAAGGATAAACCTCAGAAACTTGGTTGGCATCATATCGGGCCTTGAGAAAACGATACTCCACATTGGTCAATGCCTTCAGGGCATCCTCGCTGTTCAAAGTACAAAGATTGATGTAAGTACCCCCATTCTTCAAAGCAATCATCTTGAGATAAACAGGGTCGGCCACAGGACTTGAATTGATGGTCATCACAGTTGCGTTCGTCGATGGAATGGAATCTTTTCCGATATTGCCCAAGCCATCCGAGAAAAAGAGGATTTCATCCGTACCATATTTTGAAAAATCAATGCAACCTATATTTGTCGCACCATCGAAAATGGACTTTTTAGGATTTATAATTTTCTTAACATCAGCAACTTTACATATCGTGTCCAGATGTTGCCTACAGCTGAAAGTCACTAAACGAACCCGAGAAATGCCCAAATACTTGGCATAGTCCTCCAAAAGTTCAAAATCCTTTTCCCCATTCCTGTCATTCGACGAAGAGGAGACATCATAGATAACCGTCAATCCTTTAGCCTTCTCCCTTGGCCTGGATTGCTTCGGATTTATCGATGAATAGATATAAAAGTAGGTATCGGTTCCTACATTTTCCGTATAGAGTTTTGGTATTTCCGCCTTAGGCAACTCCAAAAAGAGCCCCTTCTCCAAAGTGATGTTCTTACGATTCAGATAAGACGTATATCCTTGATCCTTAGGATTAAAATAGACATCATCGATAGATTCTTCGGTTACGAGTGGCTTGTCCATCTCGTTGCGGACATTAATTTCGAGGGAAAAATTGTCAATATGCGTCTTCGTATTGATAGGCAAACGATAATACCGCTTACCCTTGGACATGGAGAGTTCCTGCTCACAAGCCACTACGACATGACGTGTTCCATGAGGTTGAAAAGGATAGATGCGGGTACGGAAGTTGTTGCCCGCCGTCATTTCGAGTAAGCCCGGATCGATTTCCTCACGCACCTTTTCTTCAAATACGATACGTCCCTTCTCTTTTTCAACAACTACACCTTCACGGAGTTTTCCATTGATATCCAGTGCATAACGTGAGACACTCTGTCCTTCCGCCAACGGAAATTCGAATTCACCTTCCAAAACTCTAGTACTCGTACTATAAAAAGTCATATCGAATGTAGTCGTCGCCACATTTCCAAGTACATCCACGCTGATTTTCAAATCAGTGAGTTTAATAGCATCCTTTTCCGAAGAATTTTTGACCGTCGGAATCCCCAACTGGGCATAGACCCCCGAAGAAAGAGAAGCACAAACTGAAAAAAGTAAAACAAACCTTCTAATTAACATAAACTTAACTCTATGAATATGAGAAAAAAAGTTCCACTCCAACCATAAAATTATTTATTCACCAGCTATAATATGGAGTATAACAATAAAATTAAACGAATATAAGTATTTATAAGATTCAAAATACAAAAAAAATGAAAATGTTTCTTAATACAAAAGGAAATCCGGTATTCATCCGAACCATCTAAATTACTTATTACCATTTTATTAGATATAAAAAATAGATAGGAAAACGAGATACGACTATCCAGACGCTAATTGGAATCAGCAGACCACAAATGATTGAAAAAATTGTTTTGACTTTCATATTCCAGAATAATTAAGTAAGTTTGTTTAAAGGAGGGGATGATTATGGAAACGGAGATTAATTACAATCAAGAGAAAAAAGATAGAAGAGAGTGGGCTGTGATGCAGATTTTCCGCTCTTCCTACCCTGCGTTCCCCCTCGGCGAATTGAATAAATCGGAACGCCCAGACTTCCTTTTGCAATCTAAAAAGGGACTGATAGGCATAGAATTAACCGAACTGAAATACGAACGTGAAGACAAAAAATTCAACCTCCGTGCACACGAAGACTTTTTGAGTGAAATCATGGAAGGAGCCCAGGAGATTTTCGAGGCAAAAAGCGACCAAAAGTTAGTAGTGGACGTCCATTTCGCAAACGAGCTAGGTCCCATATTATCAGCACCTTATTTTCCAGAAAAGGATGAAACCCTGATGAAGCAGGGACTGATGGAGGCAATTGCCAAAATAGTCTATGAAAACATGCCTGAATCAACGGGCATAAAATACAAAGTGGACCGTTCATCGAAATATGGCGATCAAAATCTACCGTTGAAAATCGAGTCCATCTACATCCTCAACGTCACCGGAAGATTTGAGGAGGCTCTTTGGTATGCAGGCATCTCCACTATGGTAAAACCCCTTTCCATCGAAAGTATTTCGCAAAGATTGCGTGCAAAAGACCAAAAACTGCCTTTCTACAACAAGGAGTGCGTAGAAAATTGGCTTATCATCATCCAAAACAGTTTTTTGATGTCCAGTTCCTATGATCCTGTCACAGCTCAGAAGGCATTGAAACATTGCTATAGCAGCCAATTCGACCGCGTATTTGTCTTCGAACGCAGCGAAGGGGGCATCACCCTACTCCGCACTAAAAAACGCCGAAAAAAAGGCTAAAAATGTCGTTCTTGACTGTGCAAAGAAATAAGAAGGACGGCGATTTCTTTTATCGAGATATTATGCGACCTAAAACATCTCTACATTTCGTTTGCAACTTTATATAATTTATATTTATTTATCATAACTTTATAATAACATATTTATTTAAAATTCTCATATTTTACAAAAAACTAAATAATCGATTTTTTAGATGGAATGGGCATTTTTTATCTATTTCACCCATTTTTACGACTATAAAAAAACGAGCTATATTAATAAGTTAATATCTTGATTTTCAAATAAATAAACAAATAATAGTCCTATTTTAAGGCTCCGTAGATAAGCTGAGAATTCAATATCCGATAAATGGATAAAGAGGACAAGCAAATATTCGATTCTCATGAAGTTTAAAATAGGGAAAATTCTAATTTTAGAAGTAAAGAGACAAAGAAGATTTTGAAGCTTTAAAATTTAGAACGAAAAAGAAAATTCAAGGAGGATTCACCTTATTTTTCTAAATTTGCAAATTAGCATTTTTACTCCGAATTTTATGGAAGAAGTAGTAAATACAAAAATCAGGGAAATCGTTTTATCGCTTCCCGAAAGTCCAGGCGTGTACCAATATTTCAACAGCAAAAATGAAATCATATACGTTGGTAAGGCGGTAAACTTAAAAAGGCGCGTCTCCTCCTACTTCAATAAATTTCAAGATTCGGTCAAGGTAAGAGTTCTGGTCAAACAGATAGCCGACATCAAATACATTGTCGTGCCAACGGAGCAAGATGCCCTCCTGCTTGAAAACAGCTTGATCAAAAAGCATCAACCCCGCTACAACATACTATTGAAGGATGACAAAACGTATCCATGGATCTGCGTAAAGAACGAACCTTTTCCAAGGGTATTCAAAACGAGAAGCGTAGTGAAAGATGGTTCCTACTATTTCGGACCATACACCTACATCCCGGCAATGAAGACAGTCCTTGAGTTAGTGCACAATCTTTACCAGTTGCGCACTTGTAAACTAAAACTTACAGACGAAGGAATCAAGCAAGGCCGCTTCAAAGTATGCCTGCAATACCACATCAAAAAATGCAAAGGTTGCTGCGAAGGAATGCAAGAGAAAGAGGAGTATGACAAAAACATCGAAGAGATAAAATACATTCTGAAGGGGGAACTCGACAAAATTGAAAACTATCTCAAAAAAGAGATGACAAAAGCAGCCGAGGAACTTCGGTTTGAAGAGGCACAGTTGATGAAGGAAAAACTCGTATCCATCGAAAATTATCGTTCAAAATCAACCATCGTCAACCCTACCCTAAGCAATGTGGACACCTTCGGAATTGAAATAGAAGATGACGAAGCCTTTGTCAACTATTTAAAGGTAACCAACGGCACCATATCGCAAGCCTACACCTTCGAATATAAAATTCGGACAGACGAAGAGAAAGAAGAAATATTGGCGAGTGCCATCACTGAAATGCGCAAACGATTCGGCAGCAACGCCCGCGAAATTTTAGTACCCTTCGAGATTGGTTTCCAATTCGGCAACGCAACCGTGACAGTGCCACAAAGAGGCGACAAAAAGAAATTGCTCGACCTTTCGCTCCAAAACGTGAAACAATACAAATTCGATCGAATGAAACAGATGGAAAAGTTCAATCCGGAGCAGCGGGCAACAAAACTTCTAAAAGCCGTCCAAGAGATTTTGAAGCTGAAAGAACTCCCCATCCACATCGAGTGTTTTGACAATTCCAACATTCAAGGATCGGATGCTGTGGCAGCTTGCGTGGTCTATAAAATGGCCAAGCCATCGAAAAAAGATTATCGAAAATACATCATCAAAACTGTGGAAGGACCAGACGACTACGCTTCCATGCGGGAGGTTGTCCAACGAAGATATAAACGAATGATTGAAGAAGAGTCTCCTCTTCCCAACCTGATTATAGCTGATGGAGGCATCGGACAAATGGAAGTGATACGAGAAGTGATAGAAGATGAACTTCATTTAAACATTCCTATTGCAGGTTTGGCAAAAAATGACAAACACCGCACACAAGAATTGCTATTTGGTTTTCCTCCCCTTGTC
This sequence comes from Paludibacteraceae bacterium, assembly GCA_017553575.1. Taxonomy (GTDB): domain Bacteria; phylum Bacteroidota; class Bacteroidia; order Bacteroidales; family Paludibacteraceae; genus RGIG10190. The sequence continues at coordinate 83,160 of JAFZKQ010000074.1, forward strand.
GTAGGGCTCGATCCAAACAACCAAACATTTAGATTTTTTGCCTCCATCCAAGATGAAGTACACCGTTTTGCTATCCAATTTCATCGTGACAAACGGAGTAAAAGTCAAATTAAATCTGAATTGGAGATTCCAGGCATTGGTCCGAAAACCCAAGAACAACTCATCAAAAAATTCAAAAGTGTTAAAAGAATCAAGGCTCTCTCATTAGATGAGATAGCAGAAGAAATTGGTCCAGCCAAAGCAAAAATCATCTTCGACCACTTCCATACAAAAGATGACAAAACAGAAAATCAGAATAACGAAATAAATTTAAAATAATGCAATGTTCCACGTGGAACATCATAAAAAAATAAAAATATGAGAATCGTAATTCAACGGGTAACACATGCTTCCGTTACTATTGAAGGCAAAGTAAAGTCGAAGATAGGAAACGGACTATTGGTATTAGTCGGCATTGAAGACAGAGACACGAAAGAGGATGCTGAATGGTTGGCTGGAAAGATAGTCAATATCCGTATATTCAACGATGAAAACGGCGTAATGAACAAATCCGTTTTGGATATAGATGGAGAGATATTAGTGGTAAGTCAATTCACCCTCCAAGCCCTGACAAAAAAGGGAAACCGTCCATCTTACATCAGAGCCTCCAAAGCAGACTTCGCCATTCCGATGTACGAATACTTCTGCGATAAAGTCAGAGAACAACTAAAAAAGGAGATTGGAACAGGTGAATTCGGAGCGGACATGAAAGTAGAACTGTTGAACGATGGACCAGTCACAATCTGGATAGATTCTCAAAATAGAGAATAAAGGCTCTATACTTTCAACAGAAAAAGCATTATTATAACTTTGCAAAAGGAAAGAAACAAAAACAAAATAGAATGCAGCTAAAAAGGGAAGACTTTGAAATCATGGCTCCAGTTGGCTCCTACGAAAGCCTTCAAGCAGCCATCCAATCAGGTGCAAACTCTGTCTACTTCGGCATTGAAAATTTGAACATGAGGTCACGCTCAGCAAGCAACTTCAATACCGACGACCTAAGGGGGATAGTCAGGATCTGCAAAGAAAACAACATCAAGAGTTATCTCACCGTCAACACAGTCATATATAACGATGACTTGGAGTTGATGCGAAAAATAGTGGACACAGCCAAAGAGGTGGAAGTCTCCGCCATCATTGCAGCTGATGTTGCCGTTATGCTTTATGCTTACCAACAAGGAGTAGAAGTACACCTCTCTACTCAACTCAACATAGCTAATGTAGAGGCACTGAAATTCTACTCGCAATTTGCCGACGTAGTAGTTTTAGCACGAGAACTAAACATGGAACAAGTGGCCAATATATGGAAAGCCATCAATGAAGAACAAATCAAAGGACCCAAAGGTGAACTCATCAGAATCGAAATGTTCTGCCATGGAGCCCTCTGTATGGCTGTCTCCGGAAAATGCTACTTGAGCCTTCATGAACTGAACGCCTCTGCCAACAGAGGAGCCTGCTATCAAGTATGTCGACATGGATACCGTCTATATGATGACGAACGAGATATTGAAATCAAGGTGGAAAACCAATACCTCATGTCGCCGAAAGACCTTAAAACTATCCATTTCATCAACAAATTGATTGATTCAGGTGTAAGAGTGATGAAAATAGAAGGTCGCGCAAGAGGACCTGAATATGTAAAAACAGTCGTAGGCTGTTATAATGAAGCCATTAATTCTTATCTTGACGGAACATTCAGCGAGGAAAAGATAACTGAATGGGATGAACGATTGAAGAGAGTCTTCAACCGTGGATTTTGGAATGGCTATTACTTAGGTCAACGTTTGGGTGAATGGAGTTCGACTTATGGTTCGGAAGCTACCAAAAGAAAAGTATACGTTGGAAAGGGTATAAAATACTATTCAAAATTAGGAGTTGCCGAATTCTTGGTTGAAACAAAATTCGGAATCAAGAAAGGCGATGAAATCATCATTATGGGTCCAACCACCGGAGTCATTGAACTGAAAGTGGAGGAACTCCAAGTAGATTGCAAACCAGCTGACACTTGCGAACGCGGAACAGCCTTTTCAATACCAGTTCCTTGTAAAATTCGTCCTTCAGACAAACTTTACAAAATGGTAGACGCATCTGAGGTTCCCAACAATCAATAAAATGTTCCACGTGGAACATAGCTATTATTTCAAAAATCGACTGCATTCTTCGAATGCAGTTTACTTTTCACCGAATGTTCCACGTGGAACACTATAAAAAATAGTAGTATGAAAATAGGTAACATAGAATTCGACAAGTACCCACTATTTCTCGCTCCTATGGAGGATGTGACAGACCCCTCTTTCAGAGCTGCCTGCAAAAAATTTGGCGCCGATATGGTCTATACTGAATTTGTGTCGGCCGATGCATTGATAAGAAACGTAGAAAGCACCGAGAGGAAACTCAACATCAATGAGAAAGAACGACCTGTTGTAATTCAACTCTACGGAAGAGAACCAGAACCCATTGCCGAAGCAGCACAAAAAGCCGCTGAAGCAAAACCTGACATTATAGACTTGAACTTCGGTTGCCCCGTCAAAAAAGTGGCAGGAAAAGGTGGAGGTGCAGGATTACTTAAGGATATACCAAAACTACTAGAAATAGTAAAGGCAGTGGTAAAGGCAGTGAATATTCCGGTCACTGTCAAGACCAGGCTTGGCTGGGATGAAAACAACAAAATCATCACTACCCTGGCTGAACAAATCCAGGATTGCGGCGCACAAGCACTGGCTATTCATGGAAGAACTCGGTCACAAATGTACACGGGCGAAGCTGACTGGACACTGATAGGCGAAGTAAAAAACAACCCTAGAATACATATTCCTATTATCGGAAACGGAGACGTCACCACCCCTGAACGAGCAAAAGAGTGCTTCGATAAATATGGAGTCGATGCTGTCATGATTGGACGAGGAAGCATCGGTAGACCTTGGATATTTGAAGAGATAAAGTATTATCTAAAAACAGGCGAACTCTTAGAGAAAAAGCCGTTTTCCTACTATTTGTCCATCATCAAAAATTGCGTAGAGAAAAACATAGAATGGTTGGACGAGCAAAGAGGCATTACGCATTCCAGAAGACATTTGGCAGCCTCTCCCCTATTCAAAGGAATCGACAATTTCAAACAAACTAGAATTGCCATGCTTAGAGCAAACACCAAAGAGGAATTGTTTTCAATTTTGGATAGCATAGAAAAAGAGTATAATTTGTAAGATGCATTTGAATTTCCATTTAGTATTCCAATCAGGCTATAATCTCTTCGAGACAAAACTAGCATCGTTCCTAAATTGGAACAACGGAAATCGATTCAAAATTTCGTTTCACGAGAATCGCATATTTCTAAAGAAATGTATGTTCCACGTGGAACATCGAAAAATAAAAATTGACGGCAGGGATGTCGTCAATTTTTATTTAAAGGAAAAGCTATATAATAAAATTAAAAAAGCCCCACACTAAAGTGCAGGGCTTTGAACTGTTTCGTATCCTCAATATGATTAATGTGCCACTAACCAATTCTCACCCACTCCACATTCAGCAATTAAAGGAACACTTAATTTGATGGCCGACTGCATTTCTGAAACTACAATGTGTTTTACCATATACAATTCATCTTGGTAAACATTAAAGTTCAATTCGTCATGAACCTGCAAAGTCATCTGTGAACGAAGGCCATTTTCTATAAACTTCCGATGGATATTCACCATAGCAATTTTTATGATGTCAGCCGCTGTTCCTTGTATAGGAGCATTGATAGCATTTCGTTCGGCATAACCACGAACCACACTATTACGAGAATTTATATCTGGCAAATATCTCTTTCTACCAAAAAGCGTCTCAACATAACCAGACTGACGAGCAAGTTCGATGGAACTATCCATATAAGATTTGATTTGAGGATAAGTCTCAAAATAACCATCAATCAACTCTTTTGCTTCTGCACGAGGAATGTTCAATCGCTCTGCCAAACCAAAAACTGAGATTCCATATATGATACCAAAATTAGCTGTCTTCGCCTTCCTTCGCATATCCTTCGTAACCTCCTCAATCGGTACTTTATAAATTTTCGCAGCTGTAGCCGCATGAATATCTTCGCCAGAATTAAATGCTTCCAACATATTTTTGTCCTGACTTAGATGAGCCATGATACGCAATTCAATCTGAGAATAATCGGCCGAGAAAAAGACACAACCCTCATCGGCGATAAATGATTTACGAATCTCCCTACCCTCTTCGTCACGAATAGGAATATTCTGCAAATTGGGATTACTTGAACTTAAGCGACCCGTCGATGTGACCGTTTGATTATAGGAAGTATGAATCTTACCAGTTCGTGAATTAATAAGAGTTGGCAAGGTGTCGATATAAGTCGAAAGTAATTTCTTTAATCCACGATACTCTAAAATTTTATCGATTACTTCATGCTTTCCTCGTAACGATTCAAGCACCTCCTCAGAAGTTGAATATTGCCCCGTCTTCGTTTTTCTTCCCTTATCAACAATCTTCAAACGATCAAAAATCAATTCGCCCACCTGCTTAGGAGAACCAACATTAAACTCATAACCAGCCAACTTGTATATCTCCTGCTCAATATCCAAAAGTTGATTAGTCATTGAAATGGACGACTGCTTAAGAGAATCAACATCAATACGGACACCGTTATACTCCATTTGCGCCAAGACCTCCATCAATGGCATCTCTATCTCATAAAACAATTTTTCAAGATGATTTTTCTCTATCTCTTTTTCAAGAATGTTTTTCAACTTCAATGTCACATCAGCATCTTCTGAAGCATAATCGCAAAGTTTATTGATATCAACATTACGAATTGGTGTTTGCCCCTTACCCTTCGGACCACAAAGGTCTTCATAAGTAATCGTCTTATACTTCAAATAAATCTCAGCAAGATAGTCCATGCCATGACGCAGTTCGGGCTGAATCAAATAATGGGCAATCATTGTATCAAACAACTTACCTTTCAACTCAACGCCATACTGTTTCAACATCAATAAATCAAACTTGATATTTTGTCCAATCTTTGCAATCGAATTATTTTCAAAAATAGGTTTGAAACTATCCACTACTTTTTGAGCTTCTTCCCTATTTGCTGGAATGGAAACGAAATATGCCTCCCCTTCCTTCCATGCAAAGGAAATTCCGACCAAATCTGCCGAAAATACATCAGTACCCGTCGTTTCCGTGTCAAAACAGAAAAATTCCTGACTAGAAATTTCGACCAAAAAATGGGCTATTTTCTCTTCATTATCAATCAATTGATAGGTGTGAGGAGTCGAATTTAAGTCGCTGAGATTTGAATATTTAATTTCGCCTGACTCATTGTCCACGAATTCTTCAAACAAAGAGGGTTGAAGAGAGGCTTTTTTCTCAATTTTTTGAGCAGGCTCCAATTTTGAAAGCAAAGCCTTAAATTCTAATTCAGAATACAACTTTTTCAGTTCCTCTTTGTTAGGAGATTTAAGGAGCAACTCCTCTTCGTCAAACTCAATGGGAACATCCTGACGAATAGTTGCCAAAAATTTAGAAAAGTTGATTTTTTCAACATTTTCTTCCACCTTCTTTTTCAAAGCACCCTTCAATTGATCTGTCGATTGAAGAAGATTGTCAATTGAACCAAAATCAGCCAACAACTTGGCGGCCGTCTTCTCTCCCACCCCAGGACAACCAGGAATATTATCGGAAGTATCACCCATCAAACCCAAAAGATCGATGACTTGTTCAGGAGAATCCAAATTCCATTTAGCCTTGACTCCTTCCACATCGAGCGTTTCATAACCGCCTCCATGCTTCGGACGATAGATGAAAATGTTTTCAGTAACCAACTGGGCATAATCCTTGTCGGGAGTCAACATATACACCTTGAAATCATGCTTTTCAGCCATTTTGGCCAAAGTTCCCACGACATCATCCGCCTCAAATCCAGCCACCTCAAGAATTGGAATATTGTAAGCCTTGACAACCTCCTTAATAATTGGTATAGAAGCCTTTATATCTTCTGGAGTAGCTTCTCGCTGTGCCTTGTACGCTTCATAGGCCTCATGCCGAAAAGTAGGTCCGGAAGGATCAAAACAAACAGCAATATGTGTTGGGGACTGTGATTTCAACACATCCTCCAACGTATTGACAAAACCAAGGATAGCCGATGTGTTCATACCCTTGGAATTGATTCTCGGATTTTTTATAAAAGCATAATATGATCGATAAATCAACGCATAAGCATCGATCAAAAAGAGTTTTTTCTCCATAAAAGAACATTATTTAAGACAAAGATAAAAAAAATGAAGTTACCGTACACGAGTCATATTTGATAAAAAACGAGTTCAAAATGAAAAGGTAACAACCTATAAAAAGCCACAGCCTGACATAAGAAAAAAGAGAAAATAGAGGGATAAAAAAAACTTAATAATTGACGACTTAGCAACTATTTAATAGATTATTCTTAATTTTGCAGAAAAGACGATAAAGACTGATGATTTCAATTGAACAGATAAAGGAACCCGTTAGAGAGGAATTCATGCAATTTGATCAAAGCTTCAAAAAAGCATTTGAATCAAAAAATGAAATTCTGTCTATCGTCAATAACTACATATACGGAAATAAAGGAAAGCAAATCAGGCCATTACTAACTTTTCTAAGCGCTAAGATTTGTGGAAAGACTACAGAGTCAACCATCAATACGGCCATAGCCTTGGAACTGCTACACACAGCAAGCTTGATTCATGATGACATTGTGGACGACACGTATGAACGTAGAGGAAAAGAATCAGTCAACGCTTTGTGGAAGAACAAAATAGCTGTCCTAGTCGGCGACTATCTCCTTTCCCAATCTCTCCACATTGCAGTCAAAACAAGAAAAATAGATATTCTCGACAAGATAACCTACTTGGGTAAAGAACTCTCGGATGGTGAGCTCCTCCAGATTTCTAATGCTAAAAATATAATGACTAAAGAGGATAAATACTTGGAAGTCATTCAAAAAAAGACGGCAGCCCTCTTCTCTATCTGCACCAGCTGCGGTGCCATCTCCGTTGATGCAAACAAAGAACAAATCGAAAAATTGAACGAATTTGGAAAGATTTACGGTATGTGCTTCCAAATCAAAGACGACATTTTCGACTACATATCAACAGAGAAGGAGATTGGAAAACCTGTCGGAAACGATATCCGGGAAGGTAAAATCACACTTCCCCTACTCTATGCGCTGAATACAGCTAAAGAGTCTGAAAAAGAGGAATATACAGACATCCTCCGCAAAAAAGAATTTACGAAAGAAAACGTAGAAAAACTGATTAATTTCGCCATTGAAAAAGGCGGCATCGAATACGCCAAAAAGCGGATGGATGATTTTCAACAGGAAGCTGCCAAAACATTGGAAATTTTTGAAGACAACATTCTCAAAAAACACCTGTTATTAACACTACAACACACGATAGAGAGAAATAAATAGAATAACAGCAAAAAAGGTTGTCAGCGCCTAGCCGACAACCTTTCTTTTATTATTTTGTTATATTATTTGTTCATAAACTTATGGAGAGACCTAATCAAAAGTAGCTTATCTCCTTTCCTACAATTGATGTTAGTAAGTTATTAACAAGTCTGCTCGCACCTATGCGGAAAAGATCAGGCGTAAGCCATGCTTTACCCAAAACTTGTTTGACAATCGTGTAATACTTCACTGCATCCTCTGTCGTTGAGACACCACCAGCCACTTTTACGCCTACTTTCGTGCCGTTTTTCGCATTAAACTCCTTTACCGTTTGACACATGACATAGAATGCCTCTGGAGTTGCCCCCTGATAGCCTTTTCCCGTCGATGTTTTAACGAAATCGGCTCCAGCGCACATGGATATAAGGGCAGCCTTTTTAATCGATTCTGCGTTCTTTAAAAGGCCTGTTTCGAGAATGACCTTCATCTTCGCCTCACGACAAGACTGCTTCATCTCAGAAAGCTCGCTATGGATCTCGTCATAATTACCAGAAAGGAACTTTCCTACAGGGAAGACCACGTCAATTTCCGTTGCTCCCTCCATCACTGCCATAGCTATCTCTGCAATCTTCACCTCAATGAAAGTCTGCGAATGAGGAAAATCGCCAGCAACAGAAACTATATCCACATCCTCCTGCAACGTATCCTTGACCGTCGGAACAAAAGCTGGATAGACACAAATGCCCGCTGGATGAGGAAGAATGTCAAATTGATTGTCAAACTGATTCACCTTTTCCACCATTTCACCGATTTTTTCCACTGTATCGTCCGTATTGAGGGAAGTCAGATCCACAAAACTGAGCAACTGGCTGAAAACTGCCTTCTCCGTGTTCTCAGCAACATGTTCACTTAACAACTTCTCTACATCGGCAGCCACCGAGCGATCAGTCATCGAAAAATCATACTCGTTAAAAACTGATTCAAATCTTTCCACTTTATCTATTTTTTTGATTATTAACTAATAAAACAAGAGACGAGACTAGCGCAACTTTTCATTCTCCAAATGACGAGTAGCATCCCTCTTCGTCTTCTTCTCCAAGTTCTTCTTAAAGGCAGCCGTCAAATCAACGCCCGTCTGGTTGGCCAAACAGACTAAAACCCATAGCACATCGGCCATCTCGTCCTCCAAATGATATTGCAAGTCACTCTCCTTCGAAGATTGGTCGCCATACTTCCGCGCCATGACACGCGCCAGCTCGCCCACCTCTTCCATCAAGACAGCCGTATTCGTCAACTCGCTGAAATAGCGGACTCCATACGTTTTAATCCATTGATCAACAGATTGCTGTAATTCCTCTAAAGTCATACTTATACCCTATAGAAAAAAATTCTGCAACCGGACTTCGAAAAGCCCAATTGCAGAAACTATACATTTAGAATTAAAGACCCAATTGGGCACTGATCTCAAGCATACGACGGATAGACTTAACAGCCTTTTCTGCCAACTCCTTATCCACCAAAATTTCAGGCTGCTCGTTGAGCAAAGCATTGTAGACCTTCTCCACCGTATTCAACTTCATGTAGTTGCAATCGTTGCAAGCACACGTACTGTCGTTGGCTGGAGCTGGGATGAAAATCTTATCGGGAGCCTGCTTCTGCATCTCATGGAGAATACCGCTCTCAGTAGCCACGATAAACTCCTTTTTGCCCGAATTGACCGCGAATTTCAACAACGCCGCCGTAGAACCGATATGGTCGGCCAAGGTCAAAACCGTCTTCTTACATTCAGGATGCGCCAAGACCAAAGCCTCCGGATAGACCTTCTTCAATTGGACGATCTTTTCGACAGAGAACTGCTCATGGACATGACAAGCACCATTCCAAAGCACCATGTTTCGACCTGTAATACTATTGATGTAATTTCCTAAATTACGGTCAGGTCCAAATATGATCTTCTCGTCTTTCGGAAAACTCTCTACGATCTGCTTTGCGTTAGACGAAGTCACCACCACATCTGTCAACGCCTTCACAGCGGCCGTCGTATTCACATAGGAGATGACCTTGTGTCCAGGATGCTCATCGATGAACTTCTTGAATTCATTCGCATCGCAGCTGTCGGCAAGCGAACAACCCGCATTCATGTCAGGCACGAGAACCTTTTTATCCGGACAAAGAACCTTTGCCGTCTCACCCATGAAATGAACACCACAAAGCACGATGATGTCAGCATCCGTCTTGGCGGCATATTGTGCGAGAGCAAGACTATCACCGATGTAATCCGAAATGTCTTGAATGTCTCCTTTCTGGTAGTAATGCCCCATGATTACGGCATTCTTCTCTCTCTTTAACTTTTCGATTTCTTTAACGTAATCCACCATAACCTATCAATTCTTTTTTGAACACCCTTTTCTCTATCATATTAATATTCTTTTTAGATAAAGATTAAATATTATGATTATGATAAGGTGTTAATATGGTTAATATTTTTTTCGGATTTTCCTTGCATAATCCGTTATTAAAAATCTGACTTTAGTTATCAAAAATGCCATTTCATCTAACTATTTAAGAATAAGAGCAAATTGATACTTATCAACAATATTAACAATAGAACAAAGATAATTAATAATTCCTTTTTAGAGAGTTCTGGATGTGTATAAAATCAGTTGATTTCTTTTCTAAAAGATTTTCTAAATAATTTGGAAAAATGAAGTCGGTGCTGCTATATCCAAGTTTTTGAATTTTGAAAATAAAGTTTTCATCTTTTTTCATGTAGTTATCACAAGTTATTAACACCCTTTTCATCGGTTTTTTCCACATTTTTGTCGATAATTATCCAACTTCTCCATAACTGTAAGAAAAGAAGCATGTGATTATCTCTATACACTTTTTTTGCTACTCTTTGGCTTCCCTTTGGCTCCAATTATTGTCTTAAAATTACGAAAAAATCGTCTATTTTATGTCTCAAGCATCTTAAAAAATAGAAAGTCTATATTAATACGAAAGTTCTACCCTTTTCACAGTGTAAAATAACCTAAAAACACGTCAAGAGGCAAAGCAACGAAAAAGTGGCTCAAAAGTTTTCTTTGGCATAAGGCTGGGTAAGTTAATTTTACTATTTTTGCATAGATAGTAGGTGAAAAAGACCTTTTTTCAAGGACCTGCTAGCTTGTGATAAGGAATCGGATGGATTTTCGATGATTTCGGAGACTTTTGATGAAATAGGAGAGTTAAGAACGGGTAGGGACTTGATTCGGAATTTTGAAGATTCCATTTTAGTATTCATTTAAATTGAAGTATCATGAAACAGTTTATTTATACCGTTGGAATTTTCATCGCCATGCTGATGAGTTCTTGTGCAACGACACCTGCAGAATATGTAGAGACCTTGTCTGACGAGGCAGCCAAGATGGAGGCTCAAAACAAGATTATTGTCGAATGCCTTTCCAAGCGAGATATTCCAGGAGCGGAGGCAGCGTTGAAGGAGGCCAAGTTGGAGGCTGATAAGTCGTTGGCTAAGCTTCAGAAGATGGAAGCGTTTGAAGGCAATGACGAGCTTCGCCAAAGTTGCATAGAGTTTGTCGATTTCTACAAGACTATTTTCAATAATGAATACGAGCAAGCATTTGACGTATTGCGTAAGACGGAGAAGCGGACGACAGACGATGTCAACAAATTGTCGGAGTTGTTGTTGAGCGTAACCACTGAAAACCAATTCGTCAAGGCAGACTTGATGAAGTCGATCAGGAGTTTTTGCAAGGATTACGAGTTGACGATCTCCAACACCAAAAATGAATGATTATAGCCGTGTTCTATAAATTCATATCTAAACGGTTTATGGAACCCACCACGGAATGAATCAGGCTCAACTATTTTGCCAGTTACTCTCATGAGGAAAAGATGGGTTAAGGAACTCATCTCGGGTAACTACTAATAGTGATTGAGCATAATATTAGTCGGAAACAGACGTTTAATAAAAAGTAAAAGCATACTTTTGCAATAGAATTAAAGAAGTAGAATTAGTATGGGTATTTCTGTTGTCATAAACACCTACAACGCAGAAAAATATTTGGAAAGAGTGTTGCAGTCTGTAAGCGGTTTCGATGAAATCGTAGTTTGTGACATGGAGAGCACAGATAGGACGGTGGAGATTGCGCAAAAATATGGCTGCAAGCTTCTCACCTTCGAAAAGGGTGACCATAAGAGTGCCGAACCGGCCCGTACGTATGCCATCCAGTCTGCTTCGAACGAGTGGGTCTTGGTGGTGGATGCCGATGAATTGGTCACTTCCGCACTGCGTGACTATCTCTATGAACAGATTCAAAAGGCGGATTGTCCGTCAGGTTTATATATTCCCCGTAAGAATTATATGTTCGGCCAATGGATGAAGTTCCTTTATCCAGATCATCAACTGCGCTTTTTTAAGCGTTCTGGAACCGTTTGGCCGCACTTTGTGCATACATTCCCCACAGTGGAGGGAAAAGTGGCTAAAATCTCGAAAAAAAGGCATGATTTGGCACTTATCCACTTACCTCACGACTTGTCAGGAACTTTCAGGAGGCTAAACCTCTATTCAGACAACGAAGTAGAGAAGCGCAAGGGGACCCATGTGGGCTATTTTAAGTTGCTCTGCTATCCAGTTTTCCATTTTTTCAAGTTCTATATTTTGAAGGGAGCTATATTTTCGGGAAAGTTGGGTGTGATACAAGCTCAGCGTGTCGCCTTCTACAAGTATATGGTAATGGCCAAAATTTATGAAGACGAAATGAAGGGCAAATGCAAGGAAGATAATTATGGCAAGTTATGAGATAAGGCCTCTTCAGTTGAGGATTTTGGAGATATTACAAACTATTGATTCAGTTTGTAAGGAGCGTGGGCTTCGTTACTACATAATCGCCGGTACCCTTTTAGGGGCTGTGCGCCATAAGGGTTTTATACCTTGGGACGACGATCTTGACATCGCCATGCCCCGTTCGGACTATGAGGCCTTGAAGAAGAACGCAAACGATTGGTTACCAAAGAATTTTGAGTTTATCAATGGTGAGGACGATGAGCGTTTTCCATTTATGTTTTCCAAGATTCAAGATGCCAACACGACCTTGTGGGAGCGCAAGCATATAAAGAATTTCGGTGGTGTTTTCGTTGATGTTTTCCCTTTGGACGGAGTTCCTGAAGAGGGGTTGGGCAGGACGCTGCATTTCATAAAATTTTCCTTTTATAAGAAACTGAAATACTTTGTATATAGGGACCCATTCAAGCACGGAAAAGGTATAAATTCTTGGATTCCAAGGTTATGCCGTCGTTTTGTATCGAAAGAGTATGTACATTTGAAAATTAAAAAATTAATGACGAAATATTCTTTCAACGATTCGAAACATGTGGTAGATTATGACGATGGGAAGCGGGGCATTTTTCCGAAAGAGGTCTTTGGAGATCCGAAGCCAATCCTGTTTGAAGGTGTTGAGGTGAACGGAATAAGCAAGCCGCATGACTATTTAGCTCATAAATATGGCGACTACATGGTCATTCCTGACGGCGACCACCAAATACAGCATGATTTCTATCTGTTGGATTTGGAAAAATCTTATCATGATCTGGATATTAATGAGTTTAATCGTTAAGGAATAGAAACGTTAGGGGGACTATCCCTTGCGGATATTAAAGATAAAGGGCGTGTCAAAACCAGTTTTTGACACGCCCATTTTGTGTGGACTTATCTACCGCTCCACCTTCTGAAATTGCTTTTGTTGTTGAAGTCGAAATACCATTGAGGGGTGTTGACCCAAGGATGTTTCTCAATGTCTATGTCGAACCATGGAGCGTTATTGTCGTCTGGGTTGGCGAGTATTTCTATCTCTTGGGCGGGCATATAGCTTTGGCTGAACATAACCCTCAGTTGCCCCGTCTTCTTGTTGCGTAGCACGTCCATGACGGTCACGGCGTGGCCAGGACTTCCTCCGTAGATGAGGATGTCGCCCGGGCGGAGGTCGGCGGCCTCCACTTTCTTCAACTCTTTCGAAAGGGTAAGCGTCCCGCAGTAGGTGAATACCAAGGAGAGGTATTTTCGGAAGGTGGCGTAGCTATGGTCGGGTTGCGCGTCCTTGCTCCATGTGGCGTGCCAATTCTTGTCGAAGTGTACCCTGTAGCCGGCTGCCCATTTGGTGTATTCGTAGACGAACCCGTTGCCTCCCTTAAAGTGAATCTTCTCGTATTGCTTGTTCTTCCAGAGGTACTCCGCCCATAGGCGTATGCAGGCGTCGGCGCATTGCTGCAGGTCCGAAGGAACCTCCTTTCCGTCCTTGGAGAAGGTCCCCACTAGGTCTGTCTTCAGGACCCCCACGCTGATTTGACTGGAATTGTACTTGACGTCGCCGTTGAAGTAACGTGTCTCGTGTCCTTGCGGGTGTAGTTCCAGATCGAGCAACCATTGGGAGTATTCGTCAGTATACGGGCGTTCCCAATCCTTGTCGAGGCAAATGAATCGGCTTTTAAGGGTGTTTCCTTGCGGGTCTATGCGGTAGTATTTGCCGCTTGTATAATCACTCTTTGAATCGCTTGGGTTAACCGTCTGAATGGTCACCTCTTCTCCCTTGCTCGTCTCGGCTGGCGTTCCTGCGCAGGAGATATGGGGCATCCCCACGAGGAGGAACAACATCCCTGGACATATTAGTGTGTTGATTTTCTTTAGTGTTTCCATGAGGCTTGAAATTTAGTTGTTTGTTTGGTGACGGCTTGCCTGTAGCAGGTCAGGCCTGAATTCGAAGTGCATCGTGTCGAAGTGGTACCACCTCGCGCCTGAGATGAATCCGTGCTTCTCGAATATTTGGATGATCTCTTTCGGAATACGGTTTGTATATTTCAGACTATCTTCTTCTCCTTTGCCTGGGTTTTTCCACCGCCAGTAATCGGAAAATTTCGTGCAGATGTCGATGGCGATGCCGAAACTATGTGCGCTTAGTCGGTTGCTTCCCCGAACGGTGCGCCAGTAGAAGGTGGAGGAGTTGTCGAAGTACTTTTGGAAGGAGGCGGGTAGTTCGGCAAGCTCCTTTGCCACAGCCACTAGACTGTCGGCCGCACCGTTCGCACCGCTAAACAGAATCTGTTGCTTGAACCATTTGACGCGAACGAGGCCTTTCCTCGCCTCCGCCTCGTTCTTACCGTACATATATTTCAGCAGTTCCTCGTTGCGGACTCTGCCTGGGTCGTAATTGCGTGTGGGGCTCCATACGCTGGTGTCGTAGGGTTGGGATAACATATCCTCTACGTCCGGTTTGTCCATGCGTTCGATGAAGCTCTTCTCCTTCAGGTCATCGTAGAGTATGGTGGAACCATCCGCCAAGAGGAGATGGTTGTTTTCATATCCTTTGACGAAGTCAGGGTAGTTGTCCATGAGCGCCTGGGCTCCGACAGGGACTTCTATGGTAGCGGCTGGCTGTGGAACTATGGCAGCCTCCTTTTGTTGCGGGATAGCCTGTTGCTCTCCTGTCGTTTGCGAGCATGCGCAGATGCTGAGCGATAGGAATAACGTGATATATGAGATGGCTATTAAACGCATAGGCCTGGCGGTTTTATTGTTATTGTTGGATATTGCGAATATAATGCGACGGATTATCATTGTCAAGGCGTAGGGAGGAAGATGGGTGCATCTTTTGCCTTCTCTTATGATTGTTTAACTAAAATTAATTTAACGATTATATCATAACTGATAGGTACTACATCATAATCCTTTCCAATTTGTTCTTCCATTTCTCCCAATGTGGCATTTCTTTGGATAACAATGCATAAAAGTCCTTATTGTGGTTGCGGCAGATCAAATGACACATTTCATGTGTGATAACGTATTCTATACAACACCGTGGTGCACAAATTAGTCTTGGATTGAGTGTGATATGCCCATCTGCAGTACAATACCCCCATCGTTTGTTCATTGTTTTGATGCTAATGGATTTTGGCTTAACTCCATAAGCGGAGAATTGTTTTATGATGGGTTTCGCATATTCCATAAACTTGATATCCGCACGTCTCCGATACCATGTTTGTAATAAGGAACCTACATCTTTCTTGTGGTGACATTCGATTTCAATGATATTATTCTGATAATGAACCTCGTTCACATCACTTTTTTTCACTCTAAGCATATATTGTCGTCCAAGATATAAGTGAGATTCTCCGCTTACATACTGACGTTCAGTCGTAGGCACTCCAAAAGATTCAAAGAACCTTTTTTGGCGTAAAATCCAATTGGCTCTTTTGTGAATCATTTGTCGTATCTGTTGTAATGTGGCATCTGCCGGAGCCTTCAAATAGACAGTTCCGTCTGGATTTACACTAATGTTCAGTGTTTTTCTTTGCGCATATTCGATCTCATACTCTATGACGCTTGCCCCATAGAGTATATTGTCTCTTGTTATTTTATCCATAATTTTGCCACATCTACACAACCATCAATAATCACGTCCATATCATCAAAAGAAAAATCAACATCATATTTCCGTTTGATATTGTCTATCAATTCATCTTCCATTTCTATTTTCATCTTTCCTATCGTATCACTTTTTGACTGCCAATCCACCAAAACTGCGTCATCGACAATAATCGTTTTACGGATTATGTTGTCAAACGACTTTGTTGTGGCAAGTGCCATTTCTTTGACTGGTTGCTCTGGAAATAACCGTTTGTAGTTCTCTAAGGCGATGCCATAATAGGCTTTAGCTGCATTATTGTGCTCCAATTCGGGAGGAAGTTCACTGTCAGTATGGTTGAGCACATCCTCCTTGTATTGTTTCATTTTTTCCAAGTATTCGTTGTCATTCAGTCGTCCTTGTTCATAGGCCTCGATGGTTTCTTTGATCAACTGAGAGAATTTTTTGTAGAAGGCAGGATCTGAATCCATGTTTTCGTTGATGTACTTGGATGTGCGGGATGCGATGGTATCTGCTTTTGCTTCTGTTCCAACAATTTTGTCAACCTCCTTTTGGAACTTCTCCGTATCGAAAATATTAACCAATTGTGTGATAACTTTCGCCTCGTCACTTTCCACATGACGATTAATAAGTTTTTCTATTCTTGCTTCGTATTTTTTATAGTCAATTGTATCTGAATAGCGGAGTTGGACAGATGTTCGTAATTTAGAAAACATAATTAGGTCATCCTTATACCGTCGGATTGTTTTTTCATCTGTATTTTCGTGGAATTCCAATGTGGAGAGTGCCAGTTGAAGCACTGATGAAAATGCCGTCAGTCGATCGTAAAACTCATGTCGACGATCCTCTAATCGTAAAGATTGTGCATAGGCTTCTAAATCACGTTTGTTAGGTATGGTCTTGAATAGTTCCCATAGATCTGCATTTTTTTGAGGTAATTCAGCTATTTTATCGCTTACAGGGACAAGTGTTTCACGAAAGACATCTTTGTCTTCCTCATCATATTCTGAATATATACTTAGTGCGCTATCTAATTCAGCTAATACTCCATAGTAGTCAATGATATATCCATAATCTTTTCCATCATAATTACGATTAACTCGGGCAACCGCTTGTAGTAGGGTATGTCCTGTTAGATGACGATCAAGATACATTACCGTAATTTTAGGTTCGTCAAATCCAGTTAATAACTTATCTACTACGATCATTATTTCGGGTTCTTCTTGTCCTTTGTATCTGGAAATTAGGTTTTCTTGGTATTTAAGTGGCGTGCCATGTTCATCCATCATCTTTGCCCAGAAAGATTTCACCTCTTCTGAGGTATTACCGTAGGCGTTTTCTTCTCCTTCTCGGTTATCAGGTGCTGTAATCAATACTTCTGAAGAAACTTTGCCGATTTCATCCAAGAATTTCTTATAGAGAATGGCTACTTTCTTTTTAGGTGTCACCAGCATGGCTTTGAACCCTGTATCTTTCCAATTTTTGCTGTAATGGTAGGATATGTCTGTTGCTATTGAGAATATCCGTTGTTCAGTTTGATTGATGATATCCGTACGGGAAAATTTCTTTTTCAAGTCAGCGGATTGGTCATCAGTTAAGTCTTCACAAGCATAGTTGAAAAACTTATCAATTGGTCCTTCTGTCACAAATTGAGGGACAATACGCCCTTCGTAGAGCAGTGGCACTACAGCATGGTCTTCAACGGCTTGTTTTACAGTATAAACTGGTTTGATGATACCGCCAAATGTTTGGGCTGTATTTTTGTCCTTTTTCATGAGTGGAGTACCCGTGAAGGCTATTTTACAAGCGTTAGGCAATACGCGGTTCATTTGTATAGCCATCTCTTTATATTGGCTACGATGTGCCTCATCTATCAAGATAAAAATGTTAGAGTCGGTTAGTGGCTGTTTGATTTTTTTGATTGCCGTAGCAAATTTGTTGATGACCGTAGTAACCACTGCATCCGTATTGTTTTCCAATAAATCTACCAAGTTTTTTCCTGTCGTGGCATTTTCTACCTCTTTGCCACATTTACGGAATGTTTTCGTAATCTGGGCGTCTAGGTCTGTACGGTCGGTGACTAAAATCATGCGTGGATTTTGTACTACGGTGGTGATTTTTTGAGCCAACATTACCATGGTAAGTGATTTTCCACTTCCCTGCGTATGCCACACTACGCCACCATTACGTTTTCCTGCTTCAATATGTTTAACCCGCTCCACAGTCTCTTTCACGGTGAAATATTGTTGATAGCGGGCAAGTTTTTTGATTCCTGCGTCGTAGATCGTAAAGTGATAAATCAGTTCCAATAAGCGTTCTGGTCGACAAAGGTTGTAAAGGTATTCATCCTGTGGCGTTGGGGTTCGAGACTCTTTGCAGGAGTTGTTCACCACCTTCTGCAATTGCTCTTGGTAGGCCTGTTCCTCCTCCTTGGAGAGGAACATCTCGCGCCATTTGCACCAAAACTTCAGAGCGGAGCCAGTTGTTGCGTAGCTACCAAAATTGTTGCCGATAGCCAAGAGCAAAGAGCTATACACATAAAGCCCGCGTATTCCATCATCCTGTTGATTGCGTAGATGTTGGGAGATGGCTTGCTCCTCAGCCCCATTGATGTCGGGTCGTTTACACTCAATCACCACCAATGGAATGCCGTTTACGAACAGCACAATATCCGGACGGTATGTGTCGGACGAACCTGTACGGGTTACGGAGAACTCCTCTGTCACGTGGTAAACATTCTTTTCGGGATGCTCCCAATCCACATAACGCATGGTGTAGCTTTTCTTGTCGCCATCGATGCTTTGCTCGAATGCTTTACCTAACGTCAGCAGGTTATATACCGCCTCGTTTCCACTCATGTAGCCGCTTTCCATGGGGACATTGCGCATGGCGATTACTCCATTCTCGATGTTCTGTTCAGAGAATCGCACCTCTTTGTATTCCCCCTTGCGTATAGAATTCAACTCTTTTAGTTGTCCCTTAAGCACATCTTCCAATAGGACATTTGACGTCTTCCCGCCACGCAACACTAAGGCATCGTCTGGCGAAAGATATTGATAGCCCATTTCCTGCAATAGCTCCAATGCAGGCTGCTGGCTTATGTCGTTTTCTTTGAATGATATTCTGCTCATTATTGCCTCACTAATTTATCAGTGTCCATTAGATATTATACTTCGTATAATTCTTTTAGTTTCTCAAACCATCCTTTTACTTCCTCCCAAGCATTTATTTCTTCCAAATGCTCTTTTGTCAGTTTTTTTGCAACACTTCCATTAATTATATTTTTCACAGCATTTTCGGTTAATTTAGGTATGTGATTTTTGACAAAAGAAGGAAAATCAAATTCATTTTGATTTATATCATCATCCCATGTAATATCTTTGAAATATTCCCTATATACAGATATGGGTATATAATTTTCCATTTCCCGTTTGTTTGTTAATAATGCAATAGAATCATCACCTCTTGCATTTATTATGTCACAATCAGGTTTATACTGGTACTCATTTTTGCCAGAATTTATATCACTATCATACAAATGGAATTCTATCACATTTGTATCTTTCAAATAATTTCTGTCAACCCAGTTGTGTAAATTTCCTCCTATCATGGGAATAATACTGATTTTATCTAAATCAAATATGCTTTTTAGTTCAGGAATAGAACCTATGTTTTTTAAAAACTTAATATCAAATTCTCCTTCTACGCACATTATTAGTTTACTAAGATACGGAACTATTCCTAATGTCTCCTTTATTTGAGACATTTTAACTTCACTGTCTTGAACTATACATGGTTTTTTATTTTCATCTCGTTTTATGAAGATTAAGTCTTGTTGGTTAACCATTTTTGCTATTTCAGGACTATGTGTCGTGATAAAAACCTGTCGATTTTCTGCACTTGCAATTTCTTGTAATGCGTTCACAAGCATTATCTGATAATTAGGATGTTGTGAAGTTTCGGGTTCTTCTATTGCATAAATTACAGTTCTTCCATCTGTTGTTCTATTTTCAGCTTCAGCCTTAAAGTAATTCAACAAAATTAATCGTCTTATCCCGCTTCCTCGTTTATTCATAGGAATATTCTCATCACCTGAAAAGGAAAACGAGAAAAGCGAATCCCAATTTTTTGTTTTGACATTTGGAATAAGTGACTGGGCAATTTCCGGGTCCATTTTTTCAATTTGAGCGACAGTTTGACGACCTAGTTCCATTGCTTTCGCCTTTATCTGATTTACAACATCATTTAATTGACTTTCTAAATCAGAAATTGCCCGTTTAGTTATAACTTTTAATGGATCTTGAACTTCCTTGTCAGAATCTTTATTTGCTCTGTCTGATTGGAACAAAGCAAAAAATGGCAATTCGGAAGCTATGCTATTATAAATTGCTTTGGCATCTTCTTTATCAATCGGAATTAGTATCTCTTTTCTTTCTTTATTCTCAGTATTTTGATAGATAGCCTTTCTGAAATTTGAAACAACACGTCTGTCTTCAATTCTATCGTCTAAATCTAGCTGTTTGCTTATTTCTTTCAGCTTCGTAATGGTCAATGTTATTAATGGAGTTTCTGCATAATCAGACAAATAATTAGCCCAAATATATGTAGACAAAGATTTTGCAGTTAAACTTTTTGTGCAATCCCAAATCTTTCTGATTTCTAATAGCCCATCTTTGTTTAACAAGTATTCTTCTTGCAATGATGTTTTTCTCTCACTATCAAGTAAATATTCTTTTGAAGAATCAACCTCAAAAGAAACGCCAATAATTATTTGTTTTTCTGTTGTTTTTACATTCAAATCGTCTAATTCGATTTTTACTGTTTCATTGTTGAAAAAAATCTCTAAGGCCTCAAAAATAGTTGATTTACCAACATCGTTTTTTCCTATTATTGTTGTGAAATCTGAATTTATAGGAATGTTTATTTCAGAATAGCCTCTAAAATTCTTTAAGTATATATTTCTAATTTTCATAACTGTTAATTAATTGATTTATTTTATTCTTTTCTTCCCCGTTAACAGCACCTGCATTAGCCCTTTCTTCTGCTCCTGCAAGCTCATCAATTTTTGCTTTTGTATTTCGATTTCTTTGTCAGCATTAACCAAAACAGAAGTTATCGCATTCTGTTCGCCAATGCTTGGAATCACAATAGATGTGTTTTGAATTGCCTGTTTCCCTATCGAACAAACTTTTATTCCTTGGATAAGTGGAATAAGGTTGCTGTGATACACCTCAGAATTAATATAATACCCTAAAAAACATGGTGAAAATAGGCCATCATTAGGGCGAAACAACATTGTGTGTAAACCTGCAAGAATTTTGTTAGTACCAATATTTTGTACTTCGCAAGCTTTCCCTACTGTTTCATCTTCTGCCGTATCAGAAATAATAATATCACCATTTTTTACAAAATCGGTCATGGATTCTTTGTATGCAGATTCGTTAATAAAAGGAAGTGTTTCTTTATTACATTCTAGTATGTATGGATATTTAATTAAAACATCTCCATAATGAATGTTTTGAACATTTCCACCGTCTTCATTAAGTTGATCTCTTGACAATGTATTATTACTCAAAAATTTGCCACATTCTCCTAACTTCACCAATTTCCATTCCCCCTCAAACCCTTTCAACCTCTTCTTCCCAGTGAGCAGTTGCTGCATAAGGCCACGTTTGCGGATAGTGAGTTTTTCTATCAGGGCAGTTTGCTTGGATATGGCGGTGTCCCAAAGGGAAAGCAGATCGGAGATATTGTTTTGCTCTTTTTCGCACGGTAATAAAACTGGTATTTTCTCACAAACTTCTTGGTTTAATTTGGGTTGTGCTGTTCCCGTATTGTACTTGTCATAAGAAAGTGATTCAAGATAATTACAAATGTAATATCTGTTGTACCCTTTGTTTGCTTTCAGAACATGGGCATGGTTATTTATCCACACTTTCCCACTAACAAGAAATGCAAGTGGAGTGCTTCTCGTAATGATGTTTGCTCCATCTTCGCCTAATAAGATTAGGTCATCATCAAATATGTAATCATTCACATAATCAATTATACCAGAAGCTCCATAATATGGATATTTTCCTTTCATTTTTCCTCTATCAGCATCCTTAATCGGTATACGCTGATTGTCGAGAAAAGTACATACTTCTCCCAATCTCTTCACTTCCCAGTCTTCGGGAATGATGCCGAGGGGTGAGGATTTGTAACCTGCGGGTATATGTTGCTTTTCTTTCATTTTCTCTTGTTTTTATTTGTGCGACACTGTCGCACCTTTTTATTGTTCTGACAATTTTCCGACACTGTCGATGAAATCTTTGTTATGTCGGACTTTTCAAAGATACATGTTGGTGTTCGTTTGTCATATCAACTCCTTTCCTTTTTCAGTTACATACCAATACCCTGATTTGTCGGAACCTTCGCGGACAAGCAAACGATTTTTTTGCAATTTGTTAATGGCTCTTGCTACTGTTGGTCGTGCAATTTGTAATAAAGCCATAATTGAACCGTATGTTGCTGCGTAGTCTTTATTTAAAACCTGCAAAATGCGTTTTTCATTTTTTGTCAATTTTACAGTATCATTTACAGTATCATTTACACCGTCATCATATTTTTTAAGATTCTTATTATCAGCTACTTTTACAGTATCATTTACACCATCATCTTCGCTATATAACCCCTTCTTTCGAGTGATATACACCGACATCCCGCCCATCTCTTCTTTATAAACAGGCGCTTCAAGGTCATTTTCAATGAATTCAGTCTTGATTTTGTTTATACCACGTCCCCACGATTCAATGAATCCTGCTAAATAGAATACTCTGGCAATCAGCCTGTTGCGCGGGCAAGAACTATGTACTCCCATAAACTGCTCAAAAGTGATGCCCTCGGGCAAACCACCTGAGTTCCAAAGCCAAATCTTATCGTCATACACTCGCATCTGTGTCGAATATCCTGGATATTCCTTGTGGATTATGGCATTGAAGATTATTTCACGAAGAGCGTCTTCGGGTACTTCCAACGGCTCAATGCGTTGCAGACCTTCGTAATGTATTGGTCGAATCAGATATTTATTGTCCAACACATCCATCACTTTGTCGGCCATCTGGATAATATTGCCCGTTATCATGTCTTGATTACGAAGGTCTGAATCGGTTCTGAAACGTCCGATTTTGAACTCTACGCATGCGAAAAATTGCGAAGGGCGCTTGCCAAACAACAGAATGGCAGCGTTACGCAAGCCTCCATCATCGTCCATAAGGTCGAGATTGCGCAGAATAGTTTCTGTTGAATCGTCGGCTGCATTGTCGGGCAGACGCCTTGCTTTGATGCCTTTGCGTATGAAATAGGCGACAGCTTCATGGTCAATATGTTCCAACGTTGCGCCTTCGCAAATGATTTCGTCCCACGAGCGTCCCATTTTCTTCAAAATGAACTGTTGAAGCGCTGCACCTTTCAACTCTTGTTTTGTCGCCCCCGAACGGTAATAGAAAACCCCTTTGTATGAAATGGGGACATTGCTCGGATTGACAATAATTTCCATATAGTCGAGCCCGCCTTTTTGATGAAGATTAACATCCACAACAATGCCTAAGAAGGTGACAATTTTGTTGGGAATATCTTCCATCTGGCGGTGCGAATCATGTAGTCCATACACGGTTTTATCATCATCAACGCCTATAAAAATCCTACCACCTTGTGCATTTGCAAATCCGCATACCCATTTCAGGTATTCATCGTTCCAACTGCGCTTGTATTCTATGTTCTGATTTTCGTCTTTCATAGATTAATATCCTAACTCCTTTAAATACGTCTTCATTTTTTTCTGCACCTCGACCAATTCTGTCTCAAGTTGCTCTATTTCTTTTTGAACGGCTGGAATATCAATCTCCGCCTCTTCCTCGTAGGTGTCAACGTAACGCGGAATGTTGAGATTATAGTCGTTTCCCTTGATATCTTCTGGAGTTGCGACGAAAGCGTATTTGTCTTCCACCACACCCGGAGTAAACTTGCCATCAACAAATTTGCGATAAGTTTCGACGATATGGTCTATATCTTGAAGGCGCAGTTTGTTATTGTTCTTACCATTTTCATACTCACGACTGGCATCTATAAAAAGCACATTTTTCGAATTGCGACCCTTTCTGAAGATGGCAATAGCGGCAGGAATACCTGTTCCATAGAACAGGTTGGCAGGTAGTCCGATAACAGCCTCTAATATATGTTCGTTCTCCAAAATGTATTGACGTATCTTTCCTTCGCTGCCTCCACGGAATAGGACACCGTGAGGAATGATTACACCCACTTTGCCTCCGTTGTCATCTGCCACTTCGAGCATATGGCTGATGAATGCCCAGTCTCCTTTACTCTTGGGCGGAATACCTCTCCAAAAACGGTTGTAGGCATCGGATGCGGCTTCCTCTGCTCCCCATTTGTCTAATGAAAAAGGAGGATTGGCGACTACCGTGTCAAACTTCATCAACTTGTCACCACTCTTCAACTTTGGATTACGCAAAGTGTCACCCCAACGAATGACAGCATTGTCGAACCTGTGCAGGAACATGTTCATCATGGCCAATGCCCATGTGCTACCATTAACCTCTTGACCATAGAGCGAAAAATTGTTGTTGCCAACTTCCTTACCCGCCTTAATCAGCAAAGAACCAGATCCGCAAGTCACATCGCAGATGCGGGCCCCTGGATTGCTCTTGGTGAGTTTAGCAAGCAATGTGGAGACCTCGGCAGGGGTGAAGAAGTCTCCTGCTTTTTTGCCAGCTTCACTAGCAAAGGTAGAGACAAGATACATATAAGCATCACCGATAATATCATTGTCCTCTAAATGAGACTCATCCAAAACCAAATCGGCGAAATCCTGTAGCAGATTCCTCAGTCTGGCGTTCTTCTCTTTTGGCTCGCCCAAATTGGCGCTGTTGAAACTGATGTTACGAAAGATGCTGCTGCCGTCCTCGCTACTCATCTTTTCCCGGTTGGCATCCTCCAAATCCGCGAGAGCCTCATCGATGAGCTCGCCTATGTTGGTCGCGTTCCTATTGTTATATAGGAAATCAAACGAACTCTTTTCCGGCACGACAAAACGCTCGTGGCGCATGGCGCGTTCCGCACGTTCCTTGTCTCCATCGTATTTGGAGAGATAATCATTTAGTTTTGAGTTGTATACGTCGCTTACGTATTTCAGGAAAAGCATGGTGAGAATATAATCCTTATATTGGCTCGGGTCGATTACGCCGCGAAAAGTGTCACATGCTTTCCAAACTGTACGATTGATATCATCTTGATTAATTTTTTTAATCTCCATATCTATTATTTATTTAATTCATTATAAAGTAATTGGTTCGTAATTTGCATTTTCTTATCTGCAATGCTCTCTAAAATCTCCTTTTCACGCTTTTGCAAAGCATCTATCTCAACAATAATCTGTTGCGTCTTTTGATCGGGAATCAATATCATTAAGTTCTCCAATGTGGGTTTATGTATCAGTGGAGTTGCTGATCCTGCTTGGGAACTCTTGATAACAGCCACCACGTTGGGATGATTCATGTACCATCGTAGATATGCAGGACTGACCATGTCTGTATTCAATCTTATGGAATACAGGGTAGTGGAGGGTACAGCAGGGAAATCCCGGTCATACACTTCGCACAAGTAGGTTGTACCTTTCCCAGCAAAGAGTAAATCACCCTTTTGGATCATATAGCTATCCAATTTGGCCGAATACTCTATTCGGCTAGCAGTGATTTCTGGCGATGCCATGAGTAAATCCTTTACTTGCAGATAGGGTATATCTCCTATAGGGCTATCCTTCATGTATATTCCTGATAGGATTTTTGATATGTTTCCTAATCTCGTTTTTGTCATAGTATTTTGTTTACTATTAATAATATGAAAACAAAGGTATGGTACTTTTTCTTTTTATGCAAACAATAAATCATTTTTTTATTAGTAATCGGAATACTAGTATTGTATTTGTATTTTGATATGTAGACAGAAAATCATGTTGAATACAAATTTATCACTTTTTATCTATGAATCTAACCAAGGCATCTATTTCCAAACAGTAGAAGAATCACCGCAAACGATAGAGTCAAAAAAACGGTCCGTTATCATTACGCTTGTCGTAATGGGAACGGACCGTTATGGTTGGGTGCAGATTAATTACTGCAAGCTATATAGGTCAGAAACGAAGTCCCAAAGTTCGTCACGTTTTACTTTGAAGACTACGTCGCAAGGAGCTGTTCCCTTAGGACCTGTTCCGGCGAACCAAGCCATGCAGCTTGCATAAGACAAGCCCATGTTGCGCTCGATAGCAACTTCGCGTGGTTCGATTTTCTCGATCAAATCAGGGCAAAGATAAACAGCAACCGTGATAGGGTCCCAACAGAATTTCAAGAACTCCTCTTGGCCGTTCTCGTAGATAGGAGCCAAAGAATCTACGATGGCTTGGCTGATTTTTGTCGTGTTCTTTGCCTTGTACATGTCATACATGTCTTTGCCTTTCAAGCAAGTCGTAGCGGCATCGTGAGGAATCACGAGTTGCTTTTTCCATCCTGCGTTCAAACAGATGTTTACGGCTTCTGGGTCGTACCACCAGTTGATTTCTACGCGTGGCAATGCTTCGCCTGGAACGTCGAACACACCGCCCATATAAACGATTCCTGCGGCCTTCTTAGCGAATTCTGGGTCTTTCTGGATGGCTTTAGCCACGTTGGTGTATCCACCGATGGCGAAGATCGTTACTTTACCTGGGTTCTCGTTTACCTGACGGATCATGAAGTCCCAAGCTGTCTCTTCAATTGGCTTGATGGTTGGCTCAGGCAAGTTGGAGGTGGTAGTGACACCCTTTGCTTTCAAATAGTTGTCTGTATATTTTGGCAATTGTGAGTAGGCACCTACATAAGGCATCTTACCAATTACGGCCATTAGGGAGTCGATGTTTTTGAACCCATTTAGAGGAACATCCGTACCTACAGCAACCGGAATATCTTTACGGTCGAAAAATTCTAATGCGGACAATACGTCGTATGTTACGGAAGAGGTCAAGGCGTTACCTCCTGCGGCTGTGAGTCCTAACAATTTGATGTAACCCATCTTGTCTGCTTGAAGCAACTCGAAGAGAGCATACATATCGTCATTTATGTAAGTGACGTCGGCATCCAAGATAACTTTGTTGTTGGCAGAATCGGTCACAATCTTATACTTTTGCTCGAATTGTTGTTTGGTAGGTGCTGAGTAGCTTTTTACCTCTTCTGTCTTTTTTGCATCATTTTTCTTTACAGAATTACCAGCGCATCCTGCTAATAGTAATGCAGACATGGCTAAGCTAAAAAATTTCTTTATCATAATCATATAATTAAGTGAATAGTTCAAATACTCTATTTCTTCAACATTTTGACAAACAAGTAAATAGCCATGAAGGTTACCGAACCTTCAACCAAAAGCATAAAAATCAATGATGGTATTTCCATATTTAAATCTATTTTAATGCGTGGTGAATTTACAAGATTCACCACATGTCATTGCATTGTTTGTCGTTATTTTCACGTGACTCTTTCCTTCCTGCGAAGAAAATCATTACACAGATGAGCAGTAGCAGGGTGAGCAGCAGTAAGCGTGACATATCCAAGTAGAAGACATCATTGGCCCGCCAAAATTTCGTTTTGTATATGGTGTCGCCTAGGATGACCAATTGTCCCTCTTCTACGCATATTTCGTAGTCGCTGCTGAACTCGTATGCCTTGAATCCATCGTAGTTTCCGATGACAACCCGTGTTGTTCCGTTGCCCAAGTCACGTATTTGTTCTACGGAGCCGATTTTCTCGGAGTAGAAGCGTTTGCTGAACCATGCCTTGTTCGGGCCTATGTTTTTATGGGTAAGCTCCGCGATGATGCTGCTGTTGTCCAATTCCCATCCCTTGAAGCTCAATAGGCTCCAATTGTCATCTTTAGGTTTGACAAGGGACGCGAGGAAGATTAGGATGAACATCGTAGGAGTGACGTATTTCAAGATATATTTGAATATCTTAGGCATTACCATGTCTGCTCCGTAGTGGATGAGTTTCCAGCCTTTTTCCACGCCTAAAACCCATGAGAAGAGGATGGATTCGAACATTGCGAAGACAAACAAGGAGATGGTGCCTCCCCAATAATCGTATTGGTCGAACACGCCTTGGAAGAAGAAGAATACCGTCGGAAGTCCGAACAGGAACGTGATGATTCCGTAGGCGATGGATCCTTTCCTCTGTGACCATCCGTAGCTACGGTCGAAGAAGCCGACCACAGGTGTAGCCAATCCTAGGATGGAGGTGATGCTGGCAAAGAAGAGTAGGCCGAAGAAGGCGAACCCTGCCAAGGCGGAGAGAATAGGTCCCCATTGTTCAAAGAGGTAAGGCATGGTACGGAAAGCCAATCCCATTCCTCCGTTCTGTGTCAGTTCCAAAACATGTTCAATGCCCAAGTATCCGATGGAGATTGGGATGATGATGGAACTTCCTATCACGATTTCGGCGAATTCATTGAAAAATCCTGCTGTCATCGAGTTGAGCACCACGTCTTCCTCCTTTTTCATGTAGGAGGCATAGCTTTGGATGCAGCCCATTCCCAAGGAGAGGGTAAAGAACATTTGGCCTGCCGCCGCCAACCAGACTTTAGGGTTGAGCAAAGAGTCGTATTGCGGTGTCCACATGAAATTAAGTCCTACGACACCGTCGAAAAAGGCACCGTCTTCGCCTGCCTTCAGGGTGAAGGCTTTGTAGACGAGGAAGACGCCGAAGGCCAAAAGCAACGGCATGCAGATTTTAGCGACCCGCTCGATGCCCTTTTGCAATCCCTTGCTCAAGAACCATACGTTGAGGCCTATGCAGAAGAGATAGCAGAAGACCGTCTCGTAAGGAATGCCAGAGTAGGATGTGTTGACATTCAAGTAGTTGTTAAAGAAGGCGGAGACCTCTTTTTCCGTCATTCCATTGAATGAACCTATGAGTGAATGGACCACGTATGAGAGGGTCCAGCTTTCAATGTAGCAGTAGTAGGCGGAGATGACGATGCTCGAAAAGAGACCCATCGAACCGATGTATTTCCAAAACGGGCGGTTGTCTATCTTTTGAATGATGAGGGGTGGGGAGTGGTGTCCGAATTGGCCACCGAATTTGCCTGTAGACCATTCGATCAACAGCATTGGTATTCCTAGTAGAATGAAAGAGACGATATAGGGAATGATGAAGGCGCCTCCACCATTTTGCACTGCTTGAACTGGAAATCGGAGAAAGTTTCCAAGACCTATAGCATTGCCCGCCATGGCAAGTATCAGTCCGAGCCTCGATCCCCAAACTTGTTTCTCTTGACCCATTTTTTGTTTTATTGATAAAATTCTTACAAATTTACTTGTTTTTAATTTATTAACTAATAGTTAGGCATTGAAATAGGGAGAATTGGTAGAAAATTTATTTTTCATTTTCGATAGGTCCGTTGAATTTTGGTCTACAAAATAGATGGTTCGGATAGAGGCAAAAAAAAGCCTCGATAATCAAATTCGTTGATATCGAGGCTACAGTCGGCATTTAAATTGTCGTCGTTTCATGGTCTTTATCTTTTAAGAAGTTATTTACTAAGAGCGTTTTTAACGTTCCAAACCTTGATTGCCATTGCTACTGCTACTACTGCACAAAAAATATAAGCTATTGTCATAATCGTAATATTTATTCAGTTAATATTCTTTTGTATCTTATAACAATGCAAATATATACATAGTTTTTAATATAGCAAAATATTTATACGATTTTTTACATATAAAATGCATTTTGTTGTATATGTATGTAATATTTATGCATAGTAGGGGCGGAAAGGGGGTTTTTTGCCAGAAAAAAAGGGAAAATAAAGCTACTTTGGGTCAATAGGTACTCACAATAGGCGAGTTGGCTAATCAGGAATTAGGTGTTGAAGAGACGACATTTTTATAGTCCCATCTTTCAAAATGGGAAATTAATTTAAACAGTCTCTAAAATTTTGGATTTTGTGTTGATAAAGGCAGACTCCCCCGAACACTATTCTTTCTCCTTCTTCTCCGACTCTTGGTTGGGCAAAGTCTCTTTTGAAGGGGTGTGGCCTCCGTTGATCTTCTTTTTCAAGATTCCTAGCTTCTTGGCACGTTCCCAAGCGGCCTTTTTTACGAGGTAATCTTCGTATCTGCGTTCTAAGTAATTATCTGCCATGGTTGTCTTTAGTGGGATGGTTGCACGATCAAGGTGATGTCGCCTATGTTGGGTATAGCGTTAAACAAGATTTGGTTGGGTTGAATGATTGTTACGGGCAGTTGCAGGGAACCGTTGGGCTTAATCTCTGCTTTCTCAGTGCCATATGCTTTTACAATTTCTTGAAGGGAGGAGGAGTCTCCTAGTTTGTCCGTGTTTTGTAGGACCGTTATATGCTCTGCATTGGGCACAGTCACCAAGATGGAGAGTGGGCGATAAGCGTCTCCAAAGATTTTTGGTTGCCTCTCCTTCAGACGGAAGACGTACTCGTTCGAGCTACTCTTGACCTTCTCTATGGTGGTGTTCGCATATTGGCGGAGATAGTGCATCATATCGGCGTAGGTCGTAACCCAAAGGTCTAAACTTGCCAACGTGTCGAGTTGTTGCCTTAGAACGGTGTCGGTTATCCAGGCGTAACTGAAGTCGCGGATGGAGTCGTTATAGACACTGTGATAGAGGAAAGTGACCATTCCTCCGACTCTTTTGGCGTGGTTTAGTTGTTCGGCATAGTCGGACAAGGGTGTCTCTGATAGGACACTATAGGTTTTCGTGTCCATATAGTCGATGGGGCCATTGACCTTGGAAGAGTCGCTTGCTCTTTGAGGGTCACGTAGGTGTGTATCAGCGGCGAAGTCGTCGTCCGTCATGGGGGTGTTGGTTCCCCGTGCTGCCCAATACCCGTTTTCCGCCAGATATTGTTTCAGGGAGTCAGTGGTCTCCCCGTAAGGGTAGGCAAAGGTATATACTTTATATCCAGGAATTTCTGCTTCTATTTTCCTCTCTGCTGCTGCCACTTCATCCTCAAATGAAATGCCGTAAGGGTGGGGGTGGGTAGTCGTATGGTCGGCTATCTCGTTTCCCAAGGATGCTGCATGGCGCAGTGGCTCCCAATCCTTTACGTTGGCCGTTATGACATTGAAGGTGGCCACCATTCCCCGTTTCTGTAGTTCAGGCACTACGATGGCAGGATGACCAGGGGTCCAGTCATCGAAGGTAAGTGCCACGGCTGCTTGTTTATTCTCTTTCCATCGGAGAATTTCCACTTTCGGTTCGAACGAATGGCAGCCCGACAATACCATTGTCAAGGGGAGTAGCCAGAGAGGGAAGCGCATCATGACTCCATTTTTGATTTGAAGGCTACGGCATAGAGGCGCATCTGCTTAATCATGGCGAGCATACCGTTGGAGCGGGTAGGCGAGAGGTGTTCCTTTAGACCGATTTTATTGATGAAATAGAGGTCGCTCTCGATGATCTCGTCCGGTGTATGGCCTGAAAGTACTTCGACAAGCATTACGACAATGCCTCCTGCAATGTCTGTGTTGCTTTCGCCTTGGTAATAAACCTTTCCGTCCTTGTATTCGGCTGTGACCCATACCTTGCTTTGGCAACCTTCGATAAGGTTCTCCGGAATCTTGTCTGCTTCTGCCATTTTCTTGCCGGATTGTCCTTTGTCGATAATCTGTTGGTACTTATCGAGCCAATCTTCCAGAAATTCAAATTCTGTGATAATCTCGTCTTGTTTTTCGTTAATTGTCATGACATCAACTTATTATGGTCTGTTTTATAAATTCACCGTTTACTAGAAAAGATGGAGACACATGGGTTACAGCTTCTATAGAACTCATCTTAATGGTGGAACATCTTGCGTGCGCGTTCGATTCCTGCCACCAGAGTGTCTATCTCTTCTTTTGTGTTGTACATTGCGAAAGAGGCGCGGACGGTTCCCTCGATGCCGAAGGCTTGCATAACCGGCTCTGCACAATGGTGTCCGGTACGGACGGCAATTCCCAATTTGTCGAGGATGGAGCCCATGTCATACGGATGGATGTCGCCCACCAAGAAGGATACCAAGCCGCTCCGTTGCGGTGAGTTGCCGATGAAGCGCATTCCTTCGATCTCCGCCATGCGGGTACGGGCGTATTCCAATAACTCGTGTTCGTGTTTGGAGATGTTCTCTAAACCAATGCCCTTCACGTAGTCCAAGGCGGCTGAGAGGGCTGTGGAGCCTATGTAATCGGGCGTTCCAGCCTCAAATTTGAATGGCAATTCGTTGAATGTCGTCTTTTCAAAAGTGACTTTCTTGATCATCTCTCCTCCTCCTTGGTAAGGTGGGATGGCGTCCAACCAGCGTTCCTTTCCGTAGAGTACGCCAATGCCTGTCGGTCCATAGACCTTGTGACCGGAGAAGACGTAGAAATCGACATCCAAGTCTTGGACATCGACCGAGAAGTGGGGGATGGATTGGGCTCCGTCCACCAAAACGGGTACGTCGTGGGCATGGGCGATACGGATGATCTCCTTTATGGGGTTGACGGTGGCAAGGGTGTTGGAGGCATGGGTCACGGAGACAAGTTTTGTCTTTGGGGTTATCATTTTCTCCAATTCTTCCACCTTCAATATTCCGTTTTCATCGAAAGGAATCACCTTCAAAGTGGTGCCTTTGCGCGATTGCAGCAGTTGCCAAGGCACGATGTTGGAGTGGTGTTCCATCTGGGAGATGATGATTTCGTCTCCTTCCGAACATTGGCTGTCGCCGAAAGAGGAGGCAACCAGGTTGATGGCCTCCGTCGTTCCTCGGGTGAAGATCACTTCACGGGCGGAGGCGGCGTTGATGAAGGAGCGGACGTTTTCGCGGGCGGCCTCGTGCGCTTCCGTAGCCATTTGGCTTAGGAAATGGACACCTCGATGGATGTTGGCGTTGCAATTGCAGTAGCCCTCCGTTATCTTTTCGATTACGCACAATGGCTTTTGTGTGGTTGCCGCATTGTCCAAATAAACCAATGGTTTTTTATATATCTCTTTGGTCAAGATAGGAAAATCTTGCCGAATCTTGTTTATATCTAATCCCATATACATCATTTTAGGTGGGTACTGTAAAATTGATTTCGAGCGACTTGTGGTTCGAAAAGTATTACATCCCACATGTTATTAAATACGGTGAATGGTTGAAATTCACCCAAATATAAGTCTCAACGGACGCATCCGTTTTTTTGAATTTGCAAAATTACAATATTTAAAGCGATTTCTAAAAGAGTATCCTACAAATTCAATGGGTTGAAGCCGATTGAGATCTATCGGGCGAGCGAGTTGTAGACGGCGGTCATAGCTGTTGCTATGCTCTCGTCCGAGAATTTCATCGCTTGCAAGTCGCCTTCTTTTACCATTTTTTGGGCGAGTTCTCTATCTGTCAGGATCTCTTCGATGGCATTGGATAGCTCCTCTGCCTTATGGCTGTCCACATAGCGTGCTGCCTCTCCTCCCGTCTCTTTGAAGCAAGAGCCGATGGAGGTGATGACTGGCGTATGCGAAGTCATGGCCTCCAGAATGGGGATTCCAAATCCTTCAAAATGGGATGGATAGACGAACAGCGTGGCTAATTGGTAAAGGACGGGAAGGTCCTCCATAGGTACTTGGTGCAGGAAGATGACCCGGTTTTCCAATTTGTATTTGTGGATGAGTTGCATCAGTTCATCTTTGTAGGCTGAAGGGCGACCGACAATTACCAGAGGAATGTCGAAGTGGCCGATGTGCATCGCCTCCAAAATGAGTTCGTGGTTCTTCCGTTTCTCTATGGCGCAGACGATCAGCATAAAGTCGGTAGGCAATGAGTAGCGGTTGCGCACACTCTCCTGGGTGGCCTCGTCAGCCTCTTTTGCAAAGATTGGGTTGCAGCCTTGGTACACCACGGAAACCTTCCGTTCGTCAACGCCGACCAATTCCAGCAAGTCTTTCTTCGTCTCTTCGCTGATAGCAACGATTCGATCGGCCACTTGGCAACTGCGCACATATTTCTTGCGGAAGGTGTAGCGGTCGAAAAAAGGGTAGAGCTCGGGGTTTTTCAGGAATATCAAGTCATGGATGGTAACGACGGTAGCTATGCTTTTAGGCAAGCCGTAGGGCAATTCGTTGCTCAATCCATGGTAAATGTCCAAGCCGAGCTTCTCCGCATCCTTAGAACATCCCGAAGTCCGCCATAAAGAGGGCAATGCTTTGGAAAAGAACGAGGAGGGAGCCACGATGGATGCCTTGCCATGTTGAAAAGACCGTCCCCCTTTCGTCTTGGGGGTAAACAAGAAATATTCGTTTTGCGAAGCCTTTGTCGTAAGGATCCTGATGGTGTCGCGGCTATAGTTGCCCAACCCTCGATTGTTGAAAAAAGCCCGTTTAGCGTCAAAACCTATTTTCATAACCACTTAATTTTTACCGAAGAATTTTTTAAACCTCTTTTTCCTACTCCTTTGTTCCCGGTCCTCATATTTGTAGCGGAGGAAGAGCCGTACACACTCCTTTTCATTGAATCCCCTCTTTTGGGCATAGCGGGTGGCCACACGGGTGAAGAAATTGTCGTTACCGCAGATGCGACGGAAATTGTAGCAACCCTCTTTTAGGGATACGG
The DNA here is from genome assembly GCA_017553575.1 of Paludibacteraceae bacterium. Classification (GTDB taxonomy): domain Bacteria; phylum Bacteroidota; class Bacteroidia; order Bacteroidales; family Paludibacteraceae; genus RGIG10190. The sequence continues at coordinate 117,705 of JAFZKQ010000074.1, forward strand.
GACGGAAAGCCATCCTGTTTATGTCTATCAAGGAGAAGAGGTAATGGCCGTCCACTCGTTTGTAAAGGATGTTTCCAGGTGAATAGTCGATGTGCAGTACCTCTTTTTCGTGGAGTTCTGCCGTAAATTCGGCAAAAGCGTCCATCAGTTCTTCCTTGCCTTCGTTGGTTGTGTCCTCGTCCAAGAACTCACGGAGATTTCCCTCCGTTTCGAATTGCAGGCTGACGAAGTAGGAACGATGGAGCAGTCCTCCCTTGCGTGTTTCGAGATAGGCTATAGGGGTGGGAGTCTCCACGCCGCGGCGTTGCAGTTCAAAAGCGTAGGAGAAGGCCCGGTAAGCCTTTGACTTCCGAAAGAAAGTATAGGCGATTCGATTGAAGAAGATAGGAATTTTGTAGGATTTCACGTTGAGGCTCAAGCCGCTTTCCTCGAAGACCTTGATTTTATTACGTCCATCGTAGATGCACGTTCCATCCTTTTCGAAGCGGTTGGGCAAGGACAACACGAAATTCTCCAAGTAATTGTATTCGGGGTTTATCTCCAATCTCATGCTTTGTTTTTTTGGAAGTGACGGCAATAATCCCACCGTCTATGCAAAGATAATGGATTTCACGATATTCCCCTCTCCGTGTGTGTGACGATTTCAAGACTCTTTTCGATGGTTGCCCGTTAATTAATGGCTACAAATATGTCGAGTAGGAACCGAAAGAATCAAAAAAGCACTGCAAGAGGGAGAATTTTATCAAAAAAAGCACTGTTAGAGGGATTTTTTGGTATATTTGCAAAAAATAGATATAAATATGGTTGATATACAGCTACATAACTATATGCTGGCAAGGCTGAGGGTAACTCCAGGCACCTTTCATCGTTATTTATATACGAAGGTGAATTGGGATGCTCGGCTCGTTGGCATTGTCGGTCCCCGTGGCGTTGGAAAGTCCACTATGCTCCTTCAGCGCATCAAAGAGGAAAATGATGTGGCACATTCACTTTATGTAGATGCGGACAATTCTTATTTTACCACTCACAGTTTATATGAACTTGCAGACGAATTTGTGAAGGATGGTGGGCGACATCTATACATCGACGAGATTCACAAATATGTTGGTTGGTCCCGCAATTTGAAACAAGTATATGACACGCATCCTGAACTCAAAGTAACTTATACAGGTTCGTCCGTATTGGATATTTTGAAAGGCGAAGCCGACTTGAGTCGTCGTTCCTTGCTATACCATATTCAGGGTCTGTCGTTTAGGGAATATTTGGAATTGTTTCATGAGATCAAGTCACCGGTCTTTTCCTTGGAAGATATTTTGGGGCATAAGGTCGAAATTTCCGATTTGCTCCATCCGCTTCCCTATTTCCGTCAGTATCTTGTGTCAGGCTACTATCCTTTTGCTCTTGAAGGAGATGTTGACATGCGCTTGCAGCAAGTTATTCAGCAGACCGTTGAGCAAGACATTTTGCAGTATATACAAGACATGAAAGCATCCACTGCCCGCAAGCTACGGCAAATGATTAGTATTATCGCTGGATTGGCACCAGTCAAACCCAATGCGGACAATTTGGCCCGTGAGCTAAGCATCAGCAAAAACAACGTGTCGGAATATCTCAATCTGTTGGAACGTGCGGGCATGCTCGGTCAGTTACGTGATGACACTGGAGGGTTGCGGGGATTAGGCAAGGTGGAAAAGGTGTATGTTGACAATTCCAATCTGATGTATGCGTTGTTGCTTGAAGGTCCTAATATTGGCAACGTTCGCGAAACATTCTTTTATAATCAAATGAGGGTAAACAACCCTGTGCTCGCATCCAAAGAATCTGATTTTAAAATCGGGGAATATACGTTTGAGGTTGGCGGAATGAAAAAAGGGAAAAAGCAGATCAAGGATGTTCCCAATGGCCTTGTAGTGCGGGATGATATCGAATACGGAGCAGGAAATATTCTGCCTTTGTGGCATTTTGGATTGAATTATTGAATCAAAAAAGCACTGCAAGAGGGAGAATTTTATCAAAAAAGCACTGTTAGAGTGATTTTTTCAAGTTGGTTATTGCCTCGATTTTATTGTCTTAGGGCGGATAACCAACTAAATCTATACTTTTTGACCCCGATTTAGTTGGCTATCTTTCAAAAAACGGCCTTTTTAAGGCGATAGCCAACTAAATCTATGTTTTTAGGGGCGGATTTGGTTGGGTATCCTTAGAGGGATTATAAATATTGAATTATTATGTTTGGGCTTCAGCCTCAACCTTTGACTATATTATATGGTTATTTATCATGACATTGCACAAATGAATTAAGATTGATAATTTTTCCAATACCATATCTGTGGCTACTAGACCTATGTATGATATATTCTTTTCATAAGTTTTGTTATTCACCGATAAATTTTTGAATGCACCACCCCTTCGTCCAACACCGTCCTCTTAATTTTATCCATTACAAGATTTTCGCCATCAACAAAAAAAGCGTAATTTTACGAATTCAAAAAACAATTGAATCAATGAACGCTTTGAAACCATCAAAATTGAAAGGATTTTTATTCTCATTTCTAGTTAGTTGCTTTATTGCATTGCCGTTGTCCGCCCAGAAAAAATGGAACTATGAGTTCACGTTGGGTTCCTCTCTGAACTCGGGAAATGTGGACAATTTCGACCTGAAAAGCGGTGGCTCCATCGTACGGAACGACAGTCTCGTCTCTTTCGATACGAACTACAAGTTCGTCTATAGCAAGGAGAGCGGCGAGGAGACGAATAACGGGTTCAATGCGGGCATGAAGTTCGATCTCTACCAGTACGACCGTTGGTCGCCTTTTGTCGCATCTGAGTTCCTAACCAACAAATACAAGGGTTATGACTATAAGATCAGTGGATTGACGGGTGTGAAATATAGGATATATACAAAGCATGATACGTGCGACTATTCCATAAGTCTCGCCACCGTTGTTGACCGGGTGGATTATACGCCCAAAGAGGAGAAACTGGACAAATGGAGCTATCGCATGTCTGTCCGCCCAAAGATAAAGCAACGCTTGGGTAGTTCGGTGATGCTCATCCACCACTCTTTCTATCAACCATTTTTGAAGGATTTCAGCGATTACCTAATCTCCACCAAGACAAAGGTGGAATGTAAGGTGAAGACCCATTTCTTCATCGATTTCTGTTTCGAGTATGATTACAGAAGCTTGGTTCCTGCCGATGAGTATTCACACCACGATATAGAGACCGAGATTGCTTTGAAATTTAAGTTCTAGGCTTGATTACCAAGAATCGGGGCTGTTAAAATTTTGATATACGAAAAATAGGCTGGCAGATGGCACGTTTTCTACCACTGCTCAGCCTATCTTCTTAAAAACTTATTAACCTTGTTTTAGGACTACTGGAAAATAACCTTCATCTGTCTATCAATACCAGAGATTTTGATATTCAAGACATAAATGCCAGGGATGACGGTTATTGGGAGGCGGTTATAGCCTTGTGTCAAGTCAAGCCTGCCGCCATAGAGGATGTGTCCATGGAGATCGAGGAGGGTTACTTCAGCATCTGTAATTTCGGAAGCGGAGTAGAGTTCGATTGTCCCGTTCTTGTCCGTCGTCGATGGAGTAACCGTCCAATCCCAGCCGATGCAATCCCTCCACAGTGTCTCTTCCTTTTCCATCCCCATCAGATAGTAGCAAGCATTTTTGATGATGCTCAATCCGTCGTTGGTGATGTTGGCATACGAACTGCTGTTCAGTCCTATTTGGACAAACTTATCCACGATAGTTGTGCCATTCACGCTTGCCCCTTTCTCTATTTCCAATATGCTTACCTGACTCTCTTCGCCCTTGGCTGTCGCGATAGGGACGATTGAACCGGTTGCACCGATGAAATCGGACGGATTCATGTAGGTGATGGCCTTCGTATCCACGGCGCTCACTACCTGGATGTCGTTCCCGTTGACGAATGTCACCTCCTTGAACATTGGATGGCTTTTCATCGCCTCGCTCACGGTGAGGGTCGTTGCCGTAGTGTTGTCTCCATATCCTTTTTGTGCCCACCCCCATGCGCCGTCGGCTGTCTTGTAGGCGTGTACTTTCATGTTGAGCATAGGCTTGTCTATGCCCTTCAAACTGGCTATTATAGGGGCGGTTGAGGCTGTTATTTCGCAGATCAGAACCATGTCAAAGAGGCTATAATCGGCATCTGTATTGTCTGCGTTTATCTTCCTCACATAAAGGTTGTCCAATCCTTCGAGCATTGGAAGAATCTTGTCATTCATAAACTCTATGCTGGTTGTGTCTGTCACATAGGCAATGCGTTTGAGCGAACTGTCTATTAGTTTTATGGAGACAGTATAGGAGACTTCGCCTTCTCCGCCTCGCGTTTTCACGGTGAATGAACCGTTTTCAGTCGGTGTACCAGATATAATCAGATCGTAGCCCTCCTCTTTTGCCATCAAACCGTTGGGTAGGTTGGAGACCTCCACGCCGGTTGCTGTTCCGCCGAAAGTGAATTGGATGGGCTGAAGAGCTTCGTTGGGCATGAGTTCTTGGCTGAGCGAGCCATTGAATCTGAGGGTAGGTATTTCCGGAAGAATTACCACATGTCCTGGTGTGTAGATGTCGGGTTGGGCAATATTCTCTACCCCATCTCCGATATAGAAACCCAAGTGGGGTGGTTGATTGTAGGCTGTGTTTTGCCATGCCACACCGCAACGATAGACTGGGTCGTGCATCAAGGTGAAGAGCCGGTAATTAGACTCGATAGTGGTGGTATAGATGTAGATCTTGTCACCATCATGGAAGATTACCTCCTCGCGCCAGTCGCCCAAGATGTCTGCAGAGAGACATGGATTGTTCTTTGTTCCGTTACAAGCGTTTCCTTTGAAAGTGATAAGGCGGTTCGTGCCGTTTCCATTCCATTTGTCGCAACTAGTTCCGTCGAGCAATTCGTCCTGCAAGTCGCCGTCCCAATAGATACGGAAGTTCACACTGGGTTTGTTGGTGGAAATGCTATTTCCTTTGCAGTCGAACACGCTGCCATCCGAATTGCTCCACATCTCGAATCCCCGGTGTTTAGCATCAATATCGGCCGCTATGCCTCTACCATTGTCCGTACCAGTCTTCTTGCCGAAGAGAACCTTTCCTGTCTTTAGGTCTCTCAGTTCATAGCCGTAAGCAGAACCCTTGTCTTCATGTACGAACCAACCCTCCAAGCCTGCATGGTCGGGGTCTAGGTCTGATACGTGCATGGCGTCACCATGGCCATATCCGGTTCTGTACATTATTTTCCCATCATCGTCGATGGAAGCCGATCCATAGATGATTTCATCCTTTCCATCCCCATCTACGTCGGCTACGGAAAGATTATGGTTTCCCTCTCCGTAGGCACCTTGTCCGCTCGTGGCGGAATTATGGTACCATCTCTGGACTAGTTTCTTATCTATGAAATCGTATGCCACGAGCGTAGATCTCGTATAGTAGCCACGACACATCACGATGCTGGGATGTTCTCCATCCAGATAGGCTGTGCAAGCCAAGAAGCGGTCCACACGGTTGCCATACTTATCTCCCCAATCAGCGACTTTGCCTCGACCAGGAGTGTAGGCGATAGTATTGATTTCGGCTCCCGTCGCTCCCTCGAAGATGGTAAGGTATTCAGGTCCGTCAAGGACATACCCATCGCCATTTCTGTAATCTGCATTCGGGTTGTCGCCTCCCATGATGACGTTTTTGCCTTGGCCGTCTTTCGTGCTTGGGGCAGTTTTGCATACCATCTCGCATTTGCCATCGCCATCGTAGTCATAGACTTGGAATTGTGTGTAGTGGGCTCCCGAACGGATGTTTTTCCCTAGATCTATTCTCCAAAGGAAGGAGCCATCGAGCCGATAGCAATCGATGAGCGTATTGTCTGTGATGCCGCTTTGAGAGTTGTCCTTTGCGTTGAGAGGATTCCATTTGACGAAGAGTTCGTATTGACCGTCACCGTCCACATCGCCCACGCTCATGTCGTTTGCTTCATAGTTGCTATTAGGACGTTTCAGTGTCAATGTCTTGTATTGTTCTCCCCACGGCGTTACGGCGGTTGAGGCTTCTATTTCCTTTCCGCCAACCACTGTCTTGACCACATACTTTGAGTTGGAGTCTCCTTGCGAATCCACATAGTTGGTTCGGGTGGTGATAGGGGAGTCATTTATTTTTGTGCCATCCCGATAGATATTGAACCCTGCGGATTTGTCGTCTGTCCCTAAAAAGCGCCAGCTGAGGTAAATCCCGTTGTTCACCTTGACGGCCACGACGCCACGGTCGAGATACTCCATCTGTTTACTCCCAGCCCATGTCCCGGCAGGACAAAGGAAGAGAATCATCAATAGGTACTTTATGGGGGAGATAATATTTTGCATTCTCATGTCTCATTAAATTTACGGTTGACTAATTATGATGTACTTAACCCTTATTGTAGGATTCGATTGCAAATATACCACAGAGGTTTATAGGGGATATGGAAAATTAACTCATAAACATGGAAAAAGATGACAAAGCCCCCTATTTTAGAGTACGCACCCAAACAAGTAGCAAACGCCATATCCTCATTTATTAGGACTACCCCCAAAACCTTATGTTTATTTGAGTTCATATCAGAATCTTTTGTTTATTTTTGAAACTTGTGTTAACAAGAATATTCACATATAATGCATCCTTTACGAATAGCAATCATAGATCATAATATTTTGATGTGCATTGGCTTACAGCAATTGCTCAGCGATTTGATTCCCATGGCTGACATTGTTGTTTTCAATTCTATGGAAGAGATGAGGAAGGAGAATGATACTGAGTTTGTGCATTTCTTTGTGTCATCCCGTATCTATTTAACACATTCACAATTCTTTCGCGAAAGGCAACGGAAAACGATTGTATTAGTCAATGGGGCTATGAACATCAACGATGTATATACGTTAAATGTGTGTCAAAGCGAAAAGTCTCTGGTCCACGATATTATTGAGTTGCATCGGAGAGGGAAACACGATTCGACGTTGACGTTGGCTCCACAGTCAAATCAAGAGACTATTTTTTCACCAAGGGAGACGGAGGTGGCTGTTTTGTTGTGCAAGGGTTATATCAACAAAGAGATAGCAGACTTGTTGGATGTGGGAGTGACAACAGTCATCACCCATAGGAAAAATATCATGGGAAAACTACATGCCCGTTCATTGGCGGATGTCATCATCTACTGTGTGGTGAACGGAATCGTCAATATCGAGGACTTATAAATCATCCTTTAAAATGAGGATGTCCAATCCTAAAAAGTGAGGATAACGCATCTTGTGGCATCATCGTAATTTTGCGTGTGAGTAGAGTCTTTATGAGGTTTTCACGCGAAGTTAGGGTATGTATAAATCGTTATTTACGGATGTATTAAAAGGGAAAGAGGGGAGTAGGCCTCCCGTTTGGTACATGAGGCAAGCGGGTAGAGTCCTGCCTGATTATCGGAAACTGCGGGAGAGACATTCCTTTCAGGAGATGATGGAGCAACCGGAGTTGGCTGCTGACGTGACCCTTATGCCTGTGGCTGTTTTGGGTGTCGATGCCTCCATCCTATTTAACGATATTTTGTCAATCCCTGTCTCTATGGGCATGGAACTGGTGTGGACAGACCATGGCCCTCAATTTCTGAAACCCCTTTGTCATGAAGATGACATACACCACCTATTTCACCCTGATTTGAGCAAGCTGAATCATGTCTATGAGACATTGGATATAGTAAAAAAGAGAGGAAATGCTCCGACCATAGGTTTTTGCGGTGCTCCTCTCACGACGCTGTGTTATATGTTGCAGGGGACAAGTGCCAAGCATGATTTTCCTGATGCCAAAAAGTTCTTTTATGCTCGTCCACAGGAGACGTGCTATCTCATTGATATGCTGACGGATATTTGCATAGAGTATGCACTCAAGCAGATAGAGCACGGCATTGATGCGTTTCAACTGTTTGACACCCATGCAGGCATCGTTCCTTTGGAATTGTATGAGGCCTCTTTTCTTCCCGCAGTGAAAAAGATAGCTGCTGCTGTCAGATCCCATAATGTACCCTTCATTTATTTCCCTAAAGGGATAGGTCCGGGGTTATCGCTAATGACGCCAGAGGTATGTGATTTTGTAAGTATTGATTGGCAAACTTCGTTGTCCAGGGCACGGGAGATGGTTCATCAAGACGTTGGTTTACAAGGGAATATCGATCCTTTCCTCTTGTTTTCCTCCAAAGAGAAAATAGAAAGTACTATGCGGAAAGATTATGTGCCTTTCTTTCAAAACCATAACAAATGGATTGTCAACTTGGGCCATGGCGTAATGGCGGACACTCCTATTGAAAACTTGCTTTTTTTGACTGAATGGATAAAAGACGAAACAAATTGGTGGTGAGAAAGTTATGAATGACGATAGAATAAAAGTAATAGCCCGTTCTTCCCAGTTGTCGTTATTGCAAGTGGAGGAGGTTTTTTCCCTTATGGGCAGTCTGAATTATGAATTGATTGTGCATGAATCGTATGGCGACAAACATAAAGAGGTGTCGTTGATGGATGCTCATATTCCGGCAGACTTTTTCACGAGGGAACTGGATGTAGCTGTGCTGGATGGTACAGCGGATATAGCCATCCATTCCGCCAAGGACCTTCCCTTCCCTATTCCCGATGGATTGGAGATATATGCGTTAACGGCCGCATCAGACAAAACGGACTCTTTGGTCAGCATAAACAACCAGACATTGGCTGAACTTCCCTCTGGAGCGAGGATTGCTACAAGTTCGGCCAAGCGGAAACAGGAGTTGCTGAAGATACGGGGCGATCTTAAGATAGTCACGGTCCGTGGTACGATAGAAGAACGAATTGCACAATTGGATCACCATGATTTTGAGGCTCTTATCGTTGCTACTTGTGCTCTCCATCGATTGAATCTAAGTCATAGGATCGCAGAACCGCTTCCTTTCGGGACGCACCCCTTGCAAGGGCATATTGCCATCGTCGGGCGAAAGGGGAATCAAGGGCTCAAAGATCTTTTTGCTAATTTGCCTTTTCATCGACAAAACGGCTCTTCTACGCAGGCTTTTTATTTGAATGGGAAAGAGATTCCTTCTATTGTCTCCCAATTGTTAGACCGTGGTTTTGACGGCGAGTCACCCGTTAAACTAATTTGTCAGTTGAACGAAACCACGCAGAAAGAGTATTTCTTTCTTTTGGATGAATTGAAGCACACGTTGATTCATTCCTCACAGCCTGTTTTGTTCTTGTTGGGCGGTTCCATAAAGTTTCCAAAGGATGAGAGAAGGGTATTGGTAACAGGCACCTCCACTTCTTGGGGTGAACAACGGGGGCGAGTGACACACACTCCACTGATCAGGACTGAAGCCATCCAGATAAATCCATCGAAAATCCGAGGCATAGACTCCTTCGATTATATCGTGTTTACCAGTCGCCACGGCGTGAAATATTTCAAAGAGTTGTGGGGTGCGGATCTGTGCATCGCTAACATAGAGAAAATTAAGTTCGTCAGTGTCGGCGAAGTCACCACCCATGGCTTGAACCAACTGGGCATCACACCGATTTATGAATCGGAAACAGAGTCGGCCGAAGGAATCATCGATTATTTTAAGCAAAACAATATCGTGGGGAAAAAGATTCTTCTGCCCCGTTCTGCGATCGGCTTGACCATTCTGCCACAAGAACTGAAAGCGATGGGTAATGAGGTGGTGGATCTACCCATCTATAATACTCTCATCAATACGGATCATCTCCTGATGGATGATTTCGCTGATTTTAACGAGATACTTTTCTCTTCCCCTTCTGGTGTTGCGGCTTTCAGATTCCTTTATGGAAGCTTGCCGGAGGAGATACCTCTGACTTGCAAGGGGAAGACCACCGAGAAAAAAATAGTTGATTCATTATAAACAAATAAGACATGAAACGATTCAGACCGTTGAGAATTTCACAGATAGTACGCGACCAATATGCGGATGTCCCTTCTATCACTCCTGATACATTCATCTATCCTTATTTTGTGATGGATGGAACAGGCAAGAAAGAGCCGATTGCGACGATGGAAGGAGTCTATCGCTTTTCCATCGATGAACTTCTTGTCGATATAGAAGAGTTGTTGGCGTTGGGAATAAACAAAGTATTGTTGTTTGGCGTTGTCCCCAAGGAGGAGAAAGATGAACGGGGCACGGCGGCTTATAGGCCGGACAACATCATCAGCAAGGCTGTGCGGTCGATAAAAGAGCGTTTTCCGCAGGTCGTGGTTTTTACAGATATATGTTTGTGTGAATATACCTCGCACGGCCATTGTGGGTTGCTTTGCAACTGTGACGTGGACAATGATTCGACACTTCCGTTATTGGCAGAAATGGCTTATCAGCATGCGTTGGCGGGTGCGGATTTCGTGGCTCCCTCTGCCATGATGGATGGTCAAATCGAAGCACTCAGGAAAAAATTAGATCAAGAAGGACTTCAAGGCACTAAGATATTGGCTTACTCGGCTAAATATGCTTCCGCCTATTATGGCCCTTTCCGTGATGCGGCTGACAGTGCCCCATCTTTTGGAGATCGAAAAACTTACCAAATGGATTTCCGTACGATGGATCAAGGAATTGAGGAAATAGAGGCAGACATCGAGGAGGGTGCCGATTGGATTATGGTGAAGCCGGCGCTTGCCTATTTGGACATAGTTTGTCGCGCTCATCAAAAATTTCCTAACTATCCGATGGTCACTTATCAAGTGTCGGGCGAATACTCCATGCTGAAGAATGGTGCCAAACAAGGGTTCTTTGACGAAAAGAGAATATTCTTCGAGAGCCTTGTCGCCATGAGACGAGCTGGGGCAGACTATATCATATCCTATTATGCAAAAGATTTCTTCAGATGAATTGCGGTTATAAAAAGAGGTTATAGTCAAGAGTGATGATTGAGAGTCGGATAATCAATAATAAGGAGTATGGATTGCAAGAACGTGAGAAGTTGATTACGGAGTTGGTGATCAACGAAAGTACACCTCATGTTTTGCTGGCGACATGCAACCGTACTGAGTTATATTGGGGTACTGGAGAGGTGCCGACGGAGTTGGTGGAACACCTCTTTCGTGTGGCATCGGGCTTAGAGTCCTCCATTGTGGGCGAGCGGGCTATTCAGGGACAATTGAAGCAGGCCTATATGGAAGCCATCGAGAACTATTCTTTGTCCGCTGGATTGAACCGTTTGTTTCAACACGCCATGCACACAGGGAAGAGAGTTCGATCGGAGACGAAGATTTCGGAGGGGGCTATTTCACATAGCCAGGTGGCTGTCGATATCTTGAAGGATAAAAAGGTAGATTTCCAATCCTGTAACATTGCAGTGGTCGGGGTGAACAAATTGAATGCGGATATCCTAAAGTTCCTCCATGCCAGAAATGCGCAGAACGTAATAGTCTTCAATCGACACGAAGAGAAGGCCAAAATCTTTGCCACTCCCTATGGGTACGAAGTAAGAGGCCTGATGCAGAGCAAGGACTCGTTGAAGGATATGGATGTGTTGATAAGTGCCACATCGGCACCTTATGCCCTATTTACGAAAGCGGATTTCCCTAAGGGGAAAGAGATGTGGGTGATCGATCTCGCTTTTCCTCGCGATGTGGAAGAAGAGGTGGCTTCGCTACCCTCCGTCACGTTGTACAACATCGAGGACATCGAGGCATTTGCCAAGAAAAATCTCAAACTACGGCAGGATGAGATAGGTAAGGCGGAGGCCATCATAGGGGAAGAATTAGAAAAATTCATGAGTTGGCAATCCCATTCTCTTTTGAAGGAATGATTGTCATCGGTTTACAAATCTAAAAAGTGGTTCGAATGGAAAGAACAAAGTCAAAAAAGGCCTTTGAAGAGGCGATAAAATATATTCCGGGAGGAGTGAACAGTCCGGTGCGTGCTTTGAAAGCTGTAGGTGAAACACCTCTGTTTATCGACCATGCAGCGGATAATAAAATATATGACATTGATGGCAATAGTTTTACCGATTATTGTCTGTCATGGGGTGTCTTCTTGTTGGGGCATGCCCATCCGAAGGTTAACAAAGCGGTTGTTGAGGCGGTAGGAAGAGGGACAAGTTACGGAATCCCTTCTTTGCAGGAGACGGAGCTTGCCAAGCTTGTCAACACCTGCTTCCCTACGATGCAACGTGTGCGCTTTGTCAACTCAGGCACGGAGGCCACCATGAGTGCCATTCGTTTGGCACGTGGCTATACGGGCAGGAATTATATCGTAAAGTTTGAAGGACATTACCATGGACACGCAGACCATTTGCTTGTCAGTGCGGGCTCTGGTGTCGCTCGTTTAGGAAAATCCTCTTCAGCAGGCGTGCCGGAGAGCTTCGTCTCCCAAACCATCGTGGTTCCTTATAATGATACTGTTGCACTAGAGCAGTTGTTCAAGGAGAAAGGGAATGAGATCGCTGCTATCATCTTGGAGCCTGTCGCTGCCAATATGGGCGTTGTTCCCCCTCAAGAGGGATATTTAAAATTCCTCAGGGAACTGACGTTACAATATCACTCGTTATTGATTTTTGATGAGGTAATAACTGGATTCCGCCTCTCCGTGGGGGGTGCGCAAAAACTCTATGGTATAGAGCCGGATCTCACGACCATTGGAAAAATCGTGGGGGGTGGATTCCCAGCCGCTGCATTTGGAGGAAAAGCAGAGATTATGCAGATGTTGGCTCCCGATGGTCCAGTCTATCAGGCGGGTACTCTTAGTGGAAATCCTATTGCCATGAGTGCCGGAATAGCGACCCTCTCAGAGTTGATGCAGGCAGGTTTTTATGATAAACTGAATGCCAAGGTGGATAAGTTCGAAAGCGAGTTGCGCGAAGCGATCCTAAACAAGGGGATGGTCTTGAATCGGGTCGGACCTATGTTTACACTCTTCTTCAAAGAGGGCAAGGTGGAGAATTTCTCGGATGTGAGGCAGACCGACCAAGAGCGTTTTGCACGTTTCTTCCGCTATATGTTTAGTAAGGGCATCTATGTTTCTCCATCCCAATTTGAAAGCAATTTCATATCCATAAAGCATACGGAAGAGGATTTGTCCCGTTTTGTGGATTTGACCCGTCAATTTGAGAAGTGACCATCCCTTTATTTAGGATAAGACATGAGTGTGCTAGAAAAATACAACGTATCGGTTCCACGATATACAAGTTATCCTCCTGCCAATTATTTTAGGGAGATGGATGGGGCGACTTTTCTTGATGAGGTGGAGGCCTCCAACCGCATAGGCGATCGAAAGATATCGTTCTATTTACACCTTCCTTTCTGTAGGCGGTTGTGTTATTACTGCGGTTGTAATTCCTATTTGATGGAAGACGGTGCTACTGTATCTCAATATATCGAAGCCTTACATAAGGAGATAGATTTGGTGGCAGTTCATTTAGATAAAAGTCGTCCGATTAGCCAGATTCATTATGGAGGAGGAACTCCCACAGCAATCTCTGTTTCTCTCTTGGAAGAGCTCAACGAACATATTCTATCCCTGTTTTCTTCGATAGAAAGGCCAGAGATCTCCATCGAGTGTCATCCAGGCTACCTTTCTCGCAATGATTGGGAATCAATGGCGAAGAGTCGCTTTAACAGATTCAGCATTGGGGTGCAGGACTTCGATAAAAAGGTGTTGGAAGGCGTCGGCAGAGAATCGTCGGCATTACCTATGCAGGAAATCATGGAGATTCTTCGTTCTGCCCATGCCTCTGTGAACATGGATTTCCTCTATGGGTTGCCACGTCAGACTCCTGACTCTTTTCTGCACAGTATAGCAAAAGCTGTTGAGCTGCATCCGGATCGGTTGGTCACATTCAGTTATGGACATGTTCCTTGGGTTTTCAAAAGGCAGGCGATTCTTGAGAAGATGGGTCTTCCTGATGCAGAGCAGAAGCAGCAGATGTATAAGAACGCTGTTTTTTTGCTTGAGAAGGCCGGATATAAGGGCATTGGTCTGGACCACTTCGTCTTGCCCTCGGACGAACTTTATTTGGCATTGAACAACGGACAGCTTCATCGGAACTTTCAAGGATATTGCACCCTACGGACGACAGGGCAAGTCTATGCCTTGGGGGTGACTGGCATCAGTCAGTTAACATCTTGTTATGCCCAAAACACAAAGAATATAAAAGAATATATTGAGGAGGTAAATAGAGGGAACTTGCCTATCAGAAAAGGATATCGCTTGAATAGTGATGAAAAAGTGGTCAAAGAGGTGATAGAGACTCTGATGTGCAATTATCAAATCGCATGGGAATCTGTTGCGGATCTATTGGGAATCTCTGTTCCTGAAATCAAAAGCATCGTTCATTATGACGATTCAGCGTTGAGGAGTATGGCTGAGGATGGCATAATCCAATATGACGACAAGGAAATAGAGATGACGGAACTGGGACATCCTTTTGTGCGCAACGTAGCGGCTTCCTTAGACCCGTTGATGCAAAAATCGACCAAACAATTTTCAAAATCGGTATGAACATGAAGGAGCAGGATATCGTAATCATAGGTGCTGGAATAACAGGATTAACTTGTGCTTTCCAACTGAGAAGGAAAAATCGCGGAGTGACACTCTTGGAATGTAAGGACAGAGTAGGTGGACAGATACAAACAGTTAAGGTGGATGGCTTCACCTTTGAGAGCGGTCCGAATACAGGGGTCGTGAAATATCCTGAGGTGGCGGAGTTGTTCGAGCAACTGTCTGGGCATTGTGAATTGGAGACCGCCTTAGAATCCAGCAAGCGTCGGTTGATATGGAAAAACGGTCAATTTTGCGAATTGCCGTCAGGTCTAATGAGTGCGATACGTACGCCTTTGTTCACCTGGCAGGACAAGTTCAGGATCTTGGGCGAACCTTGGCGAGCAAAAGGTGAGGATCCGAACGAGTCGGTCGGCGCCTTAGCGGAACGTCGTTTAGGAAAATCGTATGTCGATTATGCGGTAGACCCTTTCTTGTCGGGCGTATATGCAGGTGACCCCTATCGGTTGCCCGCCCGCTTGGCTTTACCCCGCCTATACGCATTGGAACAGCAGTATAATTCTTTTATACGAGGAAGCATAGCCAAAGCACGTATCCCCAAAACTGAGCGGGATAGGAAGGCGACGAAAAAAGTCTTTTCGGCCAAAGGAGGATTTTCCATGCTTGTCAATGCATTGACGGAGGCTATCGGCATGGAGAATATCATAACTTCCGCAAAGGATATCACCGTTTCTCCCGATGGAAAGGGCGGTTGGGATGTCTGCTATGTAAAAAACGATGCGCAAGTCCATATTCATGCCATGCATGTGGTGACCACTTGTGGTGCTTATGCCCTTCCGCAGTTGCTGCCTTTTGTCGATTCAACATGTATGAGTGAGTTGAGCAATTTGTATTATGCCCCTATTGTGCAAATGGGTGTAGGCATACGCGATTGTGGCGGAAATCAATGGCAGGCGTTTGGTGGACTTGTCCCTTCTTGTGAGAAGAAGAATTTATTAGGGATTCTCTTCCCGTCTGCCTGTTTTCAAGAGAGGGCCCCTAAAAATGGAGCGATTTTTTCTTTCTTTATCGGAGGTATCCGCCATCCCGACTATTTGATGAAGAGTGATGAGGAACTAAATGGGTGGGTGAATGATTCATTGCATGAAATGTTGCGTTACCCATTGGGAAAGAAGGCAGATGAGATAAGGATCTTCCGTCACGAGAAAGCCATTCCTCAATATGAAGTGACGACAGACGCCCGTTTGCGAGCCATAGACCAGTTAAAAAGGCAGTACCCGACCTTGACGATTGCCGGCAATTTGCGCGACGGCATTGGTATGGGTGACCGTATCAAGCAGGCCTATGACGTGGCAGCGCAGATATAGTCGACTCGATATTTCGCCCCTGCATCTGTTTCCTTCTTGGGATTCGGTAGGGGCGGCTTTTTTATAGCCAACGCGGTAGATTTTTGAAGGGTTGGGTCATACAAATATCACCTATTATTTCGCTTTTTTCTCCCACGATGTGAATCGTGAAAGGGCATCACTGGACTTTGTTTGCCACAATTTTTTTATACACAGGGCTAAAATGCGGACAATCTAAATATAAATTATTAAATTCGCATAATTATATGTATAGGTCGTATTGTTTATCCTAATTTAGGGGTAGAGACGGTAGATGCAAACAATGAGTTTCAGAAGATGAAAATAGCAGTTATCAATAAGTCAAAACATCCATTGCCAGAGTATGCCACCGAATTGTCGGCAGGCTTGGATCTCCGTGCCAATTTGGAGGAACCTGTGGTCATCCATCCTTTAGAGAGGAAGATGGTTCCTACGGGACTTTTCATCGCCTTGCCCAAGGGCTATGAGGCGCAAATCAGGCCCCGTAGCGGTTTGGCGGCGAAGCACGGCATCACCGTCCTCAATTCTCCTGGTACCATCGATGCTGACTATAGAGGCGAGATAAAAGTCATTTTGGTGAACCTTTCCAATGAGCCTTTCCAGATAGAGGACGGCGAGAGGATTTGCCAAATGGTAGTTGCACAACATGCCGTTGTGGAGTGGCAGCCTTGCACACAACTCGATTCGACTGATCGGGGAGAAGGCGGATTCGGTCACACGGGGGCAAAATAAGAAGGTTTATGAGATTCGGAATCAGAATAGGGAGGAAGTTAATCGGCGTTCTGCTCCTGCTTCTTCCTCTTTTGGTCAATTCTATCCAGGCGGGTCAGCCATCCGCCTCTTCCCCTTTGCATCCTAACCCGCGTGTAGAGAGGAAATTTCAATACTATTTCCTTGAGGCTTTGAGGCAGCGTTCGTTGAAGAATTATGACGCTGCGGCGGATAACCTCTACCGGTGCCTCTGTTTGGATCCGAATAGGGCGGCTGTCTATTCCGAATTGGCTAACATCAACATTTCGGTCGGTAGAATCAAATTGGCCAAGAACTATATGTTGAAGGCCGTCTCCCTTGACCCGACGAATGTCTGGACCAACCAAGTCTTGGCTCAGCTTTATACCGACAACAACGAGTATGATTTGGCGGCGACAACCTACGAGAATGTCTTGAAGAACAATCCGGAGAATTCGGAGTATTACTACTATATGCTGGCCCAAATCTATACGCAGACGAAACAATACGACAAGGCATTGAATGCTTGGGAAGGTTTGGAGGAGTCTACAGGAATCAACGACCGCATAACGATGGAGAAGTTCAAGATTTATGTGCTTCAGGATAAGCAGAAAAAGGCTTTCTCTGAGGTGGACAAACTCATCAAAGCTTTTCCAAGAGATACGAAATTCAAGGTTCTGAAAGGCGACCTTTATCAGGCCGTCGGTGACAGCAAGAAGGCTGAAAAGGCTTATAAGAATGCTCTGAAGAGTACGCCGAACGATGCGGTGGCGAAGACGCAGCTGGCTCTGCTCTATGTCTCCACGAAACGGGAAGACGAGGGTATGAACCTGATCAGGAGTGTCTTGAGCGACTCTTCTGCCGACTTGGAGGTGAAAAGGAACATCTTGGCATACGTGGCCCAAGATTCTATCGTCTTGAACAGAATCGATGATTCAATCTTCCTCAATCTTATTAAGATGCATTCAAACGAGGAGTTCCCTTATCTGGCCTACTCTTCGTTCCTTATCGACAAGAAGAATCCGGAGGGATTCAAATATATCCGCAAGGCGTTGGAAATCAACCCTAAGTATGAGGAGTCATGGAGCATCTTGATAAATTACTACATGATGCAGAACGATACGATGGGTGTCTATAACACTTGTACGGAGGCCTTGGAGCATTTCCCAGAGAATCCGAATTTCTACTATACGTTGGGTATGGTTTACCAGAATATGGACAAGAAGGATTCGACGATCATCGCTTGGGAGAAATCGGTTGAACTGCTCAAGTCTAAAAACTTGCCTTTGGCCTCGGTGATTCAAGGAAGCATGGGTGATATCTATTCTTCCATGGGGAAGAAGGCGGAAGCTTATGCAGCTTACGATAGTGCCATCGTCATGGACGAGAAGAATGTTTTGGCTCTGAACAACTATGCTTATTCTTTGGCGGTGGACGGCCAGAATTTGCAGAAGGCGGAGCGAATGAGTGGTATTGCGGTTCAGTCCAGTCCGAAGAATGCCATCTATCTCGATACCTACGCTTGGGTCTATTTCAAGCAGGGGAACTATCTCCTTGCCATGATGTATATTGAACAGGCCTACGCCAACGGCGGGGGTAGCAATGCGGAGATGTTGGAGCACTATGGCGACATCCTCTTCATGAATGGCGAGAAGGGAAAGGCTCTCGAAATATGGAAGCAGGCTTACGCCATGCGTACCTCCGAAAGCAATACGGAGAAGTATGACGGATTGGAAAAGTTGAAACAAAAAATAGAAAGTGGTGAGTATGTTGAGTAGGAGGTTCATATATATTTTGGTGTCGTTGGCATTTGCCTTGTCGTTCCATGCCTGCAAAAGCAGCCAGGGCATCAAGACGGAGTCTGTATCGTCCAAGTTTTGTCCGATAGAGTATACTACGTTTAATGTATCCAAGATGACCCTCTCAATAGCGGGAAAGGGAAATTCGTTCAGCGTGAATGGTTCGCTTCGTATACGGAAGGACAGTGCCATCATGATTTCCGTCCAACCCTTTTTAGGAATGGAGGTGGCCCGCGTCTTCATCACCCAAGACTCCATTATGCTCATCGACCGGATGCATAAGCGTTATTTTAAGTCTGGATTCAACGAAGTGGTAAAGAAATCGGATATTGGTTTGAATTACAATGTATTTCAAGCTATCTTTACCGAGTCGCTCTTTGCTTACGACAATCCTCAAGCCCCCTTGTCTGACTTCAAGGAGGGGAAAGTGGGGGATCTGACCATGCTCCAATATTCGAAGGAGGGCGTCATGCAGGAGTTTATCGTGAACGACGAGTATCGGGTTCAGCAGGCTTCGATCATGTCTGAAAAGACCTCTTATACGCTCCATTGGAGTTACGCCAAGTTCAATGCCTTGGAGAATGGATCCTTCTTCCCTCATCAAATCAAATTCCAAGCTTCTGACGGGAAGAATCCTAAGAATTTGGATGTCGACTATAAAAAGGTGGAACTTGATAAAAAATTGGTTTTCGACTCCAGTGTTCCTTCCTCTTATGAGAAGGTCTCTTTGGAGGATATATTATCCATGCTTCAGTAAATGAGGAAGTTGTTAGTCATATTGTCTTTGACCGTTGGTTGCCTTTTGGGAGGGCAGTCGGGCATCTTCTGCTTCGGGCAAAAGCCGGCTCAAAAGAAAACGCAGCAGGCCGCAAAGACGAAAACTAACAAAACTTCCGAGACATTGAAGGATCTGAAAAACAAGCAATCTTCCATCAATAAGAATGTGAAGAAGATTGACCAATCCTTGGCGGAGACGCGCCAGTCAACCCGTCAGTCGATGAAGCAGTTGGAACAGATCAATTCCGACATCAAGCGTCGCACGATCTTAATGGAGAACCAAGGGAAGGAGATTACGGCTCTTGACACTCGAATCACCGAGATGAACGAGAGTTTGGTAACCATGCAGAACGAATATGAGTATATGAAGGAGAAATATGTCGAACTCATATACCATGCCTACGTAAAGCAGAAGACGCAGGACAAGTTGTTGTTCGTCCTTTCGGCCCAGTCGTTCCATGAAGCTTACATGCGCTTCAATTACATCAACAAGTTCGCCACGCTTCGGAGGGAGCAGGCGGAGTTCATCGAGCGGACGAGGGTGGAATTGGACCTTCAGAAGCAGGAGATTGAGGCGGTCAAACTCCAGTCGGAGCGGTTGTTGAAAGACCAAGAGTCGGAACATAGGCAATTGCTTGTCGAGAAGCAGAAGCAGAACGACATGGTGGAGTCGCTCAAGAAACAGGAGAAGATATTGCTGAAGGAACTCCAAGAGCAGCAACGCCAGTCCGAGCAGTTGAATAAGCGCATACAGGATTTGATCGCGAAACAGGCGAAGGAGGCTTCGGAGCGTGAGAAACGCAAGCAGGCGACCAAACCTACCACGAAGGGTGGCTATGCCATGACAAAGACGGAGAAGATCGTCTCCGGAGGCTTCGAGAAACGGGTGGGATTGCTTCCTTGGCCCGTGAATGGTCATATTGTGGGACATTTCGGAAAGCAGCAGCATCCGATTCTGAAACATGTCACGACAGACAACAAGGGCATATACATATCGTCGCCTAAGGGCTCGGAGGCTTCTTTGGTGTATGACGGTGTGGTGACTCAGTGTTTTGCCGTCCCTGGTAACAACAATGCCATCATTGTCCGTCATGGCAACTACCTTACGGTCTATGCCAACCTGACGAAAGTCTATGTGAAGGTGGGCGACAATGTGAAGAGCGGCCATAAGTTGGGTAAGATATTCGAAGATCCGGATGATAAGTATAGGGCGACCCTCTTCTTCCAAATCTGGAAAGAGAAGGATCTGCAGAATCCGGAGAAATGGCTGAAGAAGAGATAGAAATAAAATAATTCATAACAATAATTTATATGCAGAGTATGGGAAACTTGGATAAAAACGAAGTGGATTTGCTCGATCTCCTCAGGATTGGCATAAACTACATGATTTCTTTCCTCAAATTGCTTATGCGTTTGGGAGCATGGGTGTTGCGCTTCATCTATAAACAGAAACTGATCATAGGGCTATTTATGCTCTTAGGTCTCGGTTATGCTCTATTTGAATCAAGGAAAGGTAACTTGAAGCATAAGGCGAGCGTTGAAATGACCATCAATATGCATGATGCTTATTTCTTCAATTCTTTGCTCAAGACATTGGATATGTATTGCCAGAATGAGGACAAGACGTTGATAGGCCAAAGCCTCAACTTGACGGGCGAAGAGGCGAAGGATTTGCTTTCCATCAAGTCATACTACATCATCGACGAGATGGTGGACGGAACTCCGGACAAGATCGATTACGAGAATCGTTATGATGCCATGGATACGACTTGTACCCGCATGAAGGACCGTCTGATCATTGAGGTGGTCGTGAAAGAGAATTTGCCGCTCTTCGATAAAATGCCGGATGCCCTTCTTTACTATTTCTCCAATAACTCTATCTTGAAGGCGGAGAATGAGATGCGTATGAAACAGATTGATGAGAACATTGCTTCTATCAATAATGAGATTGTTATGTTGGATAGCCTTCGTAAGTTGGAATACTTTAAGCAACCTAAGAGTTCCCAGTATGCTGCTGATAAGACTGTGATTCTGAACGAGAAGGAGAAGAAGTTGTACCACGACGATATGTTGAAGTTGGAGTCTCGTATTTATGACCTCCAATGGATGAAGGAGATCAACAATCGATGTGTCAATTTCGTTAGTGAATTTAGTTTACAGCCTAAGGCAGAGAACCGTGTCACAAAATCCATTCTCAAATACGTTAGTCTATCGTTCCTACTCGGTTTGATAGTCTCTTTTATCCTATTCTCAAGAAAGGATGTAAAGGATTTTTTGGAGAATAAGAATGGCAATAGGTAAAAAATATAGATGGGCCATCTTGGGTGCCGGTCATATTGCGGGAAAATTTGCGGAGGGGCTCGCTGCTTGTCCGCAAGCTATCCGCTATGCGGTGGCATCCCGTCAGATGGAGAAGGCAGAGGCATTCCGTCGACAGTTCGGGTTTGAGCGGGCCTATGGCTCCTACGAGGAGATGTGGGCCGATCCGGATGTGGGCATTGTCTATGTCGCTACCCCCAACCATTTGCACTTGGAGCATACCCGTCGTTCGTTGATGGCGGGGAAGGCTGTCTTGTGTGAAAAACCTTTTGCGCTTCATGTCGCCGACGTGCGTGAGATGGTCTCTTTGGCCCGTGCGAAAAAACTCTTCCTGATGGAGGCTTTGTGGAGCCGATTCCTGCCAACTATCCGTCGTTTCAAGGAGGAAATGATGGGTGGAAAGTATGGAAAACCGTTGCTCTTGCAGGCTGAATTCGGCTTCGTTGCGAAGTATGATGAAAATAGTAGGCTGTTTGCCCCTTCGCTGGGTGGTGGTGCGGTTTACGACATTGGTATCTATCCACTGTTTTTAGCCCTATATTTGTTCGGAAAACCGAACTCTATAGAGGTTGTTTCTGTCCCTGCACAGACGGGGACGGATATGACGACGGCTATTTTGATGAAACACGCCAATGGGGAGATTAGTATGCTGACAGCCTCCTTCGCCATGCGCCTGGAGTGTGATGCTAAACTCTATCTTTCAGGAGGCTCTCTGCGGCTTTGTCGCATGTTCCACATGCCTACCCAACTCACCTCTTCCTTGGGCGAGGCTCTCCCTGCCGAGATAGAGGTGGAGACGCTTTCCAACGGATATAATTATGAGGCACTCGAAGTGATGGACTGTTTGGATAGGGGAGTGACGGAGAGTGATCGTTGGTCGCATGAGATGTCAATTGACTTGATGGAATTGATCGACATAGTCAACCAAAAGGCAAAAGAACAATTTGATAGATAAATTGGATGGTTTGTTCGTGTTGCTGACACGGAACAATGGATGGCCTACGTTCGGACGTAGGTTGATAAATCGGTTAAGCAATGGTTTTGAATTATATTTGGGTTGGATTTTTTCTGGTCTCCATGGTGGTGGCGATTGCCCAATGCTTTGGAGGCGACTATACGGTCTTCGAGCGGATGGTAAACAGCACCTTCGAGTTGTCGAGGACTGCCATCATGCAGATTATCCTACCCCTCAGTGGTGTGATGATTTTATGGATGGGACTGATGAACATTGGCGAGAAAGCGGGAGTCGTGAATTTCTTGTCACGTATTGTCGGACCTTTCTTCAGCAAGCTGTTCCCCGAGATTCCCAAGAACCACCCTGTCCATGGACAGCTGGTCATGAATTTTTCGGCCAATATGTTAGGGCTTGATAACGCGGCGACCCCCCTGGGTCTGAAGGCCATGAGCAGCCTTCAAGAGCTGAATCCTAACAAAGATACTGCCTCGAATGCCCAGATCATGTTCTTGGCTCTGAACACGTCTGGATTGACCCTTATCCCCATTACCATTATGGCTCAACGGAAAGAGTTTGGGGCTGCAAATCCTACGGACATTTTCATCCCGTTGTTGCTAGCCACCTTTTTTTCCACATTGACGGCCATTATTTTTGTAGGCATTAAGCAGAAGATTAAGCTGTACAATCCTGTGTTGATTGGAGGAATCCTCGGTATTGCCACTATCTTAGGGGTAGCGATGTATTTCCTTTCTGGATTGAACAAAGAGGAGTTGGAGCATGTCTCAAGAATAGGCAGCAATGCAATTCTTTTCAGCGTCATAGTCGCCTTCGTATTTGCGGGTGTCTACAAGCGGATCAATGTCTACGAATCCTTCATTGAGGGGGCAAAAATGGGCTTTGACACCTCTGTCAAGATCATGCCTTATCTGGTGGCCATACTGGTGGCTATTGGAGTCTTTCGTGCCTCAGGGGCGATGGATTACCTCATAGATGCCATCCGTTGCTTCTTCTCGCTCTTTTCGGTGAATACCGATTTTGTGGAGGCCCTGCCTACGGCTTTCATGAAGCCATTGAGCGGAAGTGGTGCCAAGGGCATGATGGTGGAGACGATGCTGACACATGGTGCCGATTCCTTCGTCGGTAGGCTCTCCTGCCTCTTCCAAGGAGCGGCAGATACGACGTTCTATGTGATTGCCCTCTATTTCGGTTCGGTGGGCATACGGAAGACGCGATATGCGGTCACGGCTGGTCTGGTGGCTGATCTCGGTGGAGTCATCGCCGCAATTTTTATAGGATACTATTTCTTCCATTGATAAAACAAAAAAGGATATGATAACATATTATGCTGAAGATGTAAAGATGCCCGCCATCAAGAAACGGGAGGTTTCGGCTTGGGTGAAGGAGGTGGCTGCTCGCTATGGCTATAAATTGGGGGACATCTCCTACATTTTTTGTTCGGATGAGCATATTCTGGAGGTTAATAGGCAATATCTCCAGCATGATTACTATACGGATATCATCACCTTCGACTATACGGAGGAGAAGAAGATTTCGGGCGACCTCTTCATCAGCCTCGACACGGTGGCCACCAATGCCGAGAAGTTTGGTGCGACTTATGAGACGGAACTCCACCGGGTCATCATCCATGGCATTCTCCACCTTTGTGGCATCAACGACAAAGGTCCGGGTGAACGGGAAATCATGGAGAAGCGCGAGAATGAGGCACTGGAAATCTATCGTAGCCGGGGCGGAAAAATCTAATATCCGCCTTGCTTCATATATCTGATATTCGTTTTCGCAACTCGTTGATTTCCAATCTTCACTATGTAGTGGCACAAAAAAGGGATGAAGTCTGGAGTGACTAAAATAATTTAAAAACACGGCTTCCAAATTTTCAACCTTTTTTGTAATTTGGCAAAAGATTTGTCGACAGAAGCAATAAGGAATTTCTAGAATAACATCTACCTTCTTTGGGCTTTGGCGACCAATCATTCAAAAAATTGAAATATCGATTTATTATGAGGGAGAAATTACTTTTATTAATGCCATATTGGCTACATGTCTGTCAATGTTTGCTAGCACTAATATGTGAGTCAAATTAGATGACGGTCAGATTGTGAAATATGATGTAGAGGAGGTGTTGGAGGTCTATTCGCACCTGAAGCGTGAAGTTCGGGAAGAAAGGCGGGGAAATGTTACTATTGCACTAGAGAATCGCCTTTGTTTTCATTCAGAGGCTCTTAGAATAAGAATCCCGTATTGACATATAGACTGCCACCCCCATCCTGCTTATTGAACGGAACGCCATAGTCGATGGCAATGATGAAGTTTTGGTTGATGCCGATGCGCAACCCGCCGCCTGCCGAGAGGTGGAACTTCTCCTTCTCTGTATTGACGAATCTATCGTAGTAGTAGCGTTCGAGCGTATCTTCCTCGCCGCGGTAGCTCATGTCATACTTTCGGATGGCAGAGGTGCCGTCTAGGAATCCGTTCAGGGCAAGATAGAGATTCTGTTTGAATAGGTGCGTCCGATAGAATTTCCATCTCATCTCCGTGTTAAACATAGCCACATCCAAGGCCTGTACCCTGTTTCTTAGTATGCCTCTTGCGGTTCGGTAGCCTCCGAATCCGTCACGGTCATAACCGTTACCCACATAGGTATAGTAGGGCAGTACATAGAATGGAGCGTAATTTCCGATGGTTCCTTGGTAATTCATGCGGTAGGCGAAGACGAGCCGGTCCTCGGCCAAGGGCAAGTATTGTCGGAAGGTGGCTGAGTAGCGATAGTAGGATTGGCTGGTGCCGAATGCTTTGGGAGCTATGATGGCGTGGGCTTCTGCCCAGATCCCTTTAGAAGGGGCTGGCTCAAAGTCACGAGTGTCGTAGATGAAACCTGCCCGCAGTGCGCTGCTTCGTCCGCCTTTAGCCTCTTGCTGGGATATGATGCCCCAATCTTGGTATTTCTCGTAGAGGGTTTTCCCTCCCAATACGCCATTTTCTTCCTCTCCTTCCAAGGAGACATTGTCCAATCCGAACCATTTAAAATGGTAACCCACCTCCCAAGAGAGTCGGTTGGGGATGATGTGTCCCGTGAGGTCGATCTTTATGTAGGGAACAATTCGTTCCATTCGATAGAATGTGGCGTCGAGCTGGCTGTCGTATAGTGTTTCGTAGCCGTTGAAGCCATAAAAATCGAGCATCTTCTCCACTAAAAGGCAGGAGGCCGTGGAGAGGCGTACGTTCGGGATCAAGTATTTGGTGTCGTATGAGATCACGTATTGTTGGCTTCCCTTCGTGTAGGCGGATGCCTCGATATACCAGCTTTGGCGGACGTTAGGATAGTAGCCTCCTTTCCCGAAATCATAGATATTCAGCAGGGCACCATATTGAAAGCCTTTGTTCTGGTCGAAAGCGACGATGGGCAACGGACCGTAGGAGAGGCCTTTCTTCTCGATGTCTCCTTTTGCACCATTAGGTTGCGTCATGGAAGTGCTGTCCGACTGGGCGGTTACCTGTTGCATTGAACAGAAGAGGAGTGGCAGGAAGGCCATCAGATATGCGAACTGCTTCATATGATTCTATTTTGGAGGGTTCTATAATTGATTTTTGGGAAGTTTTATAGAATCCACTGTTTAGGCTACAAAAATAGGGAAAGCCCCGAAAAGTTTTACAATCCACCCCGTTCAAAAATTCTAATAAACAGTGAATTTCTGGCAAAGTACCTTTATGTTTCATCATGTTGCATAACATATAATTTGAGGAAGAGGTTTAAGGGGAATGCTGTACATTTGTAGTGTATAATCAATTGTTAGCTACGATATGCGAAAGATTCTCTGCCTATGGTTCTGAGATGATTTTGTGGGGGCTATTTTATTGTATTTCAAAGATCTATTAAAAAACCTAATAATGGAACAAACAGATTTTACTACTAATCATTTATCTAACACCACCTCTACGATTAAGATGGATGAAAATTGGAAGGAGAAAGTTGAGGCTTTTTTGAAAAGTCAAGCGAAAGCAACGGAAAACCCACCGAGTGAGGCTGAAGTTGAAGAGCTAATCAAGATGTTGAATCTTGCCCATGAGAAGGGGGATGTTGAGGCAGCATACTATTTAGGACAGTTTTATGCGAACGGTTATCTTGTGGAAAAGGATATGGCGAAGGCCTTCGAGTGGTTCAAGCAGGCGGCCGAAAATGGGTATAGTGATGGTATAAATAACCTTGCCCTTTGTTATATGTATGGCCGAGGTACAGAGAAAAACTACGAGGAGGCGGTCGAATGGTTGGAAAAGGCTGTTGAGGCAGACCATGCTGAGGCGTATTATAATTTGGGATACTGTTATTACCATGGTTATGGTGTCGAGAAGGATTGCGGCGTGGCGGTTAAATTCTATACCCAAGCAGCAGAAAAAGGGTATGGTTTGGCGAAATCAAAGTTAGCTTGGTGCTATATTTTTGGAATTGGCATAAGACAGGATTGGGACAAGGCCTTTGAGTTGTTCTCACAAGCAGTCGATGAGAACGATGAGCCAGACGCCATGCATGGTTTGTCTTATTGTTACAGGCATGGATATGGCGTT
This sequence comes from Paludibacteraceae bacterium, assembly GCA_017553575.1. GTDB lineage: Bacteria > Bacteroidota > Bacteroidia > Bacteroidales > Paludibacteraceae > RGIG10190. The sequence goes on from JAFZKQ010000074.1 coordinate 144,758, forward strand.
GAAAAGGATGAAGAAATGGCCATGGAATGGGATTTCCAAGCTGCTTACAACGGTCATGCGGAGGCCCAATATGAGGTGGCTGTCCATTGTGAGCGGGTGAAACAAGAGAATTCTGACTATGGTGATGCGAAAGAATACTATTTGGCGTCTGCTAACAATGGATACGTTAGGGCAAAGGTTAAAGTCGGATTATATTATTTCCATGGTGCAGGGGGATTTGAAAAAGACCCAGAAACTGCCGTTAAGTGGTTTAGGAAGGCGGCCGAAGAGGATGATTATGGGGAGGCTCAGTATTACTTAGGCTATTGCTATCAGCATGGACTAGGGGTTGAAGAAGACATCGAGGAGGCGGTTGATTGGTATGAAAAGGCGGCTGGGAATGGCTCTAGTTCTGCACAACTCTTATTGGGTTATATGTACATGAAAGGCGAGGGTGTGGATGAGGACAAGGAAAGAGCATTGGAATTGTTTACTGCCCTTGCTGAAAAAGATGATAAACAAGCTTATTTCTATTTGGGGTTGTTGTATGGTGATAGCTCATTCTCTGGAAGTGATTATCGACAAGCGGTGAAATGGCTTAAAAAGGCGGTCGATGAAGGATATGAGCAAGCCGAAAGTTACCTTGATTATTATAAGCAATTGCAGAATGCTAAGGTTGTTGCGGAGGAGTGTGAATCGAAGGCATGCAATAGCGCAGAAGAATACTATTCGAATGGATTGTCATTCAATGCTGCAGGGCAATTTGATAAGGCTGCCCAGTGTTATACAAGAGCGGCTGAAATGGGTCATGTCCAAGCTCAGTACAATCTCGCTATTTGTTATGGCAGTGGCCTAGGTGTCCAACAAGATTTCCAGAAGGCGTTGATGTGGTATGTGAAGAGCGCCGAGGCAGGTTACTGTATGTCGCAACTTGCGTTAGCCCAACAATATGAGGCGGGTCTGGGTGTTGAGCAGGACTATACGAAGGCATTTGAGTGGTATAAATTGGCGGAGGCTGAGCTTCCAATGGTAAAGCAGCGTCTTGGAGTTTTTTATTACAAGGGTTTGGGGGTGAAACAAGACTATGCTGAGGCTGTCCGATTGTTGGAGGAGGTTCTCGCTATGTCGACCCCTACGGAGGAGATACTCTCTATTTTGGCCGATTGCTATACGAATGGCTTGGGTGTGGAGGAAGACCCAGAAAAGGCAGAAGAGTATCTTGATAGAATCAAGGAGTTGTCGTATCGACCGCAAAATGCAGAGGATGATGATGATGAAAGTGAGGAAGACGATGATGATGACAATGGGTCACAACTTCTCTATTTCTCTCAAATCTATGGTGAGGAGGTGGATTTTGTTGGTGAATTGGAAAACGGTGATATTGATGAGGAAAAGGTGAGAAAGGTAGAAGAAACCTATAAAGTCAATCTTCCGGAAATACTTAAGCACATGATTTCTCTATGTACTGATGACCCTGAGAATTATCTGATGTGTGATGATATGAATATATGTAGGCTCTTGACGATGGACGAGATACTTCATCCAAAGGAGAAATTGGATATAGACTATATATCGATGGGTTGCGTGCCAGTGGTTGATGATCTATTTGGCAACAACATAGTTTATTGTGTTGAAGATGAGGAATGGCAACTGCGCGATAATATAGATGAGAGTGAAGGTGGCAGTATACATAGGAGAGATGAAGATGTGATGTCCATTATATGGGATATATGGGATGTGGTAGATGAATTAAGTCGTTAAATTGTGCGCCGTGACTTATTTGGGGGATTCTTTGTGAAAAGGAATCCCCTTTTCGTTTTGATAGGGTCATTGTAGAGACGATGTGCACAAATCAAGTAGAGACGATGTGCACATCGTCTCTACTTGTATCGCGTCCCCCTATTTCAATTCGTTGACGAACAGGTATTTGAAGGTGAACGGGAGGAGCTTCCTCTTTTTGGGCGAGAGGAGCTGTACGATGCACCTGGCCGCGGCCCTGGCCTTCCAGCCGAGGAGTGCGACGGTCCCGAGGGACTTGGCGAATCGGATGGCTGAGTTCATGACGGACTTGTACCTTTGTGGGGATATGGACTCTGGGTTGCAGAGGGAGAGCTCCTGCACGAGTGAGCAGTCCATCAGCAGGATCCGGTTGCCGCGCCGGCAGAGGTGGTGGAAGTACCAGTTGTCCAGGGCGTCGAGCGGGTACTCCTCGTTGAACCCGCCCAGTGCCTCCATGGCGGATACCCGCAGTATGGCCCCGGAGTTGAA
>JAFZKQ010000075.1 GCA_017553575.1 Paludibacteraceae bacterium
GATCAGGATTCCGTTGAAGGTCTCCATCTCCTGCAGGATGATGTTCTGCATGGAGTTCTCCATCTTGTCGACTGCATGCTCCGCACCCTCCTTCCGCTTGTTGATGATGGCATCCGCCTCGTTGAAGAGCAGGATGGGCATGAGGTCCAATTTTTCCGCCTTCGCACGGTATTGATCGAACACAGCCTTAATGTTCTTCTCACTTTCGCCTACCCACATGCTCTTGATTTGGGGGATGTTCACCTGTATGATGTCACGTCCCGTAAGTCGCGCGAGTTGCATTGCGGTCTCGGTTTTGCCTGTGCCGGGTGCCCCGTAGAAGAGGCAGGTGAGTCCGCAGCGGAACCCTTTGTCCGTCATCTGTTGACGAATCGCCTTGTAATGTTCCTCCTCCAGGATATGCTTCAGATCCTCTATTTGGAGGGTGATCTCCTGATCGTAGAAAAGCTCCTTCGCAGTGATTTCCTCGTGCTTGATGAGATTATTGCGCAGGATCTCCTGATTCATCGAGGACAATTTTAGTTCGGGGAAGAGTGCTTCTTTGGCTTGCCAGGTCATGCGGAACGACTCCTTGTTGACAAAACCATCATCGTTGTTGTGTTCGATCATCTTGCTTTTCAATAGAGGATGAGAACCATGGCTCAGGCTTGTTTTCGTCAGGCACCATTCCGATCTTTCATCGAATAGGGGACTTAAATCATGGAATCCAATCGAATCGTCATTATGGTTAACGAACAGATGCGAGATGTATACTAAGAGCAGTTCCTCCCCTTCGTTAAAACCGAAACTTCGCAGTTTTTGTACAAAGACGAGGTGTTGGTTGTCATCTAATAGCCCTTTAACACGGATTTTGGTCAGTTCGAAGGAGAGTCCCTCTTTAGTTCGCATTGAGAAGATTTCTTCCAGTACGAGGAACAGCTCGACGCAAGTGATGTTAACATGTTTTTCTGGAACGAACTTCTCATCCTTCCTGAAGGCATCAATGACTTTCATGGGAAGACGATAGCTTATGAGTTGCCTTTTACGAGAGCAATAGACTATGCCACGTTGTTCCAATCCGTCGATGTCGTTCATGAATCGGAGGATGGTAGATGAACTACAATCGAATTTTTCGGTAATATCTCTGAGGCTCGTATTGGACTCGGTAAAGAAAAATTCGACGAAGAGAGCCAACATCACACTTTGCCCCATGGTGATTTCTTGCTTCTCTGAGATATACTTCAGCGGTTTGGCTGCCTTCTTGAAAATCTCTTCGCTCAAGTGGGTCTCTTTTGATAGCTTCACTACCTGCTCCACAGCTGTGATCAGGTTCATTTCTTCCTTTGTCTTCTTCTTTGTTTCCATAATCGTTACTGTTTTTTTTGCAAAGGAAGGCGCAACCTACGCCATTTTGTGGCATAGGTTGGAGAATTTTACTGTGAGATCTCGTCACTCTCTTCTTTTTCCCATGATTTGTCGTTGACGGCCTGGGGGGTAAAGTGCAATCTCTGCCAAATGGAGGCAGAGGTGTAGGAAATCAAAAACTCTCTCAATATCCCAACCCAAACATCCAAAGTGGAATGATATTGCCGGAACCATATTCGATATCGTCTTTGACTACATATCCGTTTTCTACGGAGGTGAGCTGCTTTTGTCCTTTGCTTTTGCCACCCACTTCAAAGGTCATGCCTTGAATCTCAAAGTCAGATTGCTTGGAGACAACAACCTTGTTCATAACTCGCAATTGGTTGTAGAAAAATGTCTCGCGAATGTTCCCTATGTTAGATGACTCCTCGGCTAAAACATAGGCCAAGTTGGGATTGTCTAAATAGACCTTTTCAATCTTTCCTAGACTCATGATACCATTGGTGGTGTCGCGAAGTTGGGCAATCATGCCTGCATGTTCCATGTATAGGAAATAATCGGATAAGTCATTCCGACTTACATTGACCATCTTGGCAATCTTATCCATGATGGGCTTGAACGGAACACTCATGGCGATAATGCCTAATAGTTTCTTGAGTTTCCGCCCTGTGGATGCATTCATGTTCGCATATTGGAGAATGTCCACTTCCATCGTTAAATTGATGATTTGGTTCAACTTCACCTCAAACAGATTGTCCGTCGCAAAAGGGTAGTATCCTCGTCGCAGATACTCTTTAAACAACGGAAGTGGGTGGGGTAGGTTCTCGATAGCGAACGGCTTGTTTGCAACAATTTCCTGCAACGAAAAAACGGGTGCATTGATTTGATGCGACATAGCGAGATATTCGCGGAAAGAGAGTCCTTGCATGGTATAGATGGGTGCGCGGCGACTGAGGTCTGCCTCACCCTTGGTGATGTCAAGCACGGAAGAACCGGTAAACGCCACCTTCATGTCTGGGTGTGTATCGTATATCTGTTTCAACTCCTTCGACCAATTCGCATACTTATGCACCTCGTCGATAAACAAGTGCTTGCCTCCCTCTTTGGAAAACTGATCCGCTAGTTCTATAAGCGTGTGCGTGGAGAAGTAGGTGTTGTCTGCGGAGACGTAAAATAGATGCTCCCCGTTTTGATGCTGCTTGATATATTGCAGAAACAGAACCGTTTTACCCACACCTCTTGGACCGACAAGTCCGAACATCCGTTCCTGCCAATCTATCTTATCATACATATATCTTTGAAAATCAGTAGGTACACTCTGTAACTGATTTTGCATGTAATTCACTAAATTGATATCCATAAGGCTATTGTTTTCTGCAAAAATAGCCAAATTGCACTATGGAAGTGCAAAAGTATGCGTAAAATTGCACTTTTGTGGTGCAATTTTATTGTTTTTGAAGAAACTCCCTTTCAACTAATTGATGAAAAGTGGCGTTCTTTCACTGTTGCGTAAGAAAACCGAAAAGTATAATACATAACAGTAACAGGGAAGCAATAGCATTTCAGAAACAATTTGTTTTAACCGGATTTATTTGATGACAAAATAATAGCAACATGGTAGCCACCCTCTGCCGAATTAGAACAGAGGGTAGAATAAATCTATTTAGTCATTTTTTCAATAACACTATGCCAAAAATCCCATTGATAGGCTGCAGAAGGATGGTATATTGCAAATGTTTTTACCAATTTTCCGTTAGAAAGAGAGTAGAAGCCATTCTTGACATCGTAATTGTCAATTATAAAATCATCATTGTCTGTCCAACGATTGTCTCGTGCTATGTTATTCCACAATTGTTTGCCCCAAACAATTACGATTTCTGGTTGAAAGTACTCTAAGACTTGGAAAAAAGCTTCATTTGCAGCATTATACAATTCTTTGTCTCTTTTATTCCTTGCAGTTTCAATAGCACACTGGAGATAATTGTAAAACACAAATGAATTCCAAATTTTACCTCTGTCCTCAAGATTTGTTTCTCTATTAACAAGAGAACGTTCAAATTTCAAGTAGGTATTCCTCCATTGTCCTTCTCCTGGCAATCTATCTCTGTTCTTAATGTAGGCTTCAACAACATCTTTTGTGAAATCCCAACATTCCTCTTTTGGTTTGAAAAGTTTTGTGCAAATCTCACAGCCATCACAATTATGACTATCACCGAGTACAATTATGCGTTTGCCAAATAATCTTGCCTCTTCATAATGCTCTCCGACCCATGGAATGAAATATACCTTGTCGAGGTTTTTTTTAGATCATTGTAGTTTGTTTTCATGATTTCAAAATTTTAATACAATTTGAAAAAACTCTCTGCGATCTTAGTGTTGCAAATATGTTTTTTACTCAAAAATGCTTATCTATCTCAAATTTAAAAAAACACAATCATAAAAAGCAAATTATAAACGTCTTGATTTCACCCCCATAAATCTTGATTTATATCAATATTCTTGGCGTTGAAAATCGTTCAAATTATCTTTTACTCAGGAATTTTCCATGTGTTTATTAACTCAAGTTTCGCAAGTGGTAAATAATTAGGAATCAACATCTCAGACCTCCCTACGACCTGAAAGTCCAACTTGTCAGATAGGTCTTTCTGTCCATAGACCACCTGTGCAGAATCAAGGCAGTAGGACTTTTTTAGGAACGGTTATGGGCCCACCATGGATTTTCACTTCCAATTATAAAAATTAAGCCTTCTTTGTTTCTTAATCCTATTGTTATATCTTTGCATTATAAGGAAATTAACAAACAACGATAAAAACATGAAAAGAAACTCTTTGGCAATTTTATTTGCGGCTAACTTGATGTTGCTGGCATGTAATAACACACAGAAAAACAATGAAAGTGAAAATGTTGAGAGTGCAGGGGAAAGCGTAGAGATGAGTCAGACTCAGACGGAAGAGTCTGATTCTGAGGAAGAATTCGAATGCCCAGAAAACATCTTCAACATTAATCCTATAAAGAAGGAATGGGAAGGCAAGACCATCAAAGTGGAGCGAGGCAACTCGGCAGTTGGCATCAAACAGATGGCTTTGGCTTTCTGCCAAACCTATCCGAAGTGTGCTACCAACAAGGCTATAATGGACTATCTCCTCTCTCCGGATGCCAACAAAGAGTCCTGCGATATCACCAGTGTTTCGGACGAGGGTTCTCTTCAATATCATATTGAATGCAGTCCTCGCAATGGCCATATCTACACCATGAAGATGGTGGAGACAGGTCCGGTTACAGATGCTTGCTTTTGGAATAGAAAGAACGGTCATAAGCTTTTTGCTGCCCACATGGAGGCTGGACATGAAAACGGAAAATGTGGTGAAGAGTTGGTGGTTTTCTATGACTATGACCCAGCAACGGATATGATGACACCGGAACCCGCTATTACCAACATGATAGAGGAGCGTGCAAAAGGCAAAGATTCTTATTCCGTTGCCTTGCCTAAAGAGGGTACGGACATCGAAGTTTCCCTATACACGATTGACAGAGAAAACGATTCCGCCGACAGCGAAAGTTTGACGCTGAAATGGAATGGTACATCGTTTGACTGGAAGTAACACACTGCGATGGTTTGTCCATCAAGTCGCAATATTATAAGAAAAGAGACGTCTTTCGGGGCGTCTCTTTTTGTTTCTGCTCTAAGGTTTTGTTTTTTGGGAAATTTTCCATTCTATCTTAAATTTTAAGATTCCAAGGGTCTTAAATGAAAGAAGCGTGGTAATATTGTACGCCGAAAAAGAGCACAAAAACACGATAGAACCCCAAATTTTGCCGACCAAATAGGTAAGAATCTACGCAAAAACGCCCGATGGGGTGCGCATTTTCGCTCAAAAAATTGTGAGTGTGGGCGGTTTTTCTTATCTTTGCATAAGATTGTATATAGATTTTTCTAATAAATGGAAGCAACGAAAATATTGTACATTGCGCAGGAAATCGTTCCATATTTGCCAGAAAGCGAGGTAGCAAGCATTTGTAGATATATGCCTCAGGCGATCCAAGAGAAGGGTAGGGAGATACGGACGTTCATGCCAAAGTTCGGTTGCGTGAATGAGCGCAGGAACCAATTGCACGAAGTGATACGTCTTTCCGGCATGAATCTAATCATTGATGACACAGACCACCCGTTGATTATCAAGGTGGCTTCTATCCAAGCTGCAAGGATGCAGGTCTATTTCATTGATAATGATGATTTTTTCCAGCGTAGAAACACTGTTTCTGACGAGAATGGTGAGTTTGAGGACAACGAAGACCGGTCGATTTTCTTTGTCAGGGGTGTATTGGAAACGGTGAAGAAATTGCGTTGGACTCCCGACATCGTCCACTGTAACGGTTGGATGTCTGCGTTAGCTCCATTGTACATCAAAAAGGCATTTAATACGGATCCTTTTTTCAAAAACTCGAAATTAGTTTATTCTCTATACAACGACGCTTTCCAAAAACCATTTTCCGACAGATTCGGCGAGAAACTGAAGATTGAAGGGGTAGAGGACGGTGATGTCACCTCTATCTTGGGAAAGAGCGTCTCTTTTGCCGATTTGTCAAAGTTCGCCATCGAATACTCCGACGGCGTAGTCCAAGCGAGCGAGCAAGTCGATGCCAGTGTCCTTGAATATGTTGAGAAGGAGGGCAAACTGTTCCTGCCATATCAGCCAGGCGACACCTCATACGATGCGCTTAACTCCTTTTATGACAAAGTATTGGAAAAATAAAGCAAAACAATTCGTAGATGAAATTCAATCCGATATTTTTATCGCTTGCCGCACTGCTATCGTTGGAAGGTTGCAAAGACGATGGACAAGTGGGTTCCATCATTCAGCCTGAAGAGGATTTGTTGCACGCTTATTCGGCTATGACTCATTTGACGTCCTCCTCCTTTATGGTCGACTCGACATTGAGCAAGGCGGATGGCTTCTACTTGGGTGAATACACAGACCCAGTCTTCGGTACGACGAAGGTGGAGTTCATGTCCCAAATCGACTCCCGTATTGACGGCCTGGTCTTCCCAAACACAAGCGTAGTGACGGCCAAATCCACCACTTCCGGTATCTTGGATAGCTTGCTGCAAAGCATCGATCCTAAATATGGCAAGATTCTGAGCATAGAATCCCCAACCAACTTGGTCGTCGATTCGGCCTTCTTCGAAATGAACTACGGAGATACGTTTTTTGGCGACTCCACCACATTGCAAGCAGTGAAGGTCTATGCACTCAGCTCCGATTTGAACAAATCCAAGCTCTACTACACGGATACGAAAATTTCCGACTACTGCGACAAGGATACGTTGCTAGGTGAGATCTCCTACCAAATCCAAAAGTCAAGAAGGATACGGGTGCCTCTTTCGGAGTCATACGTAAAACGCTTGGTGGGTGTCTACGGAAAAAATTCGAAGGTCAAGACTCAATCTCAATTTGATAAGTTGTTCAAGGGAGTTTACGTGTCCCACTCCTTCAACGGGGGCGGCATCATCGGCATCACTTCTGCCGGTTTCCACCTTTTCTATACGTATGATGCGTTAGTCAAGACAACTTACGACGGACGTGACACCGTAGTCAACACGGCTCAAATAAAGAACTCGAAAGGGGAGAAGTTGTCCGTTTTGGCAACAGACCTCTTCTTGTCGGCCAACAAATCCGTGGCTCGCATCAACGTAGTGGAACACAACGATTTGGAAGAGCGTTTCTCTGCATTAGACAAAGATTTCTCCTATATCTTTGCGCCAGCAGGCATCTATACGACGGTCAACATCTCGCTGAAGGATGTAAAAGATTCCATCAAAAAGAATGCGACAGACTTGGATAAAATCATGTTCAACAGTGCCCGTCTGAAAATTTGGGCGAAGGATCTGGACTGGAAGACAGATTTGTCGAAGCGTCCTTACACCTTCTTGTTGTTGATGAAACGTGATTCGGTAGTCTCCTTCTTCTCGAAGAATAAGACTCCAGACGGAGAGTCGGCATTCATCGCCGCCTACGATACAGCCTCTTGCGCTTACTCGTTCGACGTGACAAAGGCAATGCAAAAAGAGATTAAGGGCTTCTCCTCTATCGATGGCGAGATGGTCATCGTACCTGTCAATCGAGGAGTGGGGGACATGACCTACAGTTCCTACGTATACACCTATAGTCAAGTCTTCTCAACATCGGCCACTCGTTTCCATAACGAAAAATCCGATGAAAAGGAGAAACGTCCACGCATTGACTTCGTTTATACGAGGAGAGAATAAGAGAAAACGTTTCGCATAAAATAGGAAGACTGGAGTGTCATTTGCACCCCAGTCTTTTTTTCCTACTACAAAACGACCATTCGATAACTAATTTAAGGAAACAAAATGGTAGAGAGTTTTACGATAATTTATGTCTTAGGCGGAGTCATCGCACTTTTGGTGTTGGTGATGAGCTTGTTTTTTATAAAAAAATCGATGAAAAGGGCAAAAGAGATCGGAATGGACAGGGCCATCATCAAGGAGACCATCCGCAACAGTGCCATCTTTTCCATTGTTCCCAGCATCCCGATTGTGGTGGGCGTGGGCATCCTGATGCAATATTTGGGCTTGGCCATCGCATGGATCCGCCTGGAGGTGATCGGGGCGCTGCAATACGAGATTATCGCCATGAACCAAATCTTCTCACCAGGAGAGACGGCAACAGCCTCGGCCATTGCCACGGCGTTGGTCATCATGACAGTCAGCATCCTGTCCGGCCCCTTGTTCAACGCGCTGTTTTATCGACGCTACCAAGAACGATTGGCTACATTACAAGCAAAAAATGCCCATTTGATGGAGATTATGACGGGTGCGCTCTTGGGCGGACTCTTCTCGGGCATTCTCTCCTCCTTGCTGGCAACCGGCCTCTTTACCATCGGAGAACCAACGGTGGCGAAAGATACGGGCGTGGCGACCTATGGGGAGGTCACGTTGACAACATTCCTCTCCAGTTGCCTTATCATGGCGCTGTGCGGGTTCTTGATCAAGAAGTTGAATTGGAAGTGGCTGGAGAGCTACGCATTACCGTTGACGATCATCGGGGCTTTGTGCATCTCCTATGTGGCTGTTTCTTCGATTAAATAGGGATTTTTATGGAAAAGAAAGAATTGGATAGAATAAAATACAACGATTCGGCACATACGGCCGGTCGCCGTTTCACTTGGTTGGCGATAGCCTTGATCACCATGGTGCCCGTGTGCTATTGTTTCTCCTCGGAGGCGACGCCTGTTTGGGAGAAAATACCCGAATGCTTGATGTTTATGATTGGCTATTTGGCCATCGGACTGATCGAGGCGTTGAGCTACGCTCCGTTGTTGGGCATCGGAGGACAATACCTGACGTTCATCACAGGAAACATCTCCAATCTAAAGTTGCCTTGCGCCCTCAATTCCCAATCCATCGCCCAAGTTAAGGAGGGTTCGGAGGAGAAAGAGATTGTGACGACGATATCCATTGCTGTCTGCTCCATCGTCACGACGATAGTCATCGTATTAGGAATGATACCGTTAGCCATCTTCCAATCCACCATCGTAGATGCGCTATTGCCCATCTCACCCTATGTGGTCCCTGCCATCTTCGGAGGTCTGACCTGCGTCTTAATGGCACGTTACCTAAAAGTGGCGATCATTCCTTTTGTCCTTTGCCTTATCATCTGCCTAGTCGGTCATCTTTGCGGTATCGGGCCTTCGCTCAACCAAGGAACGATGATTTTGGTGGGCATGCTCATCAGCGTAATCGCAACGACAATTTTGTACAAGAAGAGAGTGCTTTAAAAAAACAAGGATAAAAGCATTCATCTCGTTCTGAGAGAGGGGAGACCCATAGCCCCGTGCTTCCCATGGGGGACGATTCCAGTTTTACATGAGTTTTTGATTATAAGACAGAGAGGGAGAAGAGAACTCTTCCCCCTCTATTCCATAGGTGGGCTTTAATTAACTCGCATTTCACGATATTAGTGAAAGAGATAAGTCTCCGAGCACAAAGGCCCGAAGACGGGGTTTATTAATGCTATGTATATTTGTTTTCTATGATTGTAAAAAGGAAAACTTACAGCCTCATTCGAACAAGGCTGCCTTAAGCTCTTTTGACCCAAAAAAGTTGAACTTCCATGAACTGAGTCCATGTGCCGTCCAGAATTGTCGCAAAAAAGGAAGGGATGCGACACTCCCCATCTTTTTGTATCCATGCTTATGGTCCACATCTAAGGGGCATCTACACTTAATGGATGCGCTCACCCGTATGAAAGACTCCTAACTTTCTTCTTTCACAATCACCTTCTGCATCCCCAAACTGCAAAAGGAAGAACGCAACCAACGATTACATTTTGCATAATCACATTTATGCAATGGTTTTCTAAAGTCTTCTGCTTCCTAACACTTCAAACATTCGCAGACATCGCATGTCTTTGTAGTTTAGTGCCAAAAAATACCCCGAAGGGCAAAATCTAGATGTAAGTTTTATATCACAAATATAGGTTCTTGCCTGCGAGTCGGGTAGCAGATATTCAGCATAGGATAAAACATATTCGTCAAATGGCCCATAATCGGCCTTTTTTCGATGAAATGGGCATTGTTTCGCCCCCTGCACGCACCTTTTTAGCACAGTTTCCCTATTTTACTTTGTCTGTCATAAATCTTGATTAACTTTGTATTTGGAGAAACAAAAACGGAATATTCCATGAGTCAAGAGGAAAAACAAAACAAAACAGTGGATGTCATAATCCCCACATTCCATCCTGACGACAAGTTTTATTGTCTATTGGAGGGCTTGCGTGGGCAACGTTTCCCGGTCGCCCATGTCTGGATTGTGGATACGGTTGACGGCACCTCCCATTGGCAGGAAGCGTTGGCTCGTTATGGGGATTGGGTGTCGGTGACGGATATTCCTCTTGATGCGTTCGACCATGGCAAGGCAAGAAATAGGGGAGCAGCCTCCTCTACGGCCGACTATCTGCTCTTCATGACGCAAGACGCCGTACCGGCCAACGACAGATTGGTCGACACACTCATATCCTCTTTCGACAGCGAAGATGTAGCGGTGGCCTATGCCCGTCAATTGCCCGCCCCGGATGCCGATCGGTTGGAGCGGTTGGCAAGGGAATTCAACTATCCCGAAGACTCCTGCGTGAAAAGCAAGGCGGATATCGAACGATTAGGCATCAAGACCTTTTTCTGTTCCAATGTCTGCGCAATCTATTCAAGGCGGATTTTCGATCAAATAGGGAGATTCCCCGAGGATATGATCTTTAACGAGGATATGATCTTTGCCTCCAAGGCGATAAAAAATGACTATTCCGTGGTCTATCAATCGGAAGCCCAAGTCGTCCACTCGCACAACTATGGATTGCGGAAACTGCTGGGACGCTATTTCGACTTGGGCGTCTCACAGAAACAAAATGTCGAGGTGTTTGGCCAACTTCCCTCCACAAAAGAGGGATGCCGTTTCGTGCGTTTTGTTTTTCGGAAACTGAAGCAGGAGGGGGCATGGCTTGACATGATACGGTTCACCCTGCAATCGGCGGTTAAATACCTCGGTTTTGCCTTAGGGAAACGGTACGAACTCCTTCCGAAATCGTTCTGCCTATTCCTTAGTTCATTCCCTGGATATTGGAAGAGATAAAACAAAGCCTCTAACGATTCTATAGACGTTGTGCTTCTCCACTTTCTCATTTCAGCTTTTAATTTGCAGATTAAGGAAAAGTATGTATATTCGCAATACAAAATTGAAGCAATTCACAATAAGGATGATTCCGTTGTGAAAACATTAGGTGGCCTCGTCCTTAACGGGGCTTTTTCATGTTAGGCCATCGACCTGATTCACGGAACACCCTCTGAGGATAGCTACAAAATACTTGACAACATGACACAGAAACTAATTACAATCATAGGTCCTACAGCAAGCGGGAAGACTACATTGGCAGCACATTTGGCCTATAAGATCGACGGTGAAATCATCAGCGGAGACTCCCGGCAGATCTATCGGCACATGGACTTGGGAACGGGCAAGGACTTGGACGATTATACGGTGAACGGCAAGAAAATTCCTTACCACTTGATCGACATTGCGGATCCAGGCTATAAATACAATGTCTTTGAATTCCAACGCGATTTCCTGCAAGCCTATAATTCCATCCTGGAAAGGGGAAAACAACCCATTTTATGCGGTGGAACGGGACTCTATATCGAAGCCATCCTAAAAGGGTACCGACTTCAACCTGTGTCGGAAAACAAAGAGCTGCGGGAAGCCCTTGCCGACAAAAGTTTGGCCGAATTGACCGAGATTTTGAAGGGCTACAAGCAACTACACAATACCACCGACGTGGATACGGCCAAGCGTGCCATACGCGCCATCGAAATCGAAGAGTACTACAAAACGCACGAATATGACGACCTCTTGTCCTTCCCGAAAATGGAGAGTGTCATCATTGGCGTCGATATAGACCGGGAGAGCCGACGCAAACGCATCTCAGAACGGTTGAAGAGTCGCTTGGAGAACGGTATGCTCGATGAAATCAGGCATTTGCTCGATATGGGTGTCGCTCCAGACGACCTTATCTATTACGGATTGGAGTACAAATACTTAACAAACTATGTCATCGGGAAACTCACCTACGAAGAGATGTATTCCGGATTGGAGATTGCCATTCATCAATTCGCCAAAAGACAGATGACGTGGTTTAGGGGTATGGAGCGAAGAGGTTTCCCTATCCATTGGGTTGATTTTCATCAATCTATGGAGGAAAAAGTGAACCAGATTTGCTCATTTCTGTGATGAAATCGAATTAAATTGATTTAAATTAATAGAAATCCATCCTTTTCACGATGGTCATTTCAAAAAAAAACTCCATCTTTGCATTGTAGGGTTGAGGAATCAAAAAAAGAAGAAAACGAACTGATATTGATAGGGCATAAATTCCAAAACCCAAATAAAAAAGGTATAGTAATATTTTAATTAAAAATCAATGCTTATGAAGACACTAAACGCAAAAAGTTGGTTCTTGTGTTTTTTTATTTTCTTGTTTGGATGCAGTTCTATTGGTGAGGAAAGAAATAAAAATATGTCACATGTGTATGGTGAGTTACTTCAAAAAATAAACTCACAAGAGCGTATTTCTCAGTTTTTCAACAGTGAGGAAGGGGCATTTCTCCCAATGGCTGAATGGTTGTTGGATTTTGACTACAAAGAGGGCAAAAAGAAACTTTATCTCACCTTGTTGAATGTTTCAGAATCAGCTCAGACAGATTACATGGTATCTATCAACAATGATACTATCCAAATCAAAGAAGGAGCTTCTTCTTTCAGCAACTCTATCGTAACGAAAGACTTGAAGTATGCATTGGACAACATTCAACCTAAGAAATACACACTACAATACAAAGGGTTGTCGTTGGAGTTGGATTTGACCGACATCGACCAAAAGTCCAAATACTCCATGTTGGCTGACGGTTCTTACGTAATTGTATCTAACGAAAGAGCAAAAATTGACGAGGGAGTTTAATTGACCTTGGATTTTATCTGCTATCTTTTCTCAAGGATATAAAAAAGGAGTGGTTTCGACCATTCCTTTTTTGTTTGTCTATATGCGGATCGTTGGCTTTCGAAAAGGCAACTTTCTCCGCCACACCTCAAAAGAGAACCTTCCTCTCCTAAAAAACAGCCCTAATTTTTTACTTATTTTTACATTTGTTTTGAATTTCTTTTTTGATTGCTTGATAATTTGTTACTTTTGCGACAAGTAAAAAGTTAGGCGTATGACGAGAAAGCAAGAGCCATTGTTGAAAAGCATAGAAGAGGTTTCCGACTTGTGGAAAGTATTGACCCCTGAGCAATTGGCTTACTTGAAGGCTAACTACGAAGTTCAGAAGTACAAGAAGAACCAGATAGTTTATTGTGAGGGCGACACTCCCACACATGTGTTGTGTTTGGTGAGTGGCAAGGTAAAGATATTCAAGACTGGAGTGGGGGGACGTTCACAAATAGTCCGTATGGTCAAACCGTTGGAGACATTCGCATATAGGGCGATGTTTGCCGAAGAGGATTTCGTGACGGGCGCTTCTGCTTTCGAGCCTTCCATTATCTACGCCATTCCTAAAGAGGTGATCAAAAAACTGATTTCCCAGAACAGCCACTTGGCGTGGTATTTCATCCATGCCTTGTCCGTCGATTTAGGTATCGCAGACTCAAGGGCAGTCAGCCTGACCCAAAAGCATATCCGTGGACGGTTGGCGGAATCGCTCGTCTTCTTGCGCGACAACTATGGGGTGGAGGAGGATGGTGCAACACTAAGCATCTATTTGTCCAGGGAGGATTTGGCAAGCCTCTCCAATATGACCACCTCCAACGCCATCCGCACCTTGTCCAACTTCGTCACCGAGCATATCATCGCTTTGGATGGACGAAAGATCAAAATCATTGACGAGGAGATGCTTCGGAAGATTAGCAAAATAGGATAAACCGTAAGATAGAGACAAAAAAAATCCTCACACAGTTGTGTGGGGATTTTTTTATCTTGTTTCCGCCGTTTATTCGATGAATCCGTACAGTTTTTTTATCTCTTCTGGCCAAAGCGACTCATCTGGAGTCTCCAAGATAAGAGGAATTTCATCCAATCGAGGGTCGTTCATCAAGATTCGGAACGGCTCATCGCCAATGGCACCCTTTCCGATGCTCTCGTGCCTGTCCACATGAGAGCCGACACCCTTCTTCGAGTCGTTGATGTGCATGCCCTTCAGGTATTCGAATCCGATAATTTGCCCGAATTGATCGAGAGTTTCCTTCACAGCCTTCTCCGACGTAAGGTCGTATCCTGCCGCCAACGCATGACAAGTGTCGATGCAGATGCCGACGCGGCTCTTATCTTCGACAAGATCGATGATGAACTTCAACTCTTCGAACTTATTGCCCACGTTACTGCCTTGTCCCGCCGTATTTTCGATGACGGCACAAACACCATGAGTCTTATTCAACGTGATGTTGATGGACTCTGCGATTCTTTTCAGGCACTCTTCCGTGGAGATCTCCTTGAGGGAGCTTCCGGGGTGGAAGTTAAGCAAGGATAGGCCCAACTCCTCACAACGTTGCATCTCACCAAGGAACGAAGCCCGCGATTTCTCCAAATTCTCGTCGTTCGGATGGCCCAAATTAATCAAGTAACTGTCGTGAGGTAGGATGTGCTTCGCCAAGAAACCAGCCGCTTCACAATTTTGCTTGAATTTGGAAATACTACTTTTGGACAACGGGGCCGCCGTCCATTGACGTTGGTTTTTCGTAAAAAGAGCAAAAGCTTTTGCTCCGATAGCAGCAGCATTCAGAGGGGCGTTTTCAACACCTCCAGATGCACTGACGTGAGCTCCGATATATTTCATGATGACAAAATTTAGAGAGCCAAGGCCTACTGATTGGAGACCTTAACTCTCTTGTTTTAATATATATAAATATAATTATTTGAAGTATCTGTTGAACAAGCCTTCAAAGCCTTTTCCGTGACGAGCTTCGTCCTTGGCCATCTCGTGAACGGTGTCGTGGATAGCATCAAGGTTCAACTCCTTGGCACGCTTAGCGATTCTCAACTTGTCTGCACAAGCGCCAGACTCTGCGTTCATTCTCTTTTGGAGGTTCGTCTTGGTGTCCCAAACAACATCGCCGAGAAGCTCAGCGAACTTAGATGCGTGATCAGCCTCCTCAAATGCGTAACGTCTGAAAGCCTCCGCAATCTCAGGATAACCCTCACGATCAGCTTGGCGACTCATGGCAAGGTACATTCCGACCTCGCTACACTCACCGTTAAAGTGCGTGTTCAAGTCCTTGATCATCTCTGCGTCACACCCCTTTGCCTCACCGATCTTGTGCTCGGTAGGGAATTGTAACTCGTTTTCATCGACAACTTTGAACTTGCTGCCTGCGGCACCACACAATGGACACTTCTCTGGAGCTGATTCACCTTCATGCTCATAACCACACACTGGACAAATGAATTTTTTCTTCATAACTTAAACTATTAAATAAATGTAATCGATATATTACTTATCGTTTTTCTCTTTGCAATTCCTACAATACCCCTTATAATAAAGGTGCGTTTCGGTAATGGAAAACAAATCCGACTTAATTTTCACTCCTTTCGCCTTTCCCCCCAGCTCAATGTCGTAGATTTGGCCACAGCCCAAACAAAAGAAATGGGCATGATCGCTTAAATCCCCGTCAAAATGGGTTGTTTTCTCATCTATAGTCAGCATATGGACAGCCCCGTGCTCCACGAAAAGCTTCAGCGTATTATAGACGGTGGTTTTGGATAGGGTAGGGATCAGAGGAGACAAGTCGTTGTAGATGGTCTCGACCGACGGATGGGTAGGATGCGTCCAAAGATAATCCATGATGGATATCCTTTGGAAGGATGGTTTGATTCCATGCTCAACCAAAAACTTTTCTACATTTCCTGTCTTTATCTCCATTTTTGTAATCTTTACAAATTTGATTTCATTACAAATATAGGAATCTTTATCTAAGGAACAAAAAAATCTTTGTTTTTTAACGGAGAAAAATTATTGGAAAAGATACCAACTCATCGAAAAAAGATTAAATTTTTGTTAACAAAAGAGGGGCATCCGAAATTTCATTTTCGATGACAAAAATCAAGCGATAGACATATGTCAATGACATATATCTATTGATTTTTAGGGCATGCTTGACCCTTATCAATATGTGGAGAAAATCCCCATTTTTAGTGTGCCAAAATTTGTCTTATTCATATTCATTAACTAATTTCACAATACAAATAAAACGAACAACATATAAAACGAACTAAATTGATTGTCTAACAAAAAAAATTTATGGCTTATGAAAACGAACTTTTTATTATTATTTGCACTGATGCTTACCTCTCTAATCACGGTAGAAGCTCAAAATAGATTGCCTTACGTTTTAAGAGGCGATGTGAATGGTTGTGATACGGTCTATACCTTACCTGAAAGGAAAGCCGAATTTCCTGGCGGTATGAATGCTATGTATGAATTTCTTAATGAAAATATAAAGAATTCTGTTAATTTTGTGCCTGCAATGTCTTCCCATCGTATACTTGTAAAGATGTTGATTAATAGCGAGGGTACAATTGTTGAAACCAAGTTAATGATGCCATCGGCAACATCTTTGGATGATGAGTTATTGAAAGTGTTCTCCACTTTCCCAGATATGATTCCGGCTCAATATGGCAACCGTGATGTTTGCTCATACTTGATTATCACATTGGGCTACGAATAAATTGGTACTTATTTAGCAGATTATCCCATACAACGGGGGAAGGCTTTTGCATATTTTATCACACGTCACCCAGTGGCGTAAAAAAACAGAAGAGATGATAGATTATTCAAAAGTTCCTTCCCCTTGTTATGTAGTGGATGAAGAGAGATTAAGAGGCAACCTTCAATTGATTCGTTCGGTGATGGACCGAACCGGTGTGGAGATTATTTTGGCATTCAAGGCGTTTGCCCTATGGAAGGTTTTCCCCATAGTCAAGGAATATGTCGCACATTCTACCGCAAGCTCCCTATCTGAGGCTCGTTTGGCGTATGAGGAGATGGGTAATTTGGCCCATAGCTATGCGCCTATCTATACGGACGAAGAGTTCCCCGAAATTGCCCGTTGCAGCAGCCATATCACGTTCAATTCGATTTCGCACTATCTGCACCACCGTCCTTACTTGGATACGCTGGACAGACATATATCATGCGGACTGAGGGTCAACCCCGAATTTTCGAACGTCGAAACAGACTTGTATAATCCTTGCGCACCCGGATCTCGCTTGGGCGTTGTTGCTGATTTGTTGGGCGACACCTTGCCAAAGGGCATCGAGGGGTTGCATTTCCATACGCTCTGCGAGTCCTCCTCCCACGATTTGGAAGAGACGCTTGCCGTGGTCGAAAAGAAATTCGCCAAATATTTTCCTCAAATCAAGTGGATCAACTTCGGTGGTGGCCATCTGATGACGCGTAAGGACTATGACGTGGACCACTTGGTTTCCGTGCTGAAGGCTTTCCGTGCCCGCTATCCTTGGCTGAAGGTCATCATGGAGCCCGGCAGTGCCTTTGCTTGGCAGACGGGTGAATTGGTCTCAAGTGTGGTAGATATTGTGGAGAACCATGGCATAAAGACCGCCATCCTGAACGTCTCCTTTGCCTGCCACATGCCCGACTGTTTGGAGATGCCTTATAAACCGACCATCATCGGAGCGACGGACGAAGTGGAAGGGAAACCTACCTACCGAATGGGAGGAAACAGTTGCCTTTCGGGCGATTTCATCGGAAGTTGGTCGTTCGACCATGAATTGAAGGTGGGCGACCGAATCGTCTTTTATGACATGATTCACTACACGACAGTGAAAACGACGATGTTCAATGGCATTTCTCACCCGTCCCTTGCCTTGTGGACCAAGGAAGGTGAATTGAAGATGCTCCGAACTTATGGATACGAGGATTACAAGAGTAGAATGGCTTAATATTCAATAGTATGTGGCAAGAAGGTACAGATCTGAGAATGGAGAGGAGCAAGTGGTCTCTGGGTTTCTATTACGTGGGAATCGTTCTCACGATTGTGGCTTTACTGATCTCTATTTTTTATGGTGGTTTTGAAACGAAGTATTTGATTAGTGATGGATTCCTTATCTATTCTTTGATACGGTTCTATCGATCCTATCCCGACTGTCCGCCCATCACGATTGGACAATATGGCATAGAGGTGGAAGGGTATCTGCTATTATCTTGGGACTTGATTGATAATGTGTTATACAAAAAAGAGGGTATAGGCAAAAACAGGAAGAAAATCCTGATAATACAATTCCATAATGCTAATGGAGAGACGCAGGAAGCGGAATTTTATTTGAATAGCTATTCTTATAATTCCAATGACATACGTAAGGCTATCCACTATTGGAGCGGAAGATAGAGGCAACGCGGTTGATTTGTACGTAAAATCTTGTTGATTATGTGGAAAGAAGGCACTGATTTGGTTATAAAGAGAAGCGTTTATAGCACTGTGCATAGTTTCCGATTTGTTGTTGTCCTTATAACTTCTATTATTTATGGAGGTTTTGACTGGAAGTTCTTGCTTTTTGTTCTCCTTTGTGTGGTCTGTTTAGTAAATTTGCTAAATTGTCCGCCTATAACGATAGGGAAAAACGGAATAGAAGAAAAAAAGATAAACCAATTGTCTTGGGAACAGATTGATTATGCCTATATCACTGAACGGAAAAGGTCTCGACACATAACGTATTACTTAAATGTGCAGTTTCACGATGAAAAAGGAGAGCAAAAAGAGGTAGAATTTGATCTAAACAAATACTCCTACAACCAGGAGGAAGTGGAGAGAGCCATCAACTATTGGAGCGGAAGAGAGATAGGAAATGTCTCGGATAGAAATAGAGACGAAATGTTGGCTGAGTTGCGTCGAAACGAAGGAGAGCAGGCGGCAAACAACTTGGAGGAGCTATCGAAAACCATGCTCCCTCTATTCAAGAAAGAGACGATGTGCACAATAG
The DNA here is from genome assembly GCA_017553575.1 of Paludibacteraceae bacterium. Classification (GTDB taxonomy): domain Bacteria; phylum Bacteroidota; class Bacteroidia; order Bacteroidales; family Paludibacteraceae; genus RGIG10190. The sequence goes on from JAFZKQ010000075.1 coordinate 18,898, forward strand.
CGACGATGTGCACATCGTCTCTACAATTATAACAAATAAACCCTCTTCACACGTTTGGAGATTCCTGCCAAAATCTCGTATGAGATGGTACCCAACGTATCGGCGACACCTTGAATCGGATGCCCTTTGCCAAACAGAACGACCGTGTCGCCCTCCTTTGCGTCGATGTCCGTGAGGTCAATCATACAGACATCCATACAGATATTGCCGACGATAGGGGCAAATTTACCGTTCACCAAAACTTTTCCCACTCGATTTCCTAATTTGCGGTTCCAGCCATCAGCATAACCGATAGGAATGGCTCCAATGATGGAGTCCCTGTTCAACGTGCCCTTACGGCTATATCCGACCGTATCCGAAGCTGGAACTCTCCGAATTTGGAGAATGTTCGTCTTGAGCGTGCAGACCTCTTCCAAACGACGGTTGTCTACCGCACTCATGCCGTAGTGGCCGATACCCAAGCGCACCATGTCAAACTGGTATTGGCTGAATCGCTCGATGCCCGCAGAATTGAGTATGTGGGCGATAATCTTATGTAGGAAGGCTTTTTCCAAACGTTCTTTGACTCTGGAAAAGACCGCGATTTGCTGTTCGGTGAAGGCATCGAATTTGGCATCGTCCGAGCCCACTAAATGGGAAAATACCGAACGGATCTTCACACTGTCCTGATGCTTCAACTTCTCTATGAGTGCGTCGATATCCTTCTCCTCGAAACCTAAGCGATGCATTCCCGTATCGATTTTGACATGGATCGGGTAGTCCTTGATTCCCATCTGCGCCGCCTCCTTAATCATGCGGTCCAACAAACCGAAACTATAGACCTCAGGCTCCAAATTATACTCGAATATCTTCGCGAAACTATTCTGTTCGGGATTCATCACCACGATAGGGATGTGGATGCCTTCACGACGAAGTACGGCACCCTCATCGGCCACCGCCACCGCCAAATAGTCGCAACCGTTATGTTGCAATGTACGAGCCACTTCCACATCTCCACTTCCGTAGGCATTGGCTTTCACCATACTCATGATTTTAGTGCCTGGCTTCAAGAAGGAACGGAAATAGTTGAAGTTGTTGATCAACGCCCCTAAATCGACCTCCAAAACCGTCTCATGCACGGCAGATGAGAGTCGGTCGGATATCTCCTCGAAACGGAATCTCCGCGAGCCTTTCAAAAGGATAGCCTCACTTGTGAAATCACAAATGTTCATGTGGCTTAGGAAGGTATCCGTATTAGGGTAGAACGCCTGATTTTCCACCTTGAAGAGCGATTGGAACAGGGAGATGTCCTCGCCGATACCAATCAATCTGTCGATTCCCTTTCCTTCGACCAAAGAAGCGATGTTTTCGTACAGCAGCTTCGGATCCTGACCGTTCTGCTTGATGTCTGACAGGATGAGCGTCTTTTTGCGCTCCTTTGCCGTAGCTTGTTGCATCAGAAAATCGAGGGCTATGCTGAGCGACGTGATGTCCGAATTATAGCTGTCGTTGATGACAAGGCATCCGTTTTGACCGTCTTTCACCTCCAGACGCATGGCGATAGGTTCGATGGCGGATAGTTTGGCGTTAGCCTTCTCCACCGATACCCCCAACACCAACATGGCGCAGAGACAAGAGAGCGAGTTTTCAATGGATGCGTCGTCGATAAACGGAATCTCATAGGTATACTCCTTGCCGGCAAACTGATAGGAGATGGAACTCCATCGGTCAGATTTGCGGTTGACTGCCACGATATGGACATCCGCCTCTTTGTTTGTTCCGAAGGTGAAGAACTTCGCCTTGGTGCCGGACTGAGCCGCCGTTATGTCAACTAACTTATTGTCTTTGTTGAAGATAACCGTATCACTTTGAAGGAATAGTTTCAATTTTTCGGCGCACTTCACCTTCATGGAAGAGAAGTTCTCTTGGTGGGCATCGCCTAAATTGGTGAAGATTCCGATGGTCGGCGCAACGATAGGTTGCAAGCGAGCCATTTCGCCCATTTGGGAGATGCCGGCCTCGAATATACCCAACTGCGTCTCGGAATTCAAATCCCAAACAGAGAGCGGCACACCGATCTGCGAGTTATAGCTACGGGGCGAACGGGTGATTTTATAATCTTCGTTGAGCAGCTGGTAGAGCCACTCCTTGACGATAGTCTTTCCGTTGCTTCCGGTAATACCGATGACAGGAATATTGAACGAGTTCCTATGTTTTGCGGCCAGCGTCTGCAACGCAAGGAGCGTGTCGTCCACTTCAATGAAATTAGCCCCATCCAAAATTTGGCTATCAAGGGCGCCCTTGTTCACCAAGAAACTTCGCACACCTTTCTTGTAGAGGGTGGCGATGAACTTATGTCCGTCGTTTCTCTTCGACTTGAGAGCTATGAAAAGGGTATCTTCTGGAAAGGAGAGTGCCCTGCTGTCCGTCAGCAGACGGTTTATTTCTGCGGAACCATTCCCTTGGAAGATCCCGCCAACCATTTCGGCAATCTGTTTTATCGTATACATGATTCTATCTTATTTGCTGTCACTTGTGTTTTCCGCATCCTTGTTTTCTTTCGATTCATCCTCCTTGATGGAATCTTGAAGATGGGGAGCGAGTAATTTCTCAAGAGGCAACCCTGTTATTTTTGTCATCGAACGGAATAGGTAATAGAGCGCCACCATCATGACGAGGCAAGAGGGAAGAGCTATCACAACATAGCTGAGTCCCGTCATCTGTCCCAACTCTTGAGCGAACTCTTCCGTTCCAGAGGGACTTTTGATGAGGATTTTCGCCAAGACGAAATTGAGGATGGTGGACAAAAGGAAGGAGGCGGCCACGATATAGGTGGCGTTGACCAAAATCTTTTCGAATTTATCCTCTTGGTGCGTCTCTTTCAAGATTCCGTCTATCTTTTGCACGTCCATCATCTCCTCGTTATAGAGCAACTTCTTGACAAGCGGGAAAGGCGTCTTCAACGATATGAGCAAAGCTATGCCGATGATGAATGGAACGGAAGCCTCCTTGTAGGCAATCCATTCGCTAGGGAATTCAAACACGCCGATAACCCCTGTCAGCAAGATACTGACAAAACCTATGATGGATATGAAATTGGTCTTTTTACGTTTCAGGTAGTCCCAAATAAAGTATACCGTTGGGAAAGCCAATGCAATCAACAAACCTTTGAGCGGTCCTAAGCCTTCCATCTCTATGCCAAAAAAGGAAACAGTTCCTGTCTTGGACAACTTCGTCAAAATCATGACGGGCATTACGATGTTGAAGAAAATGCTAACTAATGGATTTTCTCGCTTCTTTTTTTCTTCTTCTGACATTTCTTTTGTTATTGATTCTCTACTTATGCAAAGTTACACTTTTTCGGGGGAGAAAACCATTCCTTCCTGATTTTTTTGCCAAGGAAAAATCTCCAGCAGTTGTCCCCAAAATGATATTTTTTTACTAAATTGCCCTCGGATAGGAACGGTCGTTGGCAACGAGGGCCGAGTATAGCGAATTTTGCTTGCGAATATGCCTGTAAACAATGCTATATAACACATTCGTATTATTTAAATACTTAATTTGTAGTACTATATATTAATTAGCACTTTATGGAAGAAAAAAGATATGAAGAGGAACAAAAAAGCCAAATAGAAGGGTACGGAGAGCATTATTCCCCGCAAGAACTCTTCTTCAAGTTGGCTCGTGTCGCCAAAAATGCAGGCATCAAAATCGTCTACTATGTTTTGATTCTCTACTATTCGTTGATGTATGGAGATTTGACGGTGAAGGAGAAGAGTATCATCATCGGAGCCTTAGGCTATTTCATCCTGCCGATAGATTTGATTCCGGACTTGTTGCCTTTGGGCTATTCGGACGACCTCTCCCTAATCGTTTTTGTCGTGACCAAGATGAAGAAATCCTTCACGGAGGAGATCCATAAGATGGCCATCAACAAACTGAAACGCTATTTCGACAACATTGACGAGGATGCTATTTCCTTGAAATAAAAGCAAAAAAATCGCTACCGTAAACGATAGCGATTATAAAATACAGCACCGTAATAACTCCTTATGAGGCCTTCAAACGCCGTAGCACAACCACTAGACCTCGGCTCGTGTCTTTCCATAAGAATGGGTACCTAACGGCACAGATTTAAAACAATTTGTTGATACTACCAAACTTTCAAAAGAAAGCTTAGAAAAATTTAACCCATCCACGTTCACATTCCATACACATTGCCCACGGCTTCACCCCCGTTTCTGTATTATGCCACTCCTTTGGGGTTCCAGTGGGTGAAAACCCACCGTTGGGGTGATAATCGGGCTTGTCTCCTCCAATGGAAACAAAAAAATTCTCCTTTTTCTGCATTTTTTTCTGACTACGCAAAAAGAGTGCGTAGTAGCGCCTATACATTTGCAATGTCAAACGAATAAACGAGTTCATTGATTATTTGAAATAGGCGGCGGTTGCCGTAGTGGAGAGTTACTTCGAGATTGCTATTCCGATTGAACCCTACGGTTCAAATCTACTCTCTACGCTTGTCGCACCGCTGCCCCTTTTATAAGGAGTGCCGTAGGGAAGGGATACTTCGCAATGGTTAGGCCTCGGTTATGCAGAGGCTCAAGTTCAAATCTTGGACCCTTCCCGCCTGTCGCCTCCTTTTACTATACGGCAACAAGGCAGAGCAGGGGTTTCCTCAGAAGGTGAACCCAAATAAAAAACTCTGCGTTGGTTACGCCGTTTTGTTTAACTGTTTAAATCGTATATTCTTATGATGTTTAATCAGATATTGAAAAATAAGGCAGAAAAGAACTATGAAGGTGGTGAATCTTATCGTCTTACCCCCGAGTTGGAACTCTATACGGCCGTCGTGACAGCTTCGCTTAGCGACAAATACTATGAGGGAAGCGACAAGCAAATGCAACGTATCTCTAAGTTGGTGAACCAAGTGTCGCCTGAGTTTGTCGCAAAACTCGCCATCTATACCCGCACGCAGATGAACCTGCGCAGCGTTCCATTGCTACTGATCGTCCTGCTCTCCAAAATCCACAACGGAGACGACCTCGTGGCACGGACAATCGAAAAGACGGTGTTGAGAGCCGACGAGATTGCGGAACTCCTTATGTGCTACCAACTTCTGAATCCATCAGAAGGGGAAAAGAAATTGGCGAAACTATCCCGTCAGATCCAAAACGGTCTGAAATCTGCTTTCAATAGGTTCGACGAATACCAATTTGCCAAGTACGACCGAAGCAACGCACAAGTGCAACTCCGCGACGCTCTCTTTCTCGTACACCCTAAGGCCAAAGACGCCAAGCAACAAGCACTCTTCGATAAGATTGTCAAGAAGGAGTTGGAAGTGCCTTATACGTGGGAAACGGAACTCTCCGCATTGGGTCAGGTAATCTCCAAGGAAGAAAAAACGGAGGCTTTTCGTGCAAAATGGGAAGAACTGATTTTCAGTGGACGAGTAGGCTATATGGCTCTGCTTCGTAACTTGAGGAATATGCTCAACGCCCAAGTCTCTGGAAAGGCGATGAACCAGGTGGCCGACCTATTGGCAGATCCGAATCAAGTGAGGAACTCCAAACAATTGCCATTCCGCTTCCTCTCCGCATTCCGAGAAATTAGAGGGGTGGAAAATCCTCACACACAATATCTTATGTCGGCATTGGAAAAGGCGATAAAGCACTCTACGACGAATATCGAAGGGTTCGACGAACAAACAAGCGTCTTGCTGGCTTGCGACGTGAGCGGTTCCATGATGACTCTCCTGAACCCAAGGAGTAGCCTGGAATATTACGACATCGGTCTCCTGCTGGCCATGCTTTTCAAGACACGTTGCAAGAGCGTGCAATCAGGAATCTTCGGCGACAAATGGAAGGTGATCAATATGCCCTCCGACAACATCTTGATGAGCACCGAGCAACTCAAGAACCTTTCCAACAAGGTGGGCTACAGCACCAACGGCTATAAAGTCATTGATTACCTCATCGAGAAGAATAGGAAAATCGACAAGGTGTTGTTTTTCACCGACATGCAGATGTGGAATTCCGATAAGAGATGTTCCTCCTTAAGCAAATCCTGGAAACGCTACAAACAGCAGTTTCCAACGTCGAAACTCTATCTTTTCGACTTATGCGGCTATGGGCAAGCACCCCTCAAAATCGCCCAACCGGATGTCTATCTGATTTCCGGATGGAGCGACCGTGTATTCGACGTGCTTTCAGCCATCGAAAAGGGCACGGATGCCATCGATTTCATCTCTCAGGTAAAGATTTAAGGTACTGTAAATCTTTACCTTTTACTTGTTTTCATCGTAGGTGTCATAAAAGGTGTTGTTATTGTACAAGTAATTTTTAATCTCCTTTTTGACCTCTTTTTTGATTTCATCTTCGATCTCTGCTTTGAGATCAGTCTTGATCTTTTCTATGGTCTGCTTAACGGCAAAATAAGAACCGATAATAATAGCGATGGCAATGAGAACAATGATATGCATATCTAAAAAAATTAAAGTTTGACAATGGCGTCCCCTTCGTGACAGTCGTTACTTCCAAAAAACTTTGAAGGTTCCGTTATGTTTCAAGAAGGGTAGTCGCCGTTTATTGTTTTATAATTCTGACTCATATTGAATTTTATCCAAGATGAACGGCAACGTACTTTTTTCAAATCCGTACCTTTCCAAATAGGGAAGGTCTTCCAAGAAGAGGGATTTGAAGACTTTGCTGTCGGACTTGATCATCTTCAGACTGTTGATATAAAGAGAGATGGCCTCTTTCCGGTTTCCCTTGCAGAGGGCAACATGTCCCATATTGAGCCAATCATACTGATTCCTTTCCGATTCGTCCAATTTCTTGTAATACTTCTCGGCCTGCTCCAATTTTCCCTCCACAAAAGAACACCAAGCGATGGGTCGCCAGACATTTTTGTTGTTGGGATTGAGGTACTCTATCTTGAAAAACACCTGAAGAGCCTCCTCGTACTGTTTCAATTCCAAACGGCAGTTGCCGATGGCCAATTGGATGGAGAGGTCGTCTGGCGCCTGCTTTTCCGCTTGAAGATAGTAGTCAAGAGCCTGTTCCGTCTCCTTGATGCTTTTGAAGCAAAAGGCCAATTTACGAATCGTCCAAAGCGAGTCAGGCTTAATCATATCCGCTTTTTGGTAAAAAGAGATGGCCTTGGAGAAATTGCCGAGTCGTTGGTGGCAATAGCCCGTCTTTTGAAGGAGTTCGGCATTGGCCTTGTCCTTCTCGACCAACTTTTCGAAGAGGAATACACAATCCTCAAAATAGTCCTTGCTGAAGTACGCCTCGCCCAAGCTTCGCAAAAAAGCATCGGGATCCTCCATCTGCTGGATGAAATTGACCTTGTAGAGTTCCAACGGTTGGAACGGGTCGTCGAAATCCGCTCTCCGAGGGTGCAGCTTAAAGAACCGATAGATATCTTGGATATACTGGTTGCTGATGGAATCGGCCTTAGGTTCAGGCAACAGAGACGACTCGTTTTCTTTCAGCATCTCCATCTGGTCATTGTCCAAGTTTACGGAACTATAGGTCATTTCCCTGTATTGCTCCGGCATCTCCAATAAACCGAGCGCCAAAGAAAATTTGTCGGAATTGCAGAGGTACTGGCTTTTCATGATGACCTTCCAAAAGAGAGGCATCTGGTTTCCCTCCTCAATCTTCACTATGGCGGAATGCTTATGGAAAGGCATGAACCAATTGCCAATCTCCCTAAAGAAAGGGAAAGACTTCATCGTAGAGAAGGAGCTAAGGAAAACATCGGCGCCCTCCTGTTGCATCTCCGCAAATTGATGAATTTTATCGGTAAAGCCCTTGTCCAGCAAGTCCTGCCATTCAGGATTCTTATCCAACAACGAATTTTGGTCTTTCAGCAAATTCCCCATTTGCAACTTCTCTTGGAGCAGCGGACTGATTTTGGCTATGTCAGGGAAAAACTCCTCCTTGAGTTTTTGGGATATCTTTTCCGTCTCCTTGCTTTTGATGAATTGCAAAAAGATGGTTTTCAAGTTTGCAACCTGCGACGGGTTTTGAACCAACTCGTTCAGTTTCTCTTTGAGGTGCGGGTAGAGGAGAGTCCGCTCATTGTGGAGGTAGGCACAAAGCACCAATCCAACGAGGGCACGTTGAGTCACCTGAGGATCTTCGTCATGACTACCCAAGAACAAGATGTTGAATTTCCGCTCGTCGAACATACGGATGAGGCTCATCGTGACAGACGAGATCACCAAGCACTTGTCGGCAAAGAAAACCTCCTCGTTTTGAAGGATTTGGGAAGCCAACTCCTCTTCTTGGTGCTGGTATTTGTCCGTTAGCCAAAACCGGTTGAAAAGCGAAGAAACCAAACGTTCATGCTCCAAGGCATACCCCTCCACTTTTCCCTTTGATTTCAAGCTGTCCTCCAACAGTCCAGCCAAGGAAAGATTTGTTTTATAAGAGGTTAACTCATCCATGATTTCCTCGTCACGAGGGAAAGTCTTGTCCCGGAAGAATCGCTTTTGGCAATAGACATAGTTAGCAGAATCCTTGGTTAAAAGAGACTCCGCCATGTGGTCGGCTGCTTCCAAAAGGGAAATCCTCAAATGATTATATATTTGTTCCTGTTCAGGATCTTTTATGCCTTCCATAACATACTGAAGCATATAACGGTAGGTCGTTTCCAACTCCATCCGTTTCTCGTTCCATTCGCTCCAGCACCCGTTCCCCGAAAGTTGGGATAACTTATCGAACGCACTTTTTAGGTTTTTGTCGTAGACAGATTGACATATCTCATTATGTATCGCAACAATCTCCTTGTGTGTCATAGCTTCTTTTGAAAAATAGGGAGGGAAGCACGATACTCATACCGGCTTTCGCCTTGACCCATGTGAATATTCGGATGCTTTATTCGGACTTCGTTGGGAGAGTCCTGCATCACCACAAATTTATAAAAAAAAACAGATATGGGCCATCTACACGGCAGGTTTTCTGTTGCCATGTCGGGGAGGAAATTTGCAAATTCAAATCATAGGTGATGGAGTATGAGAATTTGAGGGTTGATTTTATGTGAAACAAGAAAAAATTTCCCTCATTCTAATGTGATCTCCGCTTATTTTACACTCATAATATATTGATATACTTTTTGTTATGATGCTTTGTAAAAATAAGTAGATTTAAATCTGCTTATTTTTACATAATTGTGCAGATTAATTTATAAGATGCTTGGAAATGAACTTTTGGAGATGGAAATGAGTAGGACAAATTGAAGTTTCTCTTACCTTGTGAAAAATCCCAGTCCAAAATTTTGAAACTGGGATTTTATTGCCTATTGTGAATTATTTCTCCGTTGGATCATTAATCAAACCGATGAATAAAACTTCGTGTTCATATTCATCCTGAATCGTTATTATAAATGGACGATTCACATCCATATCTACATATATTGGCTTTGGTTCATACCCAACACCTAACACTTCAGATATTATTGTTGCAGATACTTTAATCCCCAATTCATCAATCTCTAAGTGAGCAAGTTGTTTAATCTCTTCCAGTTTGGTTTCGTTCGCTATTTTGTTCATCTCTTTAGAAAATGTGTTTGTCATGCCATATTTCATTAGCAGATCTTTTAAAGGGATTCTTGTGTCTGTGGAGAATTTAGGTAATGAAAGCTTTATATGGTAACGATAACCAGTTGGCGCTTTTTTATACGGAATGTTGTCTAAATCTATCTTAGATAGGATAGACTTTGGGGAAACTCCATCTTTAGGAAGGATTATGTTCGCCTTGCAGCTGTTTAAAGAAACACTAATCAATTGATACTCTTCTGTTTCTGCATAATTATCATTGATTGTTCCATTCATTTTTTTCACCATCTTCTCCTCTTTTGAGGATATGACAAATTTGCTTGATTTTGTCTTTTTCGGGTCAAATTGATTCGTCCAGTACGATTGGAACATCAATGCATTCACCATCACTAACATTCTATTGCAATCAGGTTGAAGCCCCAAGCTTGGAATCATTCCGTCAGTGGACTTTTTCGCCCAATCGTCTATCTTAGTATATGTGGAGTCGAGGCAAAAGTCGACATTGGACGCAAGGGCTTTGTAGCACGTGTCTGTGTTGTTCAAAAATTCTGTTCCATAATAGGCTCCTTTTTTCAGTAGTATCGCATTGGAGATGCCGATTTTATCGTACGAGTCCAAATGTTGTATCCGATATAAACGTTTTTTAAACAACGCATTCAACTCGTCAAGAGGCATGTCCTGTTTTCCTAACGCAGTGGTGATTTCTTGATATGCGCTTTTATCATCCGTTCCGTTTGCTAACATTGCTAACGCAATTTGCATACTGGTCGGAGAAAAAACCACGTTTTTATTTTTGAAGTTATCGTCTGCCACGATTTTTCCAAAGAGTTCTGTCGCATATTTGTTGGCAGAAAGAAGAGCCTTTCCCTCGGCTTCACTGTAATCATTGCGTTCATCGAATGGATCAAAGTAATTGTCATTACATTCCTGGAGTTTGTATAGCGCTTCGCTGTATGCTTTCGTAATTTCATCTTCACTTGCCCCTTTTTGCCTCAGATCATAAACTTTTGTTGTGTCTAATCTGCAATCATTGAATGATTTCACCTCCCAGTTTGATACGTCATGGGTTAAGTATGTCGTTTCTGCGAATGTAGGTACAGTTGAGAGTAGTGCGATAATTATTTCGAAAAGTATAATGTTCTTTTTCATTTGATGAGTTTTATGTCGTTCTAAATGCAAAAATAATTGAATATTAAAAAAGGCAATGCCTATTATTCTCCTTTTTTCTTGCCTCACGACTTCTAAGTATAAACTTGGTTTTACGCAACTTGATTATTGCCGTTGCATGAATTTTTATAAAGATATTGCATATTTTCGACCGATTTTTTTTGTTACAACAAAAATTTTTTTAAATTTGTGTAGCGTCGAGGTCGTAAGAGAGGCCCGAAAATTATTTCTCGAACTGAAAAATTTGATACGGTATGAATTATTTTAGTTTAAGTGAAAAGAACATAACTATTTTTAATTGTAAGGTTGTGTATGCAGAAACAGAGTTGGACTCAGCCTATAAAGGCGAGGAGAACGTTTCTGTAAATTTTTGTTCCGGAATTGTCGAGGTGAAGGAAGGCTTTCTGGAACGGATTCCTACATTACGGGAAATATCAATTCCCAATACCATAGAACATATCGGTGTAAGTCAGAAGTTTGAGAAATACCTCTCACAAAACGATGTGCTGATTCGGGGTGTCTTCGATTCGTACGCTGAAGATTTTGCCAAGAAATATGGATTGCGCTTTTTGCATTCCGAAATGCATTTGGGTTTACTCGGGGATTACCGTAGCCCGGATGGCGTTGATAGACTCGATGTCTGCTTCACGGATGAAGGACGTGCCTATATCCGCCAGACCTGCCATTCCGACCATTATAATTGTCATTCGGATTATACTTCGCAGCTTAGCGATGGAGGGGAGAGGCGGATAGACCTTCCCGTAGATTTCTTGGATGCCCTTACACTCAAGGAGATAGCAGGCATGTGTTGGACCCGCTGTTCGAAGCTGATTTTGGGCAGCGACGTCTTCCGCCAGTTCTGGTTGAAGGCAAAACAAAGGATGGGCAGTCTTGACCATGAGAATCTGATGATTAAGTATTCACGCTGTAATTGAAGGTTCGAGAGGCAAAATCGCTTGATTTTGAATTAAATGAATATGAATAGTATTAATTAAATTTAGAAGGATATGAAGGTTTTACAGAAAAGTGTTGTGGCTCTTCTCTTGGCATTTGTTGCCGTTGGCTTTTTCTCAGCTTGCCAAGATGAGGATGAGATGGAGGATAAAATCCTTACGGGCGTTTGTTGGGAAGGCAAGTTGCCTATCCGCGAGAATTATGGACAGGAGAAATATTTTAGCAGATTCTACTTCTATGATGACAACTATAAGACGGGTTATGAGGAAATTTATTACCGGGGAGAGTACCAAGAGACGATGGAGTTTGATTGGTATTGGTTGGATAGGAGTGGAGCCTATGGCGTGATGGCCTTGAATTATGGTGGCCGCTGGCAGTCTGACATTATTTGTATAGACATTACAAAGGTGACCAACAACTACATTTATGGCTATTACTACACAAGTTTGGCTGAATACACGGAGTACAAGGAGAGTGGTTCTTCCAATCGGTCCGGTACTTATTTCGAGTTGAAGCATGTGGATGTAACTCCTCATCACGACCGAAATATGGATCCAGATACAAATACCGACGAGAATCAAAATCAAGGTAGAGGAAGAGGAGAATCACAGGATCAAGGCGAGGGACAAAACCAAGATTCAGAGCAAACACAAGGGGCTGAATAATCACTCCAAAAGCAGTTTTCCATCTGCTTTCCATATTTAAAGAAAATCACAAAAAACAATCAATTTCACAACGAAGGCATCTGTATGTATTCCCATATAGGTGTCTTCGCTTTTTATATAGCCACGAACAGAATCATTTTGTCAGTTCCGAATTCTGAAAACAATCAAGATCCAGACGTCTATTTTCAATGAAAAAAATGTGACTTTCGCCTCAAAAGCAAGTGCCAATGTGAGCTATCGAAGCATAGCTTTCCATGACCGTTTTTTACTTGCGAAACTTTTGGTAAAAACACCTTTGTTGGGTTTCAAAATATTTTGTAAATAACACAAAAAGTCATAAAAAATGTCTATATTTGCGACCGTTATTTTTGGGAAATCCCGAATCTTCCAAGTCTCTATCCAAAAGAGACTATACGGAAGGGGAGAGAACAAAAATAGCCTATTCTCTTTGAATTTGAAGTGGCAATAAAAATAGCAACAAAAATGAAGAAGAATTTAGCGATTGCTTTATTATTAGCGTCTTCCGCCGTTGCTTATGCATCTGACGAGACGACTACGACATTGGTAAACATTGCGGAAAGCACCAACCACAAGAGTGCCCACGCAGAAGTGTCTGATAGTATTCACTGGAAATTTCCAGGCGCAGTAGGGTTGAATGCCAACCAAGCTTACTTTAACGAGTATTGCTCCGACGGTATGGGAAGCTCGGCAACAGTAGATGCGTTCATTCGTCTCAACGCCGACTATATGAAGGATAAAATCATGTGGAAGAACTCATTCAACGCCCAATATGGTTTTATGTATTCCGACCAATTTACAGGCGACGATGAGATCCGCAAGAACATGGACAACTTCATCTTGGCCTCTAAATTCGGCTACAAGGCTGCAGACAAACTCTACTATTCCGTCTTGGGCGACTTGGAATCCCAATTCTCCAAAGGCTACAATTACGCTTCGGATGTAAACAACTTGGATTCAGCCTACTTGGTGTCCAACTTCTTCGCACCAGCCTACGCTAAGTTGTCTGTCGGTATCGATTACACACCTAACAAATATTTGACGGTTTTTGCCTCTCCAGCGTCCGCCCGCTTCACATTCTGTACGGATACGCTCCTCTCTGCCAACTATGGTATGGAACGTAAGGACAACGGAAAAGGGGAATACAAGAAAGTTCGGACTGAAATTGGTGCTTACGCCAAGGCAGTTTCCGATTTCGATATGACAAGCACCATTCACTTCTTCTCTTTGCTCGAAGGATTTTACGCTTACAACAAGGCCGTTCCAACCTACAACGAGGCTTTGTACGACAACGGTATCTTCTTTGATGATTTGGCAAGCTACGACGGCAAGGTAGAGGGCGATTTGGCTCACGGTTGGTTCGTAAGATGGCGTTTGGAATTGGCTCTCAAGGTGACAAAGAACATCAATGTCGCTTTCCGTACCCAATTGAAGTATGACGTGTCTGAGACCAAACAAAACCCACACGTAGACAAGACGAAGAAGTCTACGGACAAGTGGGATCTAGGTTATCCAGTTGCGAAGACGCAATTCTGGGAAGCCACTTCTTTAGGTATTGCTTATAATTTTTAATTGAAATCATAAGGACTTCCATAAGGCCTCCAAGCTTTATGGAAGTCTTGTTTTTATATACGGATGGTAGATTTAAGTGCTTTGGATAAGCTCGATTTGAAAGCTTTTTTCTTTGATATGGATGGCGTGCTGTTTGACTCCATGCCCAACCATGCTAAGGCGTGGTGCACGGCATTCGAGGATTTAGGCATCCACTTCACTCCCTACGATGCCTACATGCGCGAAGGCATGACGGGAACTTCCACTATCTATCAAGCGTTTACTCGCCAGTTGGGTAGGGATGCGTCCGAGGAGGAGTGCAAGCGAATCTATAAAGTGAAATGCGATATTTTCGAATCGCTCCCAGAGGCAAAACCCATGCCCCACGTTTTGGAAGTCTTGCAGACGGTCAAGCAGGCGGGCCTGGACATTTATATCGTCACAGGGTCTGGACAACACTCGCTTTTCGACCGACTTAACACCCACTTCCCCAACATTTTCAGTAGGGAAAAGATGGTTACGGCTTACGACGTGAAAAAGGGCAAACCAGATCCAGAGCCTTATCTGATGGCTCTCAAAAAGGGAAATTTCAAGGCAAACCAAGCCATCGTGATAGAGAATGCGCCATTGGGAGTCAAGTCTGCCGTCGCAGCAGGAATCTTTACAATTGCCGTCAACACGGGAATCTTAAAGGACGAGGAACTCTCAAAGAATGGGGCAGACGTAATCTATCAAACGATGGAGGAACTGCTTTCCCACCTGCCTGAAATCATAGCGAAGGCGAAACGATAGACGCTTGTCTCCTCATAGTCAGGCAATCACGCCACGCAAAATTGTTACAACTTATTTTATGAAGTTATGTTGTTTGATATCGTAAATGCGAATATAGAGAAGTTGGTTATCCACAAAATCGGGTCACGCATGGATAATACGGAAAATTCCTATTCCAAAAAGTGTATGGAGTTGGAAGAGGATAGTCCTGTCCAGATGCTGAAACAATATTTCCTGTCCTCTTTTCGGGAACCGGTACTATATCATTTCGATGGGTTGAACCATGTCTCCGACAACGTAGTTTACCAATCCACCTGTGCCATATTCGACAATCCGGATCTTTTCTACGAGCATTCGCGCATATTGGCCTCCTATCTCTACGAAAACTCTTCGCACCCTCAAATCAAATCGGGCGAATTCTATTTGGTCCTTTTCAATAATGTGAGGATTTTCGACCAGGACGTCCACTGCCTCGGTATCTTTAAGTCAGAAAACAAAGAGACCTATCTAAAGATTTTCCCAGGCCAAGACACGTTTGACATAGACTGCGAAGAGGGCATCAACGTCAGGAAGATGGACAAAGGCTGCCTTATTTTCGACGTGGAGCGGGAGACGGGCTTCGTCGCATCGCTCATCGACAAGGTGGCAAAGCAAGAGGCTCTATTCTGGAAGAACGACTTCCTAGGAATGGTGGAACGACAAGACAACAATTTCTTCACAAAGAACTATTTGAATATGTGCAAGGGCTTTGTTGACGACGTCTTCACGGAGGAGGCGAATGTTCCGCGCACAGACCAAATCGATATGTTGAACAAGTCCATCAACTACTTCAAGGACAACACCATGTTCAACGAAGAGAAGTTCCAAGACGAAGTTTTGGCCGCACCCGAGATTGTCAATGCCTTCAATGAATACAAAGAACATTTCAGGGAGGAGAATGACGTGAATTTCGACGAGGAATTCAAGATTTCGCCGGAGATCGTCAAGAAGGAGAACAAGAGTTTCAAATCCGTCTTGAAGTTGGACAAGAACTTCCACGTCTACGTACATGGCGGCCACCGCTTTATAGAGAAGGGATTTGACGAAAATGTTGGTCTCCACTACTACAAACTCTATTTTGAGCGGGAATCGTAATGCGATTTTAAGCAGAAAAAACGATATTTCATATACGACTGAATACTAACACGTTACAATTCTGTCAAATTTTTTGTTTAAAATTTTATTGACATTTGTTTGTTTTTTATGGTTGGAAATAATAAATTTGATAAAAATACGAAGCCGATACAGCATAGATTTGTTTGTGTTTGGTTTTTGTTTGTGACGGAAAAAAAAACTATTAGAATATGCAAAAGCTGTTAAATATGGATTTGCTCTTGTTCCAATTCCAATCATTGGGCATTGCGGACCGGATTCCTCCAGAAGCGATGGAAGCCGTAGTCTCCCACATTGAAGTGGAAGAATACAACAAAAGAGACCTGATTGTAAAGAAGGGGGACATTTGTACGAAGTGGTTCTTCGTAGGAGAGGGCATAGTTCGTGTATTCTTCGAGAAGAATAACACAGAGATAACGGATTTGATAGCGCCGGAAGGGTGGGCATTCCCATTGGTAGAATGCTACTATGAGAACATGCCAGCTAATGCCAATATCGAGGCATTGGAGCCATGCAAAATACTCACCCTAGAAAAGGATACGCTGCTCGGATTGCAAAAGAAGTACCCCGAGTTGGCCCTCATCACACGCTCCATCCTGAAAAGGTTCTTGACATACAATCAGCATAGAGTTGATTCATTGATGTTTGAGACAGCAGAGGAGAAGTATGATCGCCTTTTAGCCAACATTCCAAAGATCTTGTTGAGGGTTCCGTCCCTCTATGTGGCTTCATTTTTGGGAATCACTCCGGAGACGCTCAGCCGTGTACGCGCCAAGAAGACAAAGAAATAGGAAGTTCCCTTTGCAGGAAGTTTTGTCGTAACACTCTATTTAAACTAAACGATTAACTAATAACTAATTTTCAAATTAACTTGAGCATGGACAAGAATATAGATAAAGAATACTTATTGAACCGATATAAACATTTTGGTATCGATAAATTGCCTCAAGAAGTGTTGGACGACTACTTTTCAAGGATGAAGGTGGTCAAGAAAAAAAGACACGACCTGCTGCTCAAGGAAGGCGAGGTGTGTACAAACTTTGCCATCATGCGAACGGGCCTCATGCGCATATTCCACTATAAGAAAGGGAAAGACATCTCCGATGTTTTCTTGGGCGATGGCAGTTTTTGTGTCAGCATCGAAAGTTTCTTCAACGAAGAACCCAGCGATAGGTTGATAGAGATTCTCGAACCTGCCGAAATCTATTTGCTCCCCAGAAAGGATCTGATTGAATTGTGCGACAAGTATTTGGAATTCGACTTGTTTGCTCAGTCAATGATAGCCTTTGTCGTGGGTGTACTACAAAGGAAAGTGGAGTTGTTGCAGTTCGCTACGGCAGAAGAGCGTTTGGAGATGATTCTTCAAGATGTACCAGACCTAATGCAACGTGTCTCTTCGGTTCAAGTGGCTTCCTATTTGGGCGTGACACCTGAGACTTTGAGCCGTGTGCGTGGTCGTATGGCTCGTCGCAACGAGTGACAACACACAAACCGAAACACCCTAAAAGAGCCGAACAGCATGAAATCTGTCCGCTCCTTGTCCTAATTTTCCTCTAAGGTAATTATAGGCAATAGGTTACGCTTCTTGTATCGAAGAAGCCTAGAATGGGTATGGCAAAAAATGAAGAAAAAGCATTTCATCTTGGGTCTAATTAGTGAAGAAAACTGCCTATATATGCTATTCAAAAAGGGTTGTGAATTTTGAAATCCGAATATTTAATTCTAATTTCGCATCTGTTCTTTTGAAAAAATGAACAATCGTGTTTTTTTCGGAAGGGTATGCTTCCGCGAATTTCCATAAACACTATTTCAATACACCCTAAGGGTCATAATAAACTACAATAAAATGCAAAAGGGTATTCAAACGGAACTGATGCAGAATGTATTGGAAACCTTTCACCTTACAATACCTGTCACACAAGAAGTTTTGACAGAATTAGCATCCAATTTCACAATTGAAACCTTCCGTTCAGGGGATATAATAGAGAAACCAAACACCAAGAAATCGAGATGGTACTTCATCGAGAAAGGATTGGTACGCACTTATTTTTACCGTGAAGACGCACAAGTGACCGTTATGTTCTTCTCAGAAGGCTCTTGTTTGTCAGTTTTCGAGAAATACTATTACAACGAACCGTCCAAGTTCTATATTGAAGCCATAGAACCCACACAAATCTATGCGTTAGACAAGAAGGACGGGGATAGGTTACGCAGTAAATATTTAAGTGTCGCCGAACTTCATCGAAAAATGTTGACGCAATATTTGATGTCAGCCCAAGAACATTTGGACCTCTTGAAATACGAATCGGCCGAAGCCCGGTATGAGAAGTTGATGGAACGCATTCCAGACATACTTTTGCGTATTCCTTCCATTTATGTGGCTTCCTATTTGGGTCTAACGCCAGAAACAGTGAGCCGAGTCCGCTCACGATTAGCCAAACGCGGTCCCAAGGAGCCAGGTTCTAACAGTATTGAAAAAACGAATTGGTGATTAACCTAATATCAGGTAACGTAAACGAATAAATTGGAACGACAAGAATGCCCGAGGGCATTGACTTACTTATTCTTCTTGCGTTACCAATAGAAATTGTGGATTATGAAGCAGCAAAAAGTGGATTTGGATTTTTTGAAGGCTTGCTTTAAGGCTAAGGGAGTGAATGAAGGCTCGAAGGAGATGTTCGAGGAGTTCGCTTCCAAGATAGAGGTCTTCTCCATAAAGAAATACAGCGTCCTCAGCAAAGAAGGGGATGTATGGGGGTATATCGGACTCGTCAAAAGCGGTATCCTTCGTACCTACTACATAAAGAACGGCAAAGATGTGACAGAAGGATTTGTCCCAGAAGGAAGGGAATTCACCTCATTGGCGAGCCTTTACTCACAAAAGGAGAGTTGCCTGCTGGTGGCTGCGGAAGAGGACACCATCTACTATCGAATGTCCTACGAAGACATAGAAAAGCTCTGTATAAAATACCCAGCATTCGACTTGTTCTTTCAACAATCCATGGCATACAAGATAAAAATGTTCAACATCTATTTTGAAATTCTCCACCTGGATTCCGCTGACGAACGCTTCAATCTGTTTAGTCGGGAGTTTCCAAATGTAGTTTCGCGTGTGCCATCCATTCACCTCGCTACTTGTCTGGGCATTACCCCGGAAACACTCAGCCGTGTCAAAAGCCGTCGTTATAAATAAACACAACATACCCACATAAAAAAAGCCCCACATTTCGTAGGGCTTTTTTTGTATCTGATCCTTAATTCTTTTTCCGTTGCCACCATTTCCTTTTGCCTTTGTCCTTCTCTGCCTTCTCTGCCTTTTCTTGCTCTTTCTTGGCCTTTTTCGCCTCTTTTTCGGCCTTCTTCTCGCGACGACGGATCTCCCGCTTACTCAAGACTGTATCGCCTTGTGCATCAACAGATTCTTTTTTTCCGAAAAGACGTTTCCAAAATCCTCGGAAACCTCGATCTTCTGACTTAGGCTCAATAGCTTCGCAAGCATAGGTCTTCTTAATCTCCTGCTTAGGCTCCCCAAAACGTCCTCGATACTCCTTTAACCGCTTGTCGTTCATGGTCTTCTCCATAAACCTACCGAAAACAGGAAGGGCCGCACGTCCGCCTTGTCCCTCCAAGCCATTTCGGAAATGGATGCATCGATACTCGCCTCCGACCCATGTGCCGGCCACCAATTTAGGGGAAACACCAATATACCACGCATCCGAATAGTTGGATGTGGAACCCGTCTTTCCTCCAAAATCCGTATTTTGGAAGATCTTGAAGTTTCGCAATCCTTGCGACGTTCCCTTCTCGTCCACCAATCCTTCCCGAAGCATCTCTCGCATCAAGAAGGCCGTCTCGTAGTCAAGCACCGTTTCCGTCTGTATTTTCGACTTGTAAATGACATTTCCGTTCCGATCCTCTATATGGGTGACGAAGATGGGTTTATGCTTCTTTCCCTCATCGATGACGACAGAGTAGGCGGTGACCATCTCCAACAAGGAGACATCCTCCGAACCTAAGCAGACCGAAGGGTTCGGCTCCACCGGCGATTCAATACCCATCTTGTGCGCCAACGACACGACATTCTTCGCACCGATCTCACGTGTCAACTGCACGGCAACACTGTTGATGGAACGTGCGAAAGCTGTCTTCAGCGTCATCTGATCATTCGAAAACTCTCCACTGGCATTCTTCGGCTGCCATGCCGTGATCTTTCCGTCCTCCAAATCACGATAGACCCACGTCACGGCCGAATCGACCCTCACGTCACAAGGACAACCACCTCGACGAATCGCCTCGGTATAGACAAACAACTTGAAGGTGGAGCCCGGTTGACGTTTCGCCATCACCTTGTCATACTGCCAATAATTATAGTCTATATCGCCGACCCAAGCCTTGACATAGCCTGTCTGGGGTTCCATTGCCACAAATCCACAATGGAGGAAACGCAAAATATATTTCAGCGAGTCCATCGTGCTCATGACCGTATCCTTAACGCCACGCCGGTAATCGAACACCTTCATCTTATGAGGTTTGTTCATGTAGTATCGAATAGAATCCTTGTTGCCCTTAAAGCGTAAGGAGAGCGATTTGTAGGCATCCGTCTGCACGGAACGGTCGGAAATGAACGTTTTCAGCTCCTTATTTGCCCGATCGCGCCAAGGATTGTTATTTCCCCAACCCCGCTCAAATTTCCGCTGCAACTCCGCCATCTGCTGGCTTACCGCCGCCTCGGCATACTCTTGCATTCGGGAGTCGATCGTCGTGTGGATTTTCAGACCATCTTGATAGAGATTTATACCTTTCTCCTCACACCAATCCTGCAACTCGTTGTATATGAAATCCCTAAAATAGAGCGCCTTACCATTCAAATTGGACTCCTGCTTATAGTTGAGGATTAACGGTATCTCACAAAGGGAATCGCAAAAAGCCTTCGAGAAGACCCCTTGCTCCTGCATGGAATGGAGTATCACGTTTCGGCGACGAAGGTTGTTCTCCGGGTTCTTCTTCGGATTGTAGAACGTGTTCGCCTTCAAGATTCCGACCAAGCAGGCCGACTGTTCGTAGTTCAATTTTGCGGGAGTCGTATTGAAATAGGTCTTTGCGGCCGCCTTGATTCCGTAGGCATTACTTCCGAAATAGACGGTGTTCAGGTACATGTTCAAGATTTGTTCTTTGGTATATCGCTCCTCGATTCTCCTTGCGCCCAATCCTTCTTTCACCTTTATAATCAACGTACTAAGTCCAGATACCTTACACAATTTTCCATTCGTATATTCAGACCTAATCTTGAAAAGGTTCTTGACCAACTGTTGAGTAATCGTACTGGCACCGCGCGCATTGCCGAAAACAGCATCTTTGGCCGCGCCTAAGATACCCCAATAATCGACACCATGGTGTTCGTAGAAACGTTCGTCCTCGGTATGAATCAGTGTCTCAATCAGGAGAGGGGATATCTCATTGAATTCCACGGAACTACGATTCTCCGTGAAATATTTTCCAATCATGACGCCATCCGAACTATAGATTTCGGAAGCTTCCACCTGAATCGGTTTATCCAAAAGTTCACTCTTGGGCGACTCGCCAAACCAGCCGAACCAATTGCCGTCCACCGCGGATATGAAAAGGAATACGGCTATGAAAAACAAGAAGATAGGAGAGAGCAATAACAAAACTTTGACTTGCCATCTGGCTTTAAACAAAGCTTTGAATAGTCCCAACGGCTTTTTCAGCAATGTCCACAACAACTGTAATCCTTTTTTTATCCAGCCCCATAAACGGACAAGATACGGATATACGAATGTTCCTGTCTTCTTTATATAAATCCACGAAGTTTTTAAACCTTTTTTTATAATGGGAAGGGCTTTCGATAAGTATATTTTTATGTCCTCTTTCATCGTACTTTTTGTCATTTCAGGATTAGTTAATCAAAAGCCATGCCAATTTAACAAAAGAAGGTGAGGAGGAGTTCCCCAATTTAAATAGCCAGAATCATAAAAGGCAAAAGGCATTCGTGGTGGATTTTTCGGAAAATGCCCGAATGGAATCAATTATCTTTATGATTGTTAGTTATATAGACCATTCTTCCGAAGAAAAACAAAAACCCCATCTTAGTTTTCAGAAACGAAAATTTAAATAGCGAAGAGGATGGCTTTAATTTCAAATGTGCTATATTTGCATTAAATAAATATAGTTGGGCATTTGACCCTAAGAATGTCCACCAAATTGTAACTGAAATATGTACGTTCTATTAAAAAAGGAGTTCAGCAATTTTTTCGCCTCACCCATGGGATATATTGTCATCGGGGTGTTTTTGGTCATAACAGGACTATTCCTTTGGATATTTCCGGGTATGTATAATATTTTGGATTCCGGGTATGCTAGCATGGGGGGCCTTTTTGAATTGGCACCTTGGCTCTATCTCTTCTTGGTGCCTGCTGTCACCATGCGTCTATTCGCAGAGGAGAAGCGCACGGGAACGATCGAATTGCTGTTGACCCGCCCCATAACGAGGATGAGCATCGTGATGTCTAAATATTTGGCAGGGGTGCTGTTGGTGTTGTTCTCCTTGATTCCTACGTTGGTCTATTTCTTATCCGTATATCTTTTGGGTGACCCGATAGGCGTAATGGATGTGGGCGGAACGTGGGGATCATATATCGGCCTGTTCTTCTTGGCGGCCATCTATGTGTCCATCGGAGTTTTCTCCTCTTCGTTGACTGACAATCAAATAATTGCGTTTATCCTATCCGCCGTATTGTGCGCCTTCATTTATTGCGGATTCGACTTGGTTTCCTCTATGGTTTTGTCGGGAAAAACGGCAACACTCATCTCTTCCATAGGAATCAATTCGCATTACGAATCCATGAGCCGCGGCGTGATTGACAGTCGAGATGTCACTTACTATATAGTTGTGATCGGCATTTTCATATTCCTCACCAAAGAGGTGTTGGAGAAAAAGAAATAAAGGATAAGTACCGCTATGCTGTTTTCAAAAGAACACTTTGACGACGATTCCATTTTGGCCTTGTGGAAAATGGATGAAAGCGAAGAGGAGCTATTGTCCTACTTTGATATTCGCCAAGCTGAGTATCGAGAGTACATAGGAAAGTTCCCCTTCAAAAAACGTAGGCAGGAATTCCTGACCTCCCGCGTCATGCTGAAAGTCCTACTCGACTGCGAAAATGAAATTTGCCATGACGAGGACGGGAAACCCTCCATCGAAGGCAACCCGATGAAAATCAGCATTTCACACACCAATGGCTACTTGGCTATGTTGCTTCATTCCCATGCCATCGTAGGCATAGACATCGAACAGAAAAGGGAGAAAATATTCCGTGTGAAAAACCGATTCTTATCCACCGATGAGATTGCCCACACAAGCCACAAAAACGAAATGGATCATCTTCTTCTCCAATGGTCAGCCAAAGAGAGCATGTTTAAGATGATGAACCAACGCGACATCGATTTCCAGCAAGACCTTCATATTGAGCCATTTATATTGGAAGACTCCGGCATATTCTATGGCAACGAGTCCAAGACCGAAGAGAAGATTCGCTTCGAACTCTACTATCGTATCTACGAGGATTTTGTCATGGTTTGGGGGAAAAGATGAAGGGAATAAAAAATCTTTTAAAAGGGTACCGACTTGGAAATCAAGGAAATTCTTTCTTTGGTGATTGGATGAGTAAACTCCAATTGTTGGGCATGAAGATAAAGCCTGTCCGATTTCTTCCCATACAGTTCATCGCCACAGATGGGGCAACCCAATCCATCCTTATGTGCCGAATGCACCCGCAATTGGTGTGTGCGACCCGTCTCAGGGAAAAACTGAATAGAGGTCCGGCCATCCTTCCGTTCCAACACTTTATATCGAGTCACCGCCGTTTTCCCATGCTCATACGAAACCATCTGCCTTGGTCTGTCTTGATAATCAGGCATTAACGGCAAAGAAATCACGCCCTCGTCCGAAGGAACCACGCCATCCAACAAAGCGACATAGCATTTCTTGATCGTACGCTTACAAAATTGATCTTGCAAATCCTTGTAAATCGCCTCGTCCTTTGCCACCAAAAGTAACCCCGACGTGGACATATCCAGACGATGTACGACCAAAGGCCCTGTTGCACTCGGATAGAGTTCCCTAACCCGGTCTACTACGGAGGTCAAGCCAATATTTCCGGGTACGGACAACATACCGGCAGGCTTATCGACCACCAACAGATAGTCATCTTCATAGACTATCGGCAACGGCATCTCCTTGAACTTATCCTTCGCCAAAGGGTTCTCCTCCACATCCAACCCCTGCATCATGAAATTCAAGATGGGCTCACACTTTAGTTTACAAGCAGGGTAGTAGTGCAGGTGATGGCGGATCTCCGTCTTGGGCGAATCGCCCCACCAAAACTCAGCCATCGCCAACGGCTTATAGCCTTGCAGAAAAGCATACTGAAGCAATTTGGGCGCAGCACATTCTCCCGCACCGGCTGGCGGAACACCCTGGGGCGTAGTGGCAAATATCTCACACAAACCTCGAACATTCCCCAACGAATTCCGTATCTGAAACTGCTCGAATAAGCGCATCTGCAAATCCATCGAACGACGTTTCCGCTCCTTTTTCAACGACTCAATCTCGGACTCGTAGGCGACATACTTTTGACGCACCGCCTCCAACTCATCCCGCAAAGACTTCTCCAACCGTCGGTATTCTGCCTTCTGAAATTGGCTCTCACGAACTAGGATTTCCATCTCTTCAGACGAGACTCCCGACGACCTCCGCCTATCCCGTTCCTCCTTCGCTTTTTTCATTGCCAATTTCTCCTCAGCCAGCCTATTTTGAGTCCTTTTTTCTACGAATTTCAACTCATTGCAACTATTTAAAAAGCCTTCGCTTTTCTTGATCGAATCTATCTTGTTATTTATCTTACTGATTTCTAATTCTTCACGTTTAAAGAACCCATCAGGCTGAAGCAAATCGTATATCGGAGGCACAAAATAGGGGTGTAGGTTACTTTTTTGCAAATTTCCCGAGAAAGCAGCCAAGAAACCCAGCTCTCCCGAAGCATCTTTTACCACCAAAACACCAAACATTTTCCCCTTCTGCAACTCATCCTTCCATTCCGTTTGTTGCAGCAAATAGTCTTGAACCGATTGAGCCGCCAGTCGACAAAGAGGATGTGGCGTATAGCAAAAGGGATAGGTGAACTTTTGGGGTAAATCGATGTTTCCCACATCTTCCGAAAAACGATGAATATGAGAGGTTGCTTCCATAACAAATAACCGAGTTGTTGAGACGGCAAATTTAAACATTAAAACCGAATCCCTAAAAAATAGAGAGGGTCTCCAATCACCCCATCTTGCCAATTCCGAAAAAATCATTAAATTTGTATAGATAGGGTTCGCCCTAATTATGTTTCACGATAAAAAAATAAGCGTATGAGAGTTATTCCATCTTCAGAATTAATCATAAACGCCGACGGCAGCATATTCCACCTTCACCTGAAACCTGAACAATTGGCGGACACGGTCATCCTTGTGGGTGATCCTAACCGGGTGGATATGGTAGCGGGCTTCTTCGACCAAGGCTCCATTGAATGCAACGTCCAAAGCCGAGAATTTCATACCATTACGGGAAAATACAAGGGAAATCGGGTCTCCTGCGTATCGCACGGCATTGGAACGGACAACATCGACATCGTCATGACCGAATTGGATGCCTTGAAAAACATCGATTTTGAGAAACGGACAGAGAAAGAGCAACATACCTCCATGCGACTCATCCGAATCGGAACTTCCGGAGGATTGCAGGAGTTTTGTCCGATAGGTTCCTACGTCGTTTCCCGACGCTCTATCGGATTTGACGGACTGCTGGGTTACTATCAAGTGGGCGAGGGGGTCTTGGATTACGACTTTGAGAAAGCCTTCTGCCAACATACGAATTGGATGCCTCGATTGGCCAGCCCCTACGTCGTCAGTGCCGACGAAGAGTTGGTTGAAAAGATCGGTTACGACATGGTGAAAGGCGTTACCATATCAGCCCCAGGCTTTTATGGCCCCCAAGGCAGGTATGTCCGCATACCGTTGGCCGACGAAGAGTTGAACAAGAAAATCATGTCATTCGATTATCATGGAGAAAAAATCACTAATTTTGAAATGGAGAGTTCAGCCCTTGCCGGATTGTCTAAACTATTAGGACACAAGGCAATGACCGTTTGCTGCATCATAGCAGGACGCGTCAACAAAGACATGAACACCGAATACAAGGGAACCATGGAGGGGTTGGTGAAGACCGTCTTGGATCGTATCTGGTAAAACAAACGAAATGAAGGAACTTGTCAGTCAATTCATAAAACAGGAGAGACTATTCTCCCCAAAAGACAAAATAGCAGTAGGAGTGAGCGGTGGGGCCGATTCGGTCGCCCTGCTTGCCGTCCTCTGCGAATTAGGCTATGACTGCATTGCCCTTCATTGCAACTTTCACCTCCGTGGCGAGGAATCCATGCGTGACGAACACTTTGTAACTCAGTGGGTAAAGACACTCAACATTCCCTATCGGAAAGTGGATTTCGAAACCGAGGCTTATGCTTCCGAGCAAAAGATCTCCATCGAGATGGCGGCAAGGGAGTTGCGTTACCGTTGGTTCGCCGAACAAAAAGAAGAATTGGGCGCGAGCTGTATCGCCATCGCACACCATGCGGACGATGTGGTGGAGACGTTCCTCATCAACCTTACACGAGGAAGTGGCATCCACGGACTGACCGGCATCAAACCCAAGAACGGGGAGATTGTACGACCGTTGCTCTGTGTCTCAAGAAAGGATATTCTCCAATACCTCAAGGAGAAAGGTCTACAGCACGTGGAAGATTCCACCAATCAAGAGACCATTTATGTGCGCAACAAATTCCGGAACACGATCATCCCACTCTTCGAAAGCATCAACCCTTCCTTCAAAGAATCTGTAGTTCAGACTATTGCCAATCTGAGAAATGCAGAAGAGTTCCTCGAAGAGAAGACGGAAGAATCCCAAAAAAAGATAATGATTCCAAAGGGAGAAGAGGTATGGCACCTACCCATAGCGCAGCTAAAAAAGGAAAAGAATCCCAAGTTCCTGCTCTACGAGTTGCTCCGTCCCTTCAAATTCACCCCAGCCACAATCAAGAACGTGGTCAATGCCCTCGATGGACCTTCCGGCAAAACTTTCCAATCGGCCGACTACACTTTGCAGAAGGATAGGGAAGTCTTCATCCTCTCTCCAAAGGAGGACGAAGGAACAGAACAATTTGATATTCAAGAAGGAACAACAGAGATACGAGTTCCCGTCCATCTGACCTTCGAAACCCTAAAAGCCGAAGAACTACAGATAGAGAAAGAAAAACGCTTCTGTTATTTAGACTACGACCAACTGACCTTTCCCTTAATCATCCGGAAATGGGAAATGGGCGACTACTTCGTTCCTTTTGGCATGAAGGGGAAGAAAAAATTGAGCGACTACTTCGTCGACAAACAATTCTCCCTCTATCAGAAGAAACAGACTTGGCTGTTGCTCTCAGGAGAACAAATAGTCTGGATCATCGGAGAAAGGAGCGACAATCGGTATCGGGTCACAAGCAAGACAAAAAAAATCTTAAAAATATCGTTAATGGCATAAAAAATTCATTTTTCTTTCCTGATTTTGGAAAAAATGGCTATATTTGCATCGTTTTAACAATCCAATTTTGTTGCGTTCTCTTGCAACTAAAATTCATCAAGATATACATTGTTAAAGTTCAAACTACAAATACATTCTATTTGTAATTCATTATTTTCTCATGGATTTTTTTCGAGAATATAGAATATCAATCTTTTTTTAAGATGTTATGGATAACATACTTCAATTACAAGAAAAAACACTTGTCGATTTAAGAATCATTGCCAAGCATTTGGGGATTAAGAAAGTTGAATCAT
Source organism: Paludibacteraceae bacterium (assembly GCA_017553575.1). Taxonomy (GTDB): domain Bacteria; phylum Bacteroidota; class Bacteroidia; order Bacteroidales; family Paludibacteraceae; genus RGIG10190. Next base: position 46,660 of record JAFZKQ010000075.1, read on the forward strand.
ACCGCAAGGAGGAGTTGATTCATAAAATTTTGGATGAGCAGGCAATTCAAAGTGTAGACACACCTGCCCAAGAAGAATCCCCTAACAATGAAACTGTAAACACAGAAAACGGAATTCAGACTCAAGAATCTGAGAATGTGAGCAATTCCAGCATTGGCGGATCCCATCAAAACTCAGGGGAGGCTTCTCAACCTGCCAACAACAATCCATACTCCAAGGGGTACGGACAACCTAACAACGGTCAACAACAAAGATATTTTCAACAAAATCGCATAAACGGTAGAGGTGGATTGGAAACCATGTCAGCCGGCAACCCTGCGGCAGCCATTGCCCGCATGATCTTGAACAAGAAGAAAGGCATCTTGCCGCCTGAAGAGCCAGTGGTTCCTCAAGACACAAAACCTGCCGACCCACAAAACAAGGAGGGTAACGGATACCCACAACAACCGGAGCGTTCGCCTTATGTTCGCCAACAGATTGACAAGTACACGAACATGTACAACAACGGTAACAACAACCAACAACCTGTTCAACAACAGCAAGCTCCAGCACCAAAACCTAAGGTTTATGATTTCAATGAATTGATAAAGGGTGGAGGTGTACTCGAAATCATGGAGAATTATGGATTCCTCCGTTCCTCCGACTATAACTACCTCACATCTCCAGACGACATCCACGTAGGCCAAGATTTGATCAAACGCTACGGTTTAAAGACTGGTGATGTCATAACAGGCTACATCATCCCACCTAAGGATACAGATAAATACTTCGCTCTCAGCAGCGTAGACACCATCAACGGTTGCTCTCCAGAAGTGGTAAGAGACCGTGTTCCATTCGACCATTTGACGCCTCTCTTCCCTGAAGAGAAGTTCAACTTGACCAAAGGCCACGCAGACAATGTTTCTGTCCGTATCGTAGATATGTTCTGTCCTATCGGTAAGGGTCAACGTGGTTTGATTGTCGCTCAACCTAAGACAGGTAAGACGGTCCTCTTGAAGGATATCGCCAACGCAATCGCAGACAACCATCCAGAAGTTTACATGATTGTTTTGCTGATCGATGAGCGTCCTGAGGAGGTTACGGATATGGCTCGTAGCGTAAAAGCGGAAGTTATCGCTTCTACATTCGACGAATCAGCCGACCGCCATGTGAAAATTGCCAATATCGTTTTGGAGAAAGCCAAGAGAATGGTAGAATGCGGTCACGATGTCGTGATTTTGCTCGACTCCATTACCCGTCTTGCCCGTGCCTACAACACGGTGGCTCCTCCATCAGGAAGGGTTCTTTCCGGTGGTGTGGATGCCAATGCACTACAAAAGCCTAAGAGATTCTTCGGTGCAGCCCGTAACATTGAGAACGGTGGTAGCTTGACCATCATCGCAACAGCTCTTACGGAGACCGGCTCCAAGATGGACGATGTGATCTTCGAGGAGTTCAAGGGTACAGGTAACATGGAGTTGCAGCTCGACCGTAAGTTGGCCAACAAACGTATCTTCCCTGCAGCAGATATCATGGCTTCAAGTACTCGTCGTGACGACTTGCTTTTGAACGATGAGACAAGAAGAAGAATGTGGATTCTCCGTAGGTATCTGTCTGAAATGACCTCCATCGAGGCCATGGAATTCTTGAAAGACCAATTGGAGAGAACTTCTTCCAACGAGGAATTCCTTGCTTCCATGAACAGCAGTAACAGTTAATCAACTGTAACAAAATAAATGACAGGCGAATGCAGATTTCTTTCTTCGTTCGCCTGTTTTGTTTTGAGACGTAGACACCCATTTCCACCCAAGAATAACGAGAGATGAAAAAAAAGATACTATTGGCTATATTCCTCCTCCTTCCTTGCTTGACATTCGCCCAATTAAAACGAGTGTCGCCCGAATCGCAGGGAATCGAATCGAAACACCTATTGGCCTACTACGAGGCGATGATGAACTTGAAAACGGGAGAGACGCACCATATAGTCATTCTAAGGCACGGAAACATCATCGGGGAGCTATCGCCCCAGCCCTTCACCAAAGAGGGGCAACACAACGTCTATTCGGCTTCCAAAACGTTTGTGTCGGTTGCTGTCGGATTAGCCATCGAGGAGGGGCTCCTCAATTTAGACGACAAGGTCATCCGCTTCTTCCCGAAATCCTTACCGGACACGCTCTCCGAAAACTTAAAGGCACTAACCATACGCCACCTGCTCACCATGACGTCGGGCATACACCCCAATTGGTCCATGCGAAACAACCATTCGGATTGGGGCGCTTGCTACCTGAGAGAGAAGGTGGAAACGCCAGGAAAGGTGTTCCAATACGATTCCATGGTCACCTATCTGCTATCGTCCATAGTCCAGCATGTAACGGGCAAGAAAGTCTTCGATTATCTGAACGAACGCATTTTCACCCCGTTGGAAATCTACGATGCCGAATGGGAAATGAGTCCCGAAGGTATCAATACAGGCGGGTGGGGACTACGCCTATCGCCCCTCTCCATGGCTAAGTTCGGACAACTACTGCTCAATCAAGGAAAGTGGAAGGGAAAACAACTGCTTTCTGCCCAATGGGTTAAAGAGATGAGCGCCAACCAACAATCCACAGGAAAATTGGAGGGCTACGGCTACCACGTCAGCCTATGCGACTTCCCTAACGTCTATCGTGCCGACGGAGCGTTCGGACAATACATCATCGTCGCTCCAGACCAAGATATGGTGATAGCCATCAACCAAGCCAACCTAAGCAATGGCATCCACGAACGGCACCTTATCTGGGAACACCTTCTAAAAAATGTCAACGACAAGCCTTTGAAAGAGGGAAAGGCTTACCAGAAACTCCAAGCGGCAGAAAAGACTTATCGACTTCCGACCGAGAAAAGCCGCGTCACCACACCCCAAAATAGTCCGCTATTGAAGCAGCCCATCCTCTTGGGGAAAAATCCGTTAGCGTGGAAGTCGTTGCAAATAATCCCAGAGGACGAACAACTCCACGTCCATATAACCACCCAAACAAACGAAACCTTTGTTGTGGATGCCGGGTTAGAGCACTGGAACACCGTGGAAAGCACCGTATATCCTCCCTATACCATCAAAGCCATGGGACGATTCAACGGCATCAAAAAGAACTTCACCATAGCCGGTTGCTACGGTTGGGAAGAGGAGAACCGCTTAAACATACATCTGCTATTCACCAATTGGATCAGCGGAGTAAGGCTAAGTTTCACCACCGACGGGGACAAAATCCAACTTTGGATAAAAGAGAATACGAAAAAAGAAAAAGTAAAGGTAGAGGTTTGGCAATAGAAAAGGGGACATATCCTAAGATACATCCCCTATAAGGCTATTTATTTCCAATTGATAATGGTATCCACCACCTCTGCCGGATTATCCGTAATAGAGAGAATCATATTCTTGTATCGACCTCTGGCCACCATATCTTGAATGAAAGGGTAGACCGGAACCTCTTTGGTAAAGAACTCCTCGCCCAAGAAAACCATCGGGCTGGCATAGCCGAACGTACAATAATGGTTTTGGGCGGCGTCTTGGAAGACCTCTTGGATCGTTCCTGCACTTCCCGGCGTATAGATAATTCCGCCTTTGGCTATGGCCAAGATACCATCTTCACGAATACTGTTGTCGAAATATTTGGCTATGTCGGAAGCGAACGGCGTTGCTGGCTCATGTCCATAAAACCAAGTCGGGATACCCAAACTCCTGTATTTCTTGTCACGCGGATACTTCCTCATCACCTGAAATGCCGAAGAGAGCCATTTGCCCCCGTTAAAACTCAAGGATGCATCACAAAGGATTTTCAAGGCATCGTCCACCTCTTGTATGCTCCGTCCAGCCATCCAAGCGCCCAAATGGGTAGCCTCCATAGCTCCAGGACCGCCGCCGCTCATCATCAACACACCCTTTTCGGTCAACTCCTTACTAATCAAAACTATCTTACGATAGCCCTCATCATCCCTTTTTAGCGAATGACCACCCATAATGCCAACGACAGACCGTTCGCCATAATTGGACAACAAATCGTACATAGCATCGGAAATAAAGTGGTCGTGGATGGATCTTGTCAAAGTCTCCTTTATATCCTTGGCTTGTTTTCCTTCAGAAATGTAGTGCTGATAGACGAGTGTGTCATAGCACGAATTGAAAGAATCCTCCTTTTCGGGGTCATAACCCTTGTAGAGTGTCTCCGCATTGTACAATGCATTAGGGAAAACGTTAAAAGGCATACGAATATTAGGAAATACAACACAATCATCCTTTATTCGCATTTGTAACTCATTGGGAATCAAACAACCGAAGAAAAGGCAATCTTTAAAGCCCAATTCACTGTTTTTTAGTGCCGAAAAGTCTATTCCTTGAAAAGCGAAGTGCTCCAACACCCCTGATTTTGCATTTTTGGCTGCTTCCAGCAACCCTTCATTTGTCTCTATTTCTTTATACAAGATTCTTTCCATAAAGCTATGTTTGTTTAACAAAATATTCATTAAGCGAATTTAATAAAAAAATTGTTTTTCCCAATTTCCTCGTGGAGAATTGCAGGAACAGCCCCAAGTGCAAAGAGATCAGAAAATAGGATAGGAAAGAGGTGCCTTGATTAGACGAATGTCGAGTGACCTTTATCTTTAAAAGAGCGAGCCATAACTTTCAAAGAACACCTGTGATGGGAGAATCAAGAACGATTGCCCTGTTTCAGCTCATGCCCCAGCAAATTTGCACACTATTTTAGAACTTGCAGTCGAAGTGCAACAAACAAACCTCATCAATTTACACACAAAGAACGCAAATCAACTCAAGGCACACTTTATCGAGAAATCTACAAAGAGGCCTTTATAGGGCCTTAAAATGCCCTGAAAAGAAAATTATACGGTTCGTCTTCATCCAACACAAGTTCAAAGAAGAACTCAATAGGGAATCGTCACTTGTCAAAATTGGATTCTTATACAACGACAAGTTAACAATAAGCCATCTTAAAATTGTCTAAACACATATTCAACATTACAAATGTTAATGCTGAAGAAATATGAATGTAGAATTATAGATCTTATCCTAAGAATATAGACCGAACGTTCAATATATAAATTCGAGGGTTAAGTAGGGGAAAAAGAAAAAATGCAAGAAATCGAAGATAGGCTAAAAACACCCATATAACACTTATACACAACAATATACGGCATAAAATCAAGCGATTTAACTCGTCGAGAGTCGACTGAATCAGAAAATTCGTAGGATGAATCGGAAATAATGCATCACAGAGAGGATAAGGAGGATTCTTGATGAAAAGCAAGGAATCGAGGAGAAAACACAAATCCCCCAAGAAGGCCAGTCGAACTCAAAAACAACGAATCAACAACTATTCGACATAATAGCCCTTCGCCTAAATAAGAAATAAGTAGTAGGATACAAGATTTTTAACATATAGTTTTCAACAAACACACAATAAATTGATTATCAATTAATTAAATCCATACAAACCAGTTAAATCACTCATTTATAGTAATATAGAAATCATGACAGATGTCAAGTAATGTATAAGGGGAGAGAACAACCCTTGCAAGAATGGTTGTTATTTACTAAATTAGAGTAAAGCAAAGAAAAATAGATTACAGATGTAAATACAAATGTAAACTTAGGATTCGAAGCTTATTTAACGAACAGAACTATACTAAACATACAAAAGTAACTTAAAACCTCCTAGAATGGATGGCAGTACAATTGTAAACGAACTTTTAAAGATAACTATTAAGTATTGAAATCAGAACACATAAATAAATAAAACTCAGAGGTTTGGATAGCAATATCTAAACTAACACTAACTATTTATATAGTCTTCTTGTCACTTTTAGCCCTTTTTGGGGGTTAAAAGGTCACTTTTTTGCGCTCACAACACTAATAACCAATGCTTTATTTCTAATAATCTAACGAAAGACTTTAGATTTAGTGGGGGATATTCTGCCTAAGAATACCTAATCTATATGAATATCAAAGAAATAGACCTTTACAAGGTTAGATTGGCTCTACTCCTGGCTATAGGGATCTAAACCTCAACAAAACTCATTGATTTACACCTAAATTGATACTAGATTCTATCTCTTATTTCCCCATCTGTTCCCTTCCTCTTCTCCTAACAGTTCTACTCTTTTCTATAGGTTGTTTACAATCGTAAAACATACAATGTGCACATTTGTAAACCTATACCGATACACAAATGTAAACATGCTCATTTGCTAATTACAAATGTAATTTGCACAATTCTAAATTTATGTTTACATTTGTGACGTGTATGTAATTACAAATGTTTATTTACATTACATCGGTTATTGATTGACATATAGTAAATCGTATATATATGCAAGACAAAATTCAAGACATCCTAAAGAACGAGAATATCACGCAAGCTAAGCTTGCAGAAATATTAGGCATTCAGGCATCTGCCATTTCCCATCTCCTGAGTGGCAGAAATAAGGCTAGTATGGATGTTGTGCAGAAGATTTTGAAGGCTTTTCCCTCCATTAATCCAGATTGGTTAATTTTAGGAGAAGGAGAAATGTACAGAAATAGCTCAGAACCGCCAAAAAATCAAAATATTAGCATAAAATCGGTAAAAAATGAACCTTTTATGGGTACGTTATTTGATGACATCTCGAGCAATGAGCCAGAATATCCGACACAGAAGGAGTTAAATCATCAACCGCCCAAACAGGAGAGTAAACCTAGCAATAAATCGGAATTTAATGATTACAATCAACAAAATAACTCCCGATATAACAACACTCAACAAATAGAGGAAAGAGCTGTTGTTTCTAAAACAACGGAAACTGCTCAACCTCCCCACGTTGATCCAATCAGCTATCATCAGCCGATGCCGCGCTCCATCAAAAAAATTATCATTCTCTACTCCGACAATACGTTTGAAGAATTAACGAAGTAGTTTATGTATCGAACATTCGTTCTAATATCTATTCAACAAAACGATAGGATAGATAGAAGTTTCTTCATAAATTCTTTCTATATTTGCACTAATTAATAAATTAGGAAAATGGAAGTTACAGGTAGAATCATAGAGGTACTCCCTCTAAAAAGTGGTACAAGCGCAAGAGGCGAATGGAAAATACAAGAATACGTAATCGAGTATGCTTTGGATCAACAATTTCCAAAAAAAATGTGCTTTAACGTATGGGGAGAAAATATTGATAAATTTAACATCCAAAAAGGACAAGAACTGACTGTCAGCGTTGACATCGACTGCAGGGAGTATCAAGGACGTTGGTTTAATGACATCCGTGCATGGAGAGTTGTTCCACAAACAAACACCGTTCCTCCAGTACAACCACCAACACCGGATTTTGGACAAGGATTGGGAGCTGCTCCTACTTATTCCGCTCCAGCAAGCAATCCTGTTGCCTCCTCTCCAGAAGATGCCGCAAGCGACCTTCCTTTCTGATAAACTCAAACACAAGATAGTTTAGAAGATTTTAAGAGAACACAAGGGAAACCTCGTGTTCTCTTCATTTACGATACCAAGGAGAATAAAGGTGACAGACCTACCCAAGCATATAAAATAATCATTGTTATGACTGCAAAAGAACGATACAACCACGTTTTAGAATGGTTCATCCAAAACGCACCCGATGCGCAAAGCGAACTAAACTTCTCGAACCACTATGAGCTATTGGTTGCCGTCGTTCTATCCGCACAATGCACCGACAAACGCGTCAATATGGTAACGCCCGCCTTGTTCGAACGTTATCCGGACGCCCAATCTCTGTCGCAAGCGTCTGTCTCCGACATCCTTCACTACATACAAAGCATCTCGTATCCCAACAACAAGGCCCAACATTTGCACGACATGGCGGTTATGCTTACCGAAAAATTCCAAGGAATCGTCCCTGATTCGCTAGAACAACTCCAACAATTGCCGGGAGTCGGTAGGAAGACGGCCAATGTCATCATGGCGGTTGCCTTCAACCAACCTGCGATGCCGGTAGACACCCATGTCTTCCGCGTCTCCAACCGAATCGGACTAACCAACCAAGCCAAAACTCCATTCGATGTGGAAAAGGTCTTAGTAAAAAACATTCCTTCTGAAATTTTGTCAAAAGCCCATCATTGGCTACTTTTGCATGGACGCTATATTTGTACGGCGAGAAACCCCAAATGTGACAATTGCGGAATCGCTCAGTTCTGCAAATACAACACGAAAAAGGGTAGATGACTTTTGTAAATAATTCAATATCAATATGGTAACACTTATCATCATCGGCATTACCTGCATCACTTCTTATTTGGCTTTCCAAAATAGGGAATTATTCGTTAAACTATCGTTCTCCCCATACGACGTGGTTCATCGCAAGCAATACTACAAACTCATCACCAATGGGTTTGTCCACGCCAATTGGGAACACCTATTGACGAATATGTTGGTTCTCTATTTCTTCGGACAAGAACAAGAAATCGTCTTTTCCGAATATAAAGGAAGCATCTTCTATATCTTGCTCTATCTGCTTGCCATTCCGGCCTCCTCACTGATTTCGCTTTCGAACCAGAAGGATAACCCAGCCTATACGGCAGTCGGAGCCTCGGGTGCAGTCAATGCCGTCGTCTTCTCCTATATTCTAATCAACCCATTATCAAACATTTACTTATTCTTCGCCATTCCAATCAAAGCCATCATATTTGCAGGATTATACCTCGCTTACTCCTGGTATATGGCCCAACAAAATCGAGACCATATCGGACATGATGCCCACATCTCAGGAGCCTTGTTCGGCTTGATTTATACCATCGCCACGATTCCTTACGTGGTACAACACTTCGTTTCTCAATTCATAGATTAGCTTTTTTGCAGAATATGCGGACAAAATCGATTTAGATTTTTGTTTTTTCTAAAATAAAGAGTAACTTTGCATCGTTATTCCGAAAGGGTAATATTTAATTGTCTCATGGTGTAATGGTAGCACATCAGTTTCTGGCACTGCTTGTCAGGGTTCGAATCCTTGTGAGACAACAGGGCACCTCTTATAGAGGTGCTTTTTTGTTTTTGGACAGCCCTGAAAACACAACATATTGAACGGAAAAAACAACCCAGTAACCCACAAACAAATGGCAGAAAAAGAGACAGATAGCAAAATAAAATCCCAAGCGTTCAAAAACGTAGGGAAACTGCTGTTGGGAAACACCACAGCCACCGCCATTGGGTTCTTGGTCTATCCGTTGCTGACTCGTCTCTACACCTCGGAGGATTTCGGCGTATATGGAATCTTCACCAGCATTTGTGGTGTACTGACCCTTTTGGCCAATGCAGAGTACCACAACGCAATCATCTTGCCCAAAGAGGAGAAAGATTCTGTCGCTTGCTTCCACCTGAGTTCCATCAGCACGATTATCATTTGCCTAATTGCCTTCTTAGGCTCCGTGATCCTTTTTCTCTTTCCCGAATCGGAATTGAACAAGATAGGGGACACCATACTTCTCATCGCGCCCTACGTACTCATCTGCGCATTATGGAACTCCCTCAACGCCTGGTATACCAAGATCTCTAAATTCAATAAGATTGCCACCTACCAGATGACCCAAGCCGTAAGCCTGGCCTCGTTCAAGGCTCTCTTCGGACTAATAAAATCGATGTTCAACGGCATGGCCATAGCCACCTTCATCGGGCAGGCGAGTGCCTTGTTGCTCAACCTTTTCTCCTCCAAAAAACAAAACAAAGTTTTGCTTGAGATCGACTTGGAGAGATGCAAAGCTTGTGCTCGACGCTATGCCAAGTTTCCGGCTCTCACTCTTCCTCGTTCGCTTGTCAACTACATTAGCGGCAACCTCCCTTTTTTCCTGTTGCCCTACTTCTTCACCAACGATAACATAGGCTACTTGAACCTCGCCTTGGTATTGGCATTCAAGCCCATCAACATACTCTCGGGGTCTCTTTACCAAGTATTTTTCCAGAAATCGGCACAATGCGTCAACGAAAGCCAACCGCTCATGCCGTTCTTCAAGAAATTCAGCCTATCGACACTGTCAGCAATACCCGTTCTGACCCTCATCTATTTCATCACCCCAACATTGGTCCAAGTCATATTGGGCGAAGGGTGGGAGCCAACCGCTGTAATCGTCCGAATGATGTTGCCATGGCTTGCCGCCTCCCTTTTCGTCGCCCCGATTTGCTATTTTACAGATCTTTTCCTGCGCCAACGAATCGGACTGCTATTAGAGACGCTCCATTTCTTTGCCCGACTAGCCAGCCTCTGCTATGGCATCTATCGGCAAGACTTCACCATCGCCATCGGACTTTACTGCCTTGCGAATGCTTTGATGATACTCATCCATTACGCATGGCTCTATTTCATTGTAAACGAGTACGATAAGGGATTGTCAAAAAATCGGGACATGGAAAGAGAATAGCAATGCTCCGACAAGGGAAGGGGAGCCTCTTCTTTAAAATTTTGGGAGGTGCTCAATGACCTTTCAAAAACATTTGCTTCTTCCCCCATAATATTCTAATTTTGCACCCGATTCCAAGTTTATAAAGGTTTCCTAAAAACAGAAAAACATGAAACAAAAAATATGTCAATTCATACTGAAAATCATCGGATGGAAAGCAGTCGTCACCGAGGAGATTCCCCAAAAGTGTATCTTCTGCGTTGCTCCCCATACGAGTAACCTCGACTTCATATTAGGGAAAATCATGTTTTGCGCCATTGGGGGAAAACGTCCCTCTTTCCTTATCAAAAAAGAGTGGTTCATCTTTCCGTTTGGATTGATATTCAATCGAATAGGTGGAATACCTGTTGACAGGAGCAAAAAAACATCCTTGGTGGATCAGATTGTGAAAAGATTCGAAGAACAAGATCGTTTTCAGGTAGCCATCACCCCAGAAGGGACAAGGAAAGCCAATCCGAAATGGAAAATGGGATTCTATCACATTGCCAAGAAAGCCCAAGTTCCTATCTTATTGACATACTTCGACTATAAGAAGAAAGAGATTGGCATCGACAGACATTTTATCCCTACTGACGACGAGAAGGAAGACATGAGGCAAATAAAACTCTATTTTAAGGATGTTGTCGGAAGACATCCTGAAGGATTTACCATAGGTAACGTGTAAGGGGCTTAGGTCCCTTACCTATGGGAACAAAAAATGATATGGTTTCTCCTATAATGAAGAAGAGACGACGATATAGTAAACCACCAAACTTCATCTGAAACTTAATCGAAAAAAAATCAAATACCTTCTAAAAGAAAAATCAACGACTCGACTTATTATTTCACCTATTCTTATTATCTTTGCAACCACAAAAAAAAACACTGATGTTTCCTTCTGACTATAATCAAACGGGATCTTCATTCTGCACATATCGATAAACTATATTTTAATAACACTTATATAATAGAACAAAACGTATTTTGAGAAAATGAAAAAGATTTTTAAAGTTTTCTTTTTGGGGGCAATTGCCTTATTGATGAATTTAACAAGCAGTGTTGCACAAGACTTAATCGTAACCACCAAAGGAGATACGCTCCATTGCAAAATTTTAGGAATTGAGAAACATTCCATCAAATACTCCTTCAAGACAGACAACGGAACGGAAGTGACCAACGAAATAGACGGAAGTGAAGTAAAACAAATATATTCCAAGGAAATACAAGATTTAGCCCAAAAGAATGCCACTGCCACAGCAAACGAAGAGACACAAAACAAGGAAGAGAACAGGGTCTTCCGCATCTATGGTGGTTGGGCTTACTCATATCGCTTGGGCGAGGCAAAAAGTGATATACCTGCGCTAAAATCTCTACTTGAAGACATAAAAAGCGGGTATGAGATAAGTGGTGGCATTCATTTGTTCATAACCCCAAAGTGGGCTGCCGGAGCAGACTTTCACCTTCACAAAGCTTCCGCTGAATTATCAACTTATAATCTAGATGCGAAAATGGATGTCGGCATCCTCTATATAGGACCTTCCGTCTTATTTTTCAACGAAGATAAGATTGGCACTTTTGATGCTGTAATGGGCTTAGGATATGTTGGTTACACAGAAAAGAACACAGCTAACAATAAGTCAGAAACAGACAAGAAAGCCTCTGTTGGATTAACTGCATCCGCAGAATACCTTTTCAAAATAGGCGATCACTTTAGCATTGGCCCAAAATTGGGATTTGTGCTAAGTTCTGCAACAATAAAAGACAATAGCTCAAAGGAAGAGGATAGAACACTAAACCTCTCCACCATCAACCTAGGACTTGCCATAGCTCTCTTTTAACAAATAACACCATATGTCATGAGAAAATTATTATTTCTTTTCCTGCTTCTTCCTCAATTTCTATTTGCGACGGAAGAGCCACAAACAGCTGATACACTGGCAACTGCCGAAGAGGAAGTTGATAACACTTACCTTTTAGACTCCATCAATGGTAGCCAAGGCATGGTTCTCTTAGAGGAAGCCCACGCTTACATCAATGTACCCGAGGGGTATTGCTACTTGTCAAAAGAAAAGGCAAATCATCTCTTAAGCGACTACTGGGAGAACCCTGTGAGTGACTTTATTTTGGGCTGTTTGGTGACAGACTCCGCAAAAATATATAAAGACGTTGATGTGGCATTCATGTTCTTTTTCGAAGATTGTGGCCATGTGAAAGACGAGGATGCCTCATCCTACTCATATGATGAGATTTTGAAGGACTTGCAAAAGGATGTTGCAGAAAGAAGCGAGGAGCGTGTAAAACAAGGCTATGACGCCTGCGAATTGGTCGGTTGGGCTGCTCAGCCGGTCTACGACTCGGAGAAAAAAATACTCTATTGGGCAAAGCATCTTCGATTCGGAAATAATGGTCTAGAGGAAGCCTCTGATACGGCATACTACGACGAGACGTTAAACTACGACATCCGAATCTTAGGAAGAGAAGGTATCCTCACCTTGAGGGCAATCGCTGACATGGAGGACCTTCCTGTTGTTGATGAGATGAAATCCATTATCATAGAAAATACGCACTTCAACGAAGGCTATACCTACGCTGATTTCAATCCGGCAACAGACCACATCGCAGAGTGGGGCATCGGTGCTTTGGTGGCAGGAAAAGTATTGGCAAAAGCAGGTATCCTTGCCAAATGTAGTGCCTTCTTGTTGAAATTCTGGAAGCCTATCGCAATAGCCCTTGGTGCCTTATTTACCTTCCTCTTTAAAAGAAAGAAAAGAGAATAATAAGCATCTCCACATATTGAAAAAGCGTACAAACGCCACTGTTTGTACGCTTTTTTTATATTCGTATAGCACGCCTAAGAGCATGACACCTCCGTATGAGATTTGGCAGCAGTCACCACCAACCCAACAGACTATCCGTTTTTCCTCCTTTTGAAATGATACCGTCCCTTCTTGACCGTGATTTCACCGTAATCAATGGCTTTGACAGGACAATTGTGAATGCAGGCCAGACATTGCACGCAATTATTTCCCCAATAGGGCATACCATTGCTCGTTTTGATATTGAGCGTAGGACAAATATCCTTACACAAGCCACAACGCGTACAGCGATTGGAGGCATGAAACTTCGTTTTTCCGGTTGCACATTTCTTAAAAATCGGATAGATGAGACGAGTCTTCAAGAAAGGCAATACACCCTTATGATAGAGCGACTTATTGTTTATACCATCCACGATTTCCTTCGAGATCTTCTTTATCCGGAGCTGAGCATTCTCCAACTTCTCCGATTCCACCTCTTGGCTGTCCACGTCAAAGAAAGGGAATACGATATAGGTGTTCGGCATTTGGACCGTAAAACACTGATCAAGGGGAAGTCCCTTCCTTTCCAACGCCTTTTTTAGGATAGAGTTGGTATAACCCGCATCATCGCCACAGGTACAGACGGCAAAGACCTGATGGTTCTCATACCCCTGCAACTCCAAATGTTTGATGAATTTCAGCACAAGCGTAGGCACTCCCCACGAATGGACAGGGAAAACGAACCCAATACGTTCATCTTCAGATAATTGATACTGACAATCCGTCAACCCTTTCTTCAATGAATCATTGATGGAAACAAGGCTTTCTCCCAAAATAAAAGCCAATTGGGATGCCACCCATTTCGAGTTGCCCGTAGCTGAAAAATAGAATATCATAAAACTTTGTTTTGGTTCATAAATAAGATGTCACTCCAGAAAGTCCTGGAAAATATAACATCCCTTAAAGAGTTCCGAAAGATCGACTTGCTTGTCAAAAATGCCAAACACGGAAGAGCCGGAACCCGACATGGAAGCATAGAGAGCCCCTTGTCTATATAACTCCTCCTTGATTTCCCCAATAGCCGGAAATTTAGAAAAGACGCTGACCTCAAAATCGTTGAGTATTCTATCCTTCCATTCCACTATCGGTTTTGTTATCCATTCCTTGATTGGATACTCCGGAGCATGAGGTTTCACCAACGAATACGCCATAGGAGTGGAAACATGGATGTCTGGTTTCACCAACACCAAGAAATAGCCTTTCAATGAGAGCGTTATAGGCTCGAAACAGTTACCTATACCTGTTGCGAATACGGGCTTGTTCTTAATAAAGAAGGCACAGTCGGCACCCAATTTCGAGGAATAGACCTCCAATTGGCTTTCGGTAAGACCCAAGTTAAAAGCATCGTTCAGCATTTTCAACATAAAGGCCGCATCGGCAGAACCGCCCCCCAAACCGGCACCGAAAGGAATGGATTTCTCCATATAGATGTCGATAGGCGGGATATCAAAATCTTGCCCCAACAAGCGCAAGGCTTTCATCACCAAATTGGATTCCGCATCGCCACCCACGTCAATACCCGAAGAGTGGAACGAAGTTTTCCCTTGGGTGGAAGGAACAAATTCCAACGCATCCTTGATGGGAATAGGATAGAAAAGCGTTTCGAGGTTATGGTAACCATCCTCGCGCTTTTCCACTATATTTAAACCAATATTTAACTTGGCATTCGGAAATGTAATCATTCTATTTGTTTTAAACAGGGAATACCGCGCGTCAAACCTAACGACCGATCTCCCCATATTCTCGATTTTGATACGAAGATAAGAATAAAAAGCAATATGAACTATTTCTGAGCCTCTTTATTATAGGGGAGATCCACATACGGGGCCTAAAAAATGAGAATACGTCAAAAATAAGAGTCTATTTTTTTATCAAAGTTTAAGAATTTGTATATATTTACATAAAAAAGTAAAACAACTAAAAAACAGGGAGCCATGGAAGATAATTTAGTAACTGTAGCCATCCATACCTACGAAAAGGCCCAGATATTGAAATCAGTATTGGAGGCCCATGGTATCGAAGCATATATACAGAATGTAAATCAAATACTTCCAGTCGTTTCAGCTGGAGTGAGGGTTCGGATTAGAGAGAGTGATTTGGCGCGTGCATTGGGAGTCATTGAGGCGATGGATAGGAACGAGGCTGTTTCTCAAGCATTGGAAGAGGAAAACCGATTGAAGACTATCCTTGTCCCTGTGGATTTCTCCGACTATTCCACCAAAGCCTACGAAATGGGATTTCGCATGGCAGCGGAGAAGAAAGCGGAGGTTGTCTTATTGCACGCTTACTACAATCCGTCATTCAACACGATGCCGATTGGCGACGTGATCAACTATGACGGAGGACCAGAAGATGATAACATCAAGGAGAAGGTAGAGCAAGACGTAGAAAAGCAAAAGGCGGACATCGACGAGAAGATCGCAAACGGCACTTTGCCTAAGGTCAACTACCAGTTCGTCTTGCGTGAGGGTGTTCCTGAAGAGGAGATTGCCCGCTATGCGAAAGACCACAATCCTTTGCTCATCATCATGGGTACACGAGGAAAAGACAAGAAAGACCAAGACTTGATTGGTAGCGTCACGGCAGAGATCATCGACCACTCTATGGTCCCTGTGTTCGCCATCCCGGAGAATGCTCCGATGAACGGATTCGACGACATCAAGAGCATTGCCTACGCCACCAACTTCGACGACAAGGATTTGGTTGCCTTCGACAAACTCATGCAGGTAACGAAACCCTTCAAATTCAAGATACATTTCATCCACTATTTACAGAAGGAGAATGCCTGGTCTGAGATCAAGTTGAGGGGAATAAAGGATTATTTCGCAAAGTACTATCCAAACCAAGAGATTGCATACGACATCTTGAGAGGTGAGGATATGCTTACGACGATTGATAACTATATAAAAAAGAACAGCATAGATGCCATTGCCATAACCACGCATAAACGCAACATTTTCACGCGTTTGTTCAATCCAAGCGTGGCAAGGAAGATGGTATTCCACAGCAACACACCGATGTTGGTGTTCCACGCTTGATGGAGATCCATACAAGAGTGGAGGATGGGAGAGGAGCAAGGATGGGCTCCTTCCTATTGATGAGAAAGAGGAGTTGAATGTGTAGCATAATATTTTGATGAAGATGAGACGGAAATGGTCTTTTGCAGCGGTCGGTCTTTTGACGGCCATATGCATGTCTAACTGCTTGTCAGGCACGAAGGGCGAAGAAAACATTATTGAGCCAAGGGAGGTTCAACAGAACTTTGCACCAGCAATGATGCCGAAAGCGTCTTTTTGTGGAGAAGAGATTGACTTGTCGAACTACTATTTGAAAGAGCGTTTTGATAGAGAGCTGATTAGTTTTTCATATTGGCATTCGCAAGTCTTCTTGATGATAAAACGGGCGAACAAGATTTTTCCTATCATCGAGCCCATATTGAAAAAGGAGGGAGTTCCCGACGATTTCAAGTATTTGGCCTTGATAGAGAGCAACTTGGATCCTCGTGCCTTGTCACCTGCCAAGGCGGCTGGAATTTGGCAGATTTTGCCAGATACAGGAAAGGAAGCAGGGTTGGAAGTGAATGATGACATTGATGAACGATACAATTTGGAGAAAGCCACAGTGGTAGCTTGCCGTTACTTGACAAGGACTTACGAGCTGACGAACAGCTGGTCGTTGGCTGCCGCATCCTACAATACAGGTCGTGCAAGAGTGCTAAGGCAAATGGAGACGCAGAAATGCAACTCATATTTCGATATGCTTTTCAGCGAAGAGACCAATCGCTACGTATTTCGAATTGTTTTGGCCAAGATGATCATGGAGAACCCGAGCAAATTCGGCTTCATCCTCCATCGCTCAGACCTCTATTCGTTGCCCAAGCAAACGGTAGTGAAGGTGGATACGACCATTGACAACTTGACGGATTTCGCCATTGCCAACGGTTCTTCATACCAATTATTAAAGGATGCTAACCCTTGGTTGAGAAGCAATCGCATACCCAATAAGTCGCGCAAGCAGTACGAAATCAAGATCACTCGCAAGGAAGATGTAAGAATAGAAGTAAAAAATATTAAAATTCATAATAAGAATTGGGTCGTTGATGATTGACTTTTAAAAAACAATCTTATATCTTTGTAGGTGGGGATGATTATTATAGTATAATGAACGAAACTCGTTACATCTATAAACAAATTGAGTATGAAGCATTTTTTACACATATTATTTTTGTTGTGTGCATTGGCCGCTTTCTCTTCATCAGCGGAAGCGCAAATCGTACGATTCAAATCCTATCGTTCCGCTGAAGGAACATCGGGTTTGGACAAAAATGGTTTGTTCTCATGGGGATGTTGGGGAGCTAACAAAACTGAGATCACTTTGGATTTGGGTAACGAATCTATTTATGTGGAAAACTTGGAGACCAAAGAGGCACACGACTACAAAATATTCGGTCGCCCAAAGAAATGGGTGATTAAACGAGACCACAAATACGTGAGTTTCGAGTGCGCTGACGAAAACTACGATAAGGTTAACATCAAACTCTATCAGTATGACAATGGCGAATATCGTCTTTCCGTACTGACCTTAAATCGAGCCGTTCGGTATTCTGTCGTCTATGAAGACCAGATGATGAAAGATAAAAAGATATTCGATTGATCGAAATACTTAGTAAAAAGAAAATCCCGCCAACGATGGTGGGATTTTCTTTTTTGTGCCAATAGCTTTTCTGTCATAGTGTTTGCCGAACCCAATGGAAAGGGGAGGGGAGATTGCAAGAAAAAAAGGGCCCTAAAGCCCCTTTTCCCGCCTTCTGTTCACTTCAATTGATACTTCCTTGTCATTTGCTGATTTCTGTTCTTTAACGTCACTATGATCGTCTGTTCGCCCAGTTCCTCCAACGATAGGGAAGAAGAGGCGTCAAGCCCAGATTGCATAAACAAACAAGTACCAAGAGCGGAATGTATTTGTATCTCTTCACAGCCTTTTAGATATAACGTTTTCCCTTCGAGGCGACAATTCATCTCCTCAGAGAGCTCATTTCCCACCTTCGTCTGAATGGCAGATAGAAGCACCGTTCCAATCAAATTAGCCCCGATAGTCGGATCATACTGCTCTTTCTTGTTTCCGAATTGAATACAATACAAGTTTTTGTCATTCTTCACATCGCCTTGCTCCGAAAGCCTAATAAATACCTGATATTCATCATGGGACATATTCTCAGGAAGAGAAATCGAAGTGTGGACGTCCACGACCTCCCGTGAAAGCCATTTTTGCGGATCAACCTCCGTATTTGGCTCAAACTCATATAAATCCGTGCCATTGGAGAGCAGGAAGGTCACTTTCTTAGGCTTCACCAAATTACCGAAACCGACATTCTCTATGGCCAAGTTGATTTCCAACTCAGCTTGAGAGGCTGAATAATCAAGAATCGCGTTTCTCAAAATAAACCTATAGCCCAAATGGTTGACCACGTAGGTATAGCCGTCAGCACCGTAATATTCCGCATCATTTCCTTGAAAAATAGAGTCTTTCCAACCCAAGATAGTCGGTTGATGCCATTCGTAATTGAGGTAGGAGGTATGGGTCAGGAAACCCTCCTCAGAGAGGTAAGCCGGCGTATTGATAGGGTGGTCTCCGTTATAGTTGGCCACCAACTCGCCACCGTATGGCGTATGCTGGGAATAGGAGTTCAGCCACTTGACCATCATATCCCTCGTCATCTGATGATTAGCCGCACCCATACCGATGGTGCCCAAGTCGCTATAAGAGCCCAAATAACCATCATTATACATGCCGACACGATACAGCGTATCGCCCTTGGCTGCTGCAGCTTCTCTAAATTGGTCCGAATCAATGTCAAATCCGGAATAATTGTTTCCGTCCGTAACTACATTCAACCAATAGGCGACAATATCCGGACGACGCACGCCGATTTTTATCTCAGGCGGAGTACATGCAAGCAGAGTCTGCAAAGCTTCCGCAATGTTGGCATTTGTCCCATTGTTGCTCGAATGCATTTCGCCCCAGCTACCATACATACCCAATTCCACAAACGTAATGACATCCGTATTGCGGGCATAAACTTCGCCTAATTGTCTCAAATGCTGGAGAATGACAGATTGGTCGGGATCATACTTCGTAGCCCCGTTAAACCAAGGATCGTAGGCAAAACGGACGACGGCAGTCTTGCCACGCTTACGCACGCCATCCAGAGTGGCTTCAAAAGCGTCCAACATATCTTGGGTCAAGGGCTGAGAAACGCCAAAAGTCGTGTCTCCCGTCGTTTTATCGACAGAAAGGACGGCCTTGTCCGAAAAAGCAGAAATATCCATACGTAAATGGGTCAAGTTGCCCCATGAGTTTGCCGCAGTATTTCCTTCAGGCGTAAAATGCTTGCCGACAGTACGATAAAAGCCAATATACGGATTCTCCAACTCAATTAAGGCATCCGAATAATCCAAATTCTGCGTCACTTGTTCCGCATATACGGAGGAATATATGCAAGAGAGCAGGAGGAAACTGCTCAGTTTTATTCTCGACATAACTACAATTGGTTTTTGTTTTCTTTCCCAAAAGTAAGGATTTTTAGGTATTTTTGCGATTAGAAATCTTTTAAAATATACGATTATGGTACGAGAAATCATGCATGATCCCTTATTTTTGGCTCAAAAATCAGAGCCTGCGACTGAGATGGACAAACCCATAGCGATAGACCTGTTAGATACGTTACGGGCGCATCTGAAGCACTGTGTCGGTATGGCGGCCAACATGATTGGCGAAACCAAAAACATCATAGCCGTATGCAAAGGAAACAAACAAATCATTCTCATCAATCCAACCATCATCCAGAAATCAAAACCTTATCCGACGGAGGAAAGCTGTCTTTCTTTGCCAGGAATCAAAAAGACCATCCGCTACGATGTGATTGAAGTAGAATTCCAAACTATCGATTTCCAAAAAAGAAAAGAAAAATTCACGGGCTGGACTGCCGAAATCATTCAGCATGAGATTGATCATTGTAATGGTATATTGATATAATAAATAGAAAAAGAAAATGGTAAACGACACAATATTAAAGACATACGAAACAGAAAAAGTATGCGTTTACAAGAATGAGACTTACTCAGTAAGAGATAATGGAGCCATTATGAGGCATCCGAAGAAAGAAGGCAAAAAAAGACCATATGATAATAAATGGACTTTTGGCACTCCCGATATGGAAACAGGATATATGCTATTTCGTGGAGAAAGAGTTCACAGAATAGTTGCAACAGCTTTTCATGGAGAAGCGCCTTCTAAAGAACATGTAGTAGATCACATAGACACCAATCGTCGTAACAACAGAGCCGATAACTTACGATGGTTAAGCAAGTTAGAGAATATATTAAACAACGAAATCACCCGTTCAAAAATAGAGTACATTTGTGGAAGTATTGAAAACTTTTTGAGAAATCCTTCTTTACTTCAAAACCACACCGAAGACAAAAACTTTGCATGGATGAAAACTGTAACAAAAGAGGAAGCTGCAAATTCACTTGCCAATATAAACCAATGGCTAAAAAACACAAATAAACAAAAGACGGATATGGAAGCTAAAGGCAATATTGGAGGATGGATCTATAAAAATAATCCACAAATCAACCATCAAAAAAGAAACGTACAACCTTCATCTGTAGAAAATCCAGAAACAGTTAATGCTTATCTTAAACAATTATTTGAGGAATCCCAAAAAGGGAAAACGGAAGAAGAAATAAAAGAAGACAATAAAAACCAGCAAGAATTAGAAGATCAATTTAAAAACCTGAAAAAAGAACGGCAACAAAGAGAAGAAGCCCAAAGACAGGAGGAAGAGGAAGAAGAGGCGTGGAAAATAAAATTAGAAGAGGAAAGATCGAAGCCAATCCAATCTTTAACTCCTAATTGTATGCAAATTGAATGGAAAATCCCCATGGAATTCATTTGTTGTCCACAGGAAAACTATGGTGATTATCCTTTAGAAACTTACGCTAAAAATTTGAAGATTGATGAAGTTTACGCTAAAAATGAAGAAAATGAATCTAAAGTCGAATACTATATCTTAGATGACGACAAAAGCCGTCTATGGGTTATTGCTTATCTTGGAGTATATCATGGAATTGCTGAAATCATATTTAAAGACGGTATATTTTATCATAATTACATCTGTAGGTTTCATTTCTTGGAATCATGTATCCAATGGATTACAACAGAACTGCAAGGGAAAGAATGGAATGACGAGAATGGCATAAATTGGTTAGAATTCGAGTAAAAATAGCCACAAAGCCCCCTATCTCTCAAAATCCGCTTTTGTTATATAATTGATATTATGTTAAGTAGACTATAGGGGAAATCTCCCCCTTCGTTCCAAATTCTCACCACATATCGAATTCTCTACGCACGACCATCGTTCCCATAATCCGATCTATTACCGTACGACCTTCCGGCATCACAAAAATCATGACTATTTCCGCAAAGAGAACTGGGAAAAATAAATTCAAAAAAAGTCTCAAGAGTCCTCGCACGGTTGAGAGTCCAAAACTACAATCAGCCAAGTCTGGTATATGGATAACTTTAATATTCATCATTTTTTTGCCCCAACTTTGTCCTTCTCCCAAGCCATCCTTAATAAAAAAATACGTCAAAGGCATCAACAAGAAAACCCATCCTAATACAAAAAACAGATCATCTTCTTTAACATTGAAATAATTAAAGGATCCGATAGACGGTACGCATAAGGCACTTATAATGATAAGATCTATCAAGGCCGCCACGAAACGCTTGCCAAATGGAGCCTTTTCTATAGCAAAACCCGTTTTCGACAAATCAAAACCACATTGGGAACAAAACCGATCTTGGGGCTCGACGGATGCATTGCATAATGGACATACTCTCATAATGAAATTACCTTAAAACTTGTTTAGCCAAAGAAACAAAAAATAACACAAAAAGCCTTGAGGTTAGGCAAAATTAAATAGCAAAAACAAATTTATTTTCTTATACTTGTAGTATATTATCAATTAATATTTTTATATCATGAGTACAATTATCGAGATGCCTCAATTGCGCTATGGAAACGGAGATTTGTCTCCTATAATCAGCGAAGAAACCCTAAAATTCCATTTCGGGAAGCACCTACAAACGTATGTCAACAACCTAAACAACCTCATTGTGGGCACGGAATTTGAAAACGCTTCCCTTGAGGAGATCGCGGCAAAAGCCCAAGGCGGAATTGGCAATAACGCAGGACAAGTGCTTAACCACAATCTCTATTTCGAGCAGTTCGCTCCTTCCCCTTCCAAGAAAGAGCCTTCAGGCGCTTTGGCTGCTGCCATTGTCAAATCCTTTGGTTCTTTCGACGAGATGAAAAGCAAGATGAACGCCGCAGCGTCCTCTTTGTTCGGCAGTGGCTGGGCTTGGCTCTGCGCCGATGCTAATGGAGCTCTAAGCATTCTTCAAATGACCAATGCGGACAACCCGCTTCGCCACAACCTGAAACCGATCCTTACGTTTGACGTTTGGGAACACGCTTACTACCTTGATTATCAAAACCGTAGAGCCGACTATATCGCTGCTCTTTGGAATATCATCGACTGGAATATCGTGGAATCTCGATTCTGAATAAAAAATTCATAGACCCTATATTGTAGAGACGCAAAATCTTGCGTCTCTACAGAAACAATACCTACTTTTTACCAAGCAAACATATCGTGGGACTCGACAAATTCCATGATTGCCACTTTATACCCACTATTCGAATATCTAATGGCTTCCGATTTTGCTTCTTCAAGACTATGAAAACAAACGTCCAACCCATAAGTCCAATGTGTGCAAGGTTCTTTCTTCTTTATTGGCTTGTCTAACACCAAATCATAGATCACTTTCTTGATATTGCCAGTCAACTTGTTGATTCTCTTCACCTCCTCATAATTAGGATTCACAAAAATCTCTTTTCCCTCGGCATAAACGGAATGGCGTTGTAAGATTATCATGCCCCATCGACCTCCTTGAAAATTATTAATAATCCAGTCAAAATTGAGGAATTCCCGACTATAGGTGCCGAATTTGGAATAATCCACACAAGCAATGAACTCATCCCCATGTGATTTCTCCTCAAACAAAAGATGGACGTTCTCTTCCTTGAAAAAATCGAATCCCAACATAATTCCTTGGAACTTAATTATTTCTTCATACAAATTGCTTCAACGTGACATACAACTGATGCACTGGCAATCCCATAATATTGTAGAAACTACCCTCCATCGACTCCACTGCCACATACCCAATCCACTCCTGGATACCATACGACCCCGCCTTGTCAAACGGCTTGTAATTATCCACATAATACTCGATTTCATCGAGGGTTAAGGGGCTGAACTTGACGGTCGACTCGCAACAGAAAGAGACACTCTTCGCCTTCGTCTTGACACAGGCTCCCGTATACACTTGATGGGAATGTCCGGAGAGTGACTGCAACATACGGATAGCCTCTTCCCTACTCTTGGGCTTTCCTAAAACGTGGCCGTCGTTCCATACAATCGTATCGGCCGTGATAATCATCGTCTCATCCTGCAAGAGTTGCTCGTAGGCCTGCGACTTCTTTTGAGCCAAGTAAAGGGGAATCTCCCCACCCTTCAAATCATCGGGATAACTCTCGTCCAAATTAGGGATGGTGAGCGTTCTGAATTTTATGCCCAATCCCTCCAACAACTGCTTTCTCCTTGGCGAATTGGAAGCCAAGATGATGTCATATTTCTCTAACATTTTATCGTCTCTATTTGATTCGCTAAATTAAGAAATATTTACGACAAACATTATACATTTTTTCAAGGCAAAAACGGCAATCACAGTAGAGACGAAAGATTTTCCAAGGTTTTCTTTCCTCTCAAAATAAAACCATAATATTCCTTGCTAAAAATCAGATCGTTTCAAAGCCTCCTCATCAATTATTCCGTAATAGTAACGAAATGCCCGAATAACCCCATCCTTTTCCTTTACCTCAAGTGTGATTTCATTTCCATGATAGTAATGAATATTACCGATAGTCAAGACCTCCTCCAGTGATGCATCGAGTTCTCCTATTCTGTCTCCCACCTTTATCGGTATCATCGGAAAACGGAAAAGAGAATCACGCTCGTTCACCACTATTTCAATAACTTCTTGTGTATTTGCATCTTTCTCTTTTTCCCAATCACGATACCTTGAAATAACAGTGGCAGAATTGGCGAAATCACTATCGGTCGGAATAAGATAATAGGCGTTGTACCCCCATTTATTGCTCCACGGCAAAACGTCAGTTAATCGTTTGGGTTTATTGCATGTTCCTGATGTATAGGAAAATGGAATGCTCCAGAAATCCTCCATAGTTATACGATTAGACCCTATACAACCTCTGTATTCCTGCATGGGCAATGATTCTTTATTCACATGCGTATAGGCCTCTTTTTCAAAGTCTATAATGATTTCTTGGAAATGTTCGGAAAGCCATTGCTTCCCGTATCGTCCAATACGATATGCCCTCAGCATCTCCTTTTCGTCAAAATACATCAATAAAAAAGTGCCTGTTGAATCTATCTTATATGAGAGATTTGAAAAATAAGAGACCCCTGTAAAAGGAAGCTGGTTCTTATCCATTCCAATAGATAACGTATCAATCTTATATCGACTGAACACACAAAAATCGAATACTCCATCGTACAATAAATTGGGATAGTTTTCCCATTCTTTTATTGAAGAAAAATATTTCTTTGCCTTCGCCTCAAACTCAATCTTTTTCTTGTCCTTCTTGATGATAAGATATTCCACGACAAATCCTGTATCCACCGCAATTCCATAGGTGCGGGGCTTTGCGGAAATCTTACCACAGAAAGCTTTTGCCTTCTGTATCTCTTCCAACGGTATTTGATCCATCAACCCATAGATGGAAGAATCTGGCACAGAGGATTCCACAACCTGCTGAAGCACAACGGAATCCATCATAGAAGATTCGTCCGAAACCACGCCCGATTTCTGCGCACAAGAACCGACAAGCAACGGAACCATAACTGCCCAATATGATTTCATGAGGGTTCGTCGCACAGACTTCATCCCATTGGGGAATGTAAAGCCTCCAAATCTATCTCCTGCTTTCTCCATTGTTCAATTTTTTTCTCTTACAATATTCAACTACGCAAGTCCCGGAGGAACGGGTGACGCCCATTCTGGGCTCAGGAAGTACGCATCACATAGGGACACGCACTTCCCAACAAATTCTTAATTCATAATTCAAAATTCTTAATTGAGTATGGCACTTCCTCTCCCGCAAGGGTGAAATAGACATATCGGTTGTCTCTAGATTTAGCCTTAAAATATCTATTGCCATCAATCTCAACCAAGTCTATTCGTTTGTATTCACAAGGAATGATCAAGCGCTTCTTTTCAAGCGAAAAGACACCCACAAAGGCATAAGGTGAATCCCATGCTTCAATTTTATAACCATCATAGTTTTCAATACGATTTATCTTAAAATCACAGAACTCGGAGCCAAACGGAATCACCACATCACCTTCCATCGTATATAAGCCCCCACGGGATTTTGTATACACCTCATAAAAAAAGAAATGTTCATCCCCCAGCCTATTGATCTCCTCATATTTAACAGGGATGATGATTTCCGCCGACACAGAGGAATACGTAGATTTGTAGCTTTCTAAACAACGCTTAATGACTCCATTTTTCTTGTTTCTCTTGTGTTGGCATATAGCATACTCCCAATAGAATTTATCATGAAAAAATTTAATGTTTTCTCCCCTCCAACTGTGAAGGTGCTTGAGTTGCGAAAATTTAGGAGGCTGGAATGTTAGCGTTTCGCCTTTCATATTGGTTACTGTCACGTAAGAAACTTTCCCTTCCCGAGACCATTCCAACGTCATTTTATCAATGACCTCCTGTTTATTATAGTCTACGACCACAAGTGTATCTTCATTATACACGAAATGGATGCTATCGGTATAGTTCGAAAAATCGTATTCTCTGCCTTCTGTAATAATTTTCTGATTATCAATCGAAAGAATATAATATTTATCCCCTTTTTTTATTTGATATGCAAGCGTGTCTCTACACGGACCAACACCCCAACCATCAGAATCGAAAGCGTCAATCACGTTAGCATAGCCAAACTCAGAGATGCCACCTGCGGCTATCTGCATATTCGCACGATTACGAATAATTTCAACCTCTTCATACTGCTTTTTTAGGGAATAGAGCACCGGCGATTTTTGGGCTTTTTCTTCAAGAGGAGCCTCAACAAACGATTCTGTTTTTCCATTGTAGACCATTCCCCATCGTTTTCCCTCCTTTTCAACCGTCAGATGTCCCCAAAGCTCCCTGTCAATAAAACTATAAACAGGAGGCAAGAGGGTCTTTCCGTTAATACCTATCAATCCATAGAGACTATCATCCACCTCCACCATGATCATATCATTCCATGTATAGTTCCCCATTTCAGTATAGATGGCAGGCGTCAGTTTTGTGCCATTCGCATCTTCCAGACCCAACAGGCTGTCCGCACCATAATAGGTCCTGACCTTTGATTCCGTATTCTCGTAGATGTGCGGTTTTCCATGAAAATCCACAGCATAGGATTGGAATGAAAAAGAAAGGGGAAGCAGTATGTATATCAATCTTCTCATTGTATTGCTTATTTATCAAACCTAAAATAAAGGAAATCACCCATAAAACGATCAGGTTCATACATAGAATCCCTAATAAAAACTTCCTCGGGGATTCCTTCCGCAAAGCTAATCGTATCAAAATATTTGGTAATCTTATTTTTTTTCGACACCTCTATTCCGCCATCTATCAATCTGAAATCTAATTCGCCATAATTCGAACCATAGTAGGACCCCGATCTTACATCATCACGATAAATAGTCAATCTCGCACTGCCATGTAAGGAGAATTCATATCGACCAAATCTATTCTCTTCAACTATTACATGATATTCTGTTTGACCTACTTTAACAGCGCCTAAATATTTCAACTCACGTATAAAAATTCCATCTCTGTCATAAAACGAAAAGGAAAAGGAATCTCCAATTATTTTTTCTTGCAGCGCCATTTTTTCGAAAAACATCGACGCCTCTTCGTATCTGTTCGGATTTTGATATACCTCTCGTCGAGAACCACTACAACTGGCAGAGTCCAATACGACAGAGTCTAATGGAACTGAGTCAAACAAGTCTTCCCCAGAGTTGGTTCGAACTTCCTCTTTGGGAGAACAGCTACAATATAGCAAGAGGGGCAATAAAAGTAACAAATATCTCATATAAATTTAGTTGAATTATCAATTTTGTTATTATTCGTTTCACACAAGGGTTGCCCCCTGTGATATTGCCGTCCATTTTGGGCTCGGGACGTACGCATCATGTAGTGATACGCACTACTCGACCAACTATTAATTATCCTCGACCCAGGGCGTTGCCCATGGGCTATATCTGTTTAGGTCTTACAGGCCGATTTTTTCATCACTGACAAACAAACGGATACTTTTTCAGAATATATCCGAATGTGTACCAGTATCAACCATCAGCATTACAAGTCTATCGTCATATTGTTCCCAAACAAGCAACCAATCAGGTTTGATGTGACATTCCCAGCATCCAGAATATTTGCCAGACAACTTGTGAGGTTTGAATTCCCGAGGAAGTTCGCCTGTCTCACATAAAATGTTAATTGTCTTCGCGAGTTCTGTCAGGTCATAACCACGTTTTTTCAATAGTTTCACCTTCTTTTTGAAGTGACTTGTATATTCAATTGAATATTTCATTTAAGGCATTTATCTATTAAATCAAAACCATCTTTTGCCTTATACGTTTTTCCCATTCTTGCTTCTGCCAATGATTCATCAATACTTGAAATCTTGCCTGCCTTCTTATCCTTTACGAACGAGATGGAAGACAACGATCTTAAAAGAGCAAGAACACTTTTCCCCTCTTTTGTCGTCTCATTGATATTAATCGTATAGGTTGCCATATTTTTTCGTTTTTCCAATTTATAATATGAACTATGCAAAAATAGAATTTATTTGGGAATTTTTCCCTCTACACTAGAACGATTTACGGATATTTGTTTAGGCCTTTATGAACTATTTTACGTCACTGACCAACAAACGCTAAATTCACGTTTTCTCATCAACAAAAGTGATGTCGCAAGTCCCGGAGGGATGGTATATTATAGGCAGAGGGGGTAACCTGCCTGTGATGAGACAGCCCCGATGGGGCTATGGGTATACGCATCATTAGGGATACGCACTCCCCAACCTCGAGCCAGGGCGTTGCCCATGGGCTATATATGTTTAAGCCTTTCAGGCTTATAAGCACTGTCCTTGAGGAAAGTTTAATTCTTAATTTTCAGCAGATAAAGAATCCACAAGGAATTTCACCTGCTCGGGTATCGAATCCAATCGTATCATTGAGGCAGATGTCCAAGAATAATCAATTATCGCACTTCTAATCAAACCATTATATGGTATATTAGCGCTTTCATCCTCCATACACTCAACGGAAAGAA